>NZ_JAKLSP010000010.1:0-172604 GCF_022014505.1 Pseudomonas sp. PGPR40 | reverse complement strand
CACCTACATCAAAGTAAGGGATAGCTGGTTGTATCTGGCGGTGGTGATGGACCTGTTTTCGCGCAGAATCGTGGGATGGGCTTGCTCAAGAACTGCCGACACCGAGCTATCTATCAAAGCGCTTCGGCTGGCAGTAGCGCTACGTCGCCCGATGCCTGAGCTGTTATTTCACTCAGATCAGGGCTGTCAGTACACCGCCGACCGATTTGTTGCATGCCTGGCAGAAAGCCGGATCGTCCAGAGTATGAGCCGTCGCGGTAACTGCTGGGACAATGCGGTAGTAGAGCGTTATTTCAGAACGCTGAAACATGATTGGATGCCCGAAAACGGTTACCAAAATCATTTCGAGGCGGAGAAGGATGTGATGGACTTTGTCTGGCATTACAACCATCGCCGTTGCCACACAGCCTCGAATAACCTGCCGCCAGCCCTTTTTGAAGAGCGGGCGGCCTAATACTCCTACAGAGCGGTCCAAAAAAACTGGACCACAACAGGCTTGCCCGCGAATGGCCATTACTCGTTCTTACGCCTTGTCACTCTTACGCTCAATGGCAAACCCGCTCCAGGTCTGGCTCACCGGCATCAATTCAAGGCTGTTGATGTTGATGTGGGCCGGCGCGTTGAGTACCCAGAAAATGGTCTCGGCGATGTCTTGTGGCTGGATCGGCTCGGCGCCTGCGTAGGTGGCGTTGTAACGCTCCTGGTCACCGGCGAAACGCACCAGCGAGAACTCGCTCTCGCACAGGCCCGGCTCGATGTTGCTGACCCGCACGCCCGTACCTTGCAGGTCGCAACGCAGGTTCAGAGAGAACTGTTTGACGAACGCCTTGCTCGCGCCATACACGTGGCTGCCCGGGTACGGGTAGTTGCCGGCGATGGAGCCGAGGTTGACGATGCTGGCGCCACGACCGTGGGCGATCAAACGCGGTAACAACAAGCGAGTGCTGTACATCAGGCCTTTGATGTTGGTATCGACCATGGTGTCCCAATCATCAAGATCGCACTTGGGGGCCGGGTCCACGCCCAAGGCCAGGCCGGCGTTGTTGATCAGCCCGCGCAGCTTGGCGAAGGATGGCGGCAAGCTGGCAATCGCCTCCTCCATGGCCTTGCGATCCCGTACGTCGAGTACCAGCCCATGGACCTCGGTCTGCTTCGACAATTCGGCGCACAGGGCATTGAGGCGTTCTTCACGACGACCTGTCAGAACCAGTTTCCAGCCGGCTTCGGCAAAACGACGGGCACAGGCTTCACCGAAACCGGAAGTTGCGCCGGTAATAAACAGGGTGTTGGACATCGTGTTCTCCTTGCTTCGGCTGATGACAGCCCTTGGAATAGAAAATCAGTTGCCAGCATGCCCGGCCTTGTCCACAGCGGCAACCATCGCAAAAACGTACAAAAAACGATCAACACCAGCAACGCCATATGCACTGTGCCTTGCAGCCATGTACACGCACCTTATCCACAGGCCGGTCCACAGTTTCCGGGGGCAAGTGCAAAAGCTGCAAGCCGCTATCCACAAGGCTTTGCGGGCAGATTGGAAAGTTTTTTGCTTGACCCTTGGGTATCTGCTGTGTAGCCCCGGGCAATTTGCACGACCGGGCGGTTAAACCGACGATGGCGCCAAGCCAGTAACTACGGCCCTCAGCCGACTCTTTCCAGAGTTTAATCACAGACTTATCCACAGGCTTGTCCACCTCCATCTATACAGGGTTCACCCCGAACAAAAAGGTTGACAACGCCGGCTTGAGGTCCAGGAAAAACGCCTGATCAAAAAACAACCACACCTCTGCAAGCCACGGATTCAAAGGCTTGCAGCCAGCTACTCCCACGTTATTCACAGCCAGCTCCACAGCAAACGGGGACAAGTCAAAACCGTGACAAAACAGCAGTTTGCAGCGGCTTTATGTCGCGCTTCGAGAGGTCATGAATATTGTTTTCCACAATTTGCCGGCGGTCCCTGTAGGAGCGGGCTTGCCCGCGATTGCGGTGGGTCAATCCCGGGGATATTGGATGTGCCGCCGTCATCGCGGGCAAGCCCGCTCCTACAGGGTTGGTGGTGTTTTAGAGATGCAAAAAAGCCCCGGCGATTGCTCGTCGGGGCTTTTTGTTGCAAGGCAGAACTCAGTGGCCGCCGAGGTAGGCGTTACGCACCTCATCGTTCACCAGTAGCTCTTTGCCGGTGCCGCTGAGGCGGATCTCGCCGTTGACCATCACGTACGCCCGGTCAGACAGCTTGAGGGCGTGGTTGGCATTCTGTTCCACCAGGAAGATGGTCATGCCGGTGCTGGCCAGCTCCCGTAGGGTCGCGAAGATCTGTTTCACCACAATCGGTGCCAGCCCCAGGCTCGGCTCATCGAGCAGTAAGAGCTTTGGCCGGCTCATGAGCGCCCGGGCGATGGCGAGCATTTGTTGCTCGCCACCCGACATGGTCATGGCGCGTTGGGTACGCCGCTCTTCGAGCCGTGGAAACAACTCGAACATGCGCTGCATGTCTTCCTTGGCGTACTTGTCACCGATTGGAATCGTACCCATCAACAGGTTTTCCTCGACGGTCATGTCAGGGAACACCCGCCGGCCTTCCGGCGATTGAGCAATACCGTTGGACGCAATGTAGTGGGACGACTTGTGAGTGATATCCACACCCTGATAGATGATTTGCCCGTCAGCCGCTCGCGGCTGGCCGAAGATCGACATCAGCAGGGTCGATTTGCCGGCACCGTTGGAGCCGATCAGGCTGACGGTTTCACCTTCATTGATGTGCAACGAGACTTTCTTCAGGGCCTGAATCGGCCCATAGAATACGTCCAGATTCTTGAGTTCGAGGATGGGTGCACTCATACCACTTCCTCTTCTTCGGCGCCCAGGTAGGCGGCAATCACTTTCGGATCGTGTCGAATCGCTTCAGGCCCGCCCTCAGCGATGACAACGCCGTGGTCCAGCACCACGATGTGATCGGAAATACTCATTACCATGCCCATGTCGTGTTCAATCAGCACCACGGTCAGATCATGCTCGTCACGCAGCAGCCGGATCATCGCGCTCAGCGCTTCGGTTTCCTGAGGGTTGAGGCCGGCGGCCGGTTCGTCGAGGCAGATGATCTGCGGCCGGGTACACATGGCCCGGGCGATTTCCAGACGGCGTTGCTGACCGTAGGACAACTCACCGGCCAGGCGGTTGGCGCAGTCCACCAGATCCACCACTTCCAGCCAATAAAACGCGTGGTCCAGCGCATCGCTTTCGGCCTTGCGGTAACCCTTGGTGTTGAGGATGCCCGACAGCAGATTGCGGTTGACCCACATGTGTTGGGCCACCAGCAGGTTTTCCAATACCGACATTTCCCTGAACAGGCGGATATTCTGGAAAGTCCTTGCCAGGCCGGCACGGTTGATCAGGTGCGTGCCACCGAACATCTTGTAGTGGAGCCGGCCGAGGAAACTTCTCGGCGAAACGAAATCGATGGCCTTGAACGGTTCTCCAAGCATTTTAATGACGTCGGTTTTCACCCCACGGGCATTGAGTTCGATGTGCCCGCCGGACGCTTTATAAAACCCGGTCAGGCAGTTGAACACCGTGGTCTTGCCCGCGCCATTGGGGCCGATCAACGCGAAGATCGAGTTGCGTTTGACTTGCAGGCTGACGTTATTCAGGGCCTTGATGCCGCCGAAGTGCATCATCAGATTTTCGACCGAGAGAACGATTTCTTCGCTCATGGCGCCACTCCTTTACGTGGGGTCACACCGGTACGGCTGATCCGGATCAGGCCGCGCGGTCGCCAAATCATCATCAACACCATCAGGATGCCGAACAGCAGCACGCGATATTCAGCGAAGCCGCGCAGCAGTTCCGGGGCGACGGTCAGCACGAACGCCGCAATCACCACGCCGATGGTCGAGCCCATGCCGCCGAGTACCACGATGGCGAGGATCAGTGCCGATTCGAAGAAGGTGAACGAGGTCGGGTTGACGAAACCCTGATAGGTGGCGAAGAACACACCGGCCAGACCCGCCGTCGATGCGCCAATGGTGAATGCCGACAGCTTGACCAGTACGTGATTCAGGCCCATGGAACGACAGGCGATTTCGTCTTCGCGCAAGGCTTCCCACGCGCGACCGACCGGCATGCGGGTCAAGCGGTGCTTGATGTACAGGACGGCCAGAACCACCAGGAACAACACCGCATAGATGAAGTAGTACTTCACGTCCGGGTTATAGGCGATGCCGAAGAACTCATGGAACGGGACACCGCCCTCCTTCGCCCTTTTGCCGAACTCGAGGCCGAAGAAGGTCGGCAATGGAGCCGCCATACCGTTCGGGCCGCCGGTCAGGGATAGCCAGTTATTGAGGATCAACCGGATGATTTCACCAAAACCCAGGGTCACGATCGCCAGGTAGTCACCGTGCAGACGCAGCACCGGGAAACCCAGGATGCAACCGGCCAACCCGGCCGTGATTGCCGCCAACGGCAGCACCGTCCAGAAACCCAGCCCCAGGTATTGATAACCGAGCGCCAGCCCGTAGGCACCGATGGCATAGAACGCCACGTAACCCAGGTCGAGCAGGCCGGCCAGGCCGACCACGATGTTCAGCCCCAGGCCCAGCAGCACATAGATCAGCCCCAGGATGACCACGCCCAACAGGTAGGAGTTGGAGAAAAACGGGAACACCACGGCGATGACGATCATCAGCGGGATGATCCAGCGCAAGCGGGATTTGTAATCGGGCGGCAGTACATGAACCCCCGAGCCGGTACTTTCAAAGCCCTCCAGAATGCTCAGGCCCTTGGGGGTTTGCAGGAACAGGCTCAAGGCAAAGCGGCCGGCCATGACGATGGCGACAATCCATGCCACCCGGGTCGCTTCCAGGTTGAAGCCGTAGCCGTCGAGGACTACGCCGACAATCGGGCCGAACACAATCAGGGCCACCAGGCCGGCAAGAATCGCGTCAACCAGGCTTCTTTTGAGATCAATGGTTTTTTTAGTGGTTGAAGACATCGCTTACACCTTCGACACAAGAGGACGGCCGAGCAGGCCTTGGGGCCGAAAGACCAGAACGAGAACGAGCAGCGAGAAGCTGAAGACGTCTTTGTAGTCCGAGTTGACCAATCCGGAGAACAGCGACTCGGAGATCCCGAGAATGATCCCGCCGAGCATCGCACCGGGCAGCGAGCCAATCCCACCGAGCACCGCAGCGGTGAACGCCTTGATGCCAATGATGAAGCCCGCATAGAAATCGAATGTGCCGTAGTTCATGGTGATCAGCACACCGGCCAGGGCCGCCATTGCGGCACCGATGATGAAGACGTAGGAAATGACCCGATCGGTGTTGATCCCCAGGATCGAAGCCATCTTGCGGTCTTGCTGGGTGGCGCGGCACATACGGCCGAGCTTGGTGTACTTGATGACGTAAGTCAGCAGGGCCATCCCGACAAACGCTGCGATCAGAATGAAGATCTTGGTGTAGGTAAGCTGGACGAAGCCGGTCCCGACTTCAACGCGCCATGCACCGGTCAGCAATGTCGGTACGCCCTGTTGACGGGCGCCTTGGGAAATCTGTGCATAGTTTTGCAGGATCAGCGAAATACCGATGGCGCTGATCAGCGGTGCCAATCGGGTGGAGTTACGCAGCGGTTTGTAGGCGACGCGCTCGATGACCCAGCCGTACACCGCCGTAATGATGATGGTGAAGACCAGTGTGCCAAGCATCAGCAGGGGGAAGGATTCAATACCGAAGTATGCCAGCAGAGCCAGACTGATTGCCGCGAGATAAGCGGAAATCATGTAAACCTCGCCGTGGGCGAAGTTGATCATGCCGATGATGCCATAGACCATTGTGTAGCCGATGGCGATCAGGCCATAGACCGACCCGAGGGTCAGGCCGTTGACCAGTTGCTGCAGGAAAATACCATCCATAACGCAATCTCACGCAATGAGAACCTGCACGCCTGTGGGTGTGCGGTTTTCTTCTAGGGAAAATACAGATTTACGTCGGAGCAATGTCAGGCGCGATCACACAGGCCATCATGGCCCCCCGTAGGAGCTGGCTTGCCAGCGAATGCGGTTGAACATTCGACAACGTTGTCGTCTGCATGTCCGCCTTCGCGGGCAAGCCCGCTCCTACAAGGGATCTGGAGATCAGGCGATCGCGTCAGCCCTTACTTCTGTTTTTCCAGCTGGTGGTATTTGCCATCCTTGTCCCACTGGTAAACCACGTAGTCGGAGACTTTCAGGTCGCCCTTGGCGTCCCAGGTCTTCTCGCCCATCACGGTTTTGACCGGATTTTTCTTCAGCCACTCGGCCGCTTTTTCGCCATTGTTGGATTTGGCGCCATTAAAGCCTGCCGCCAGGGCCTGGACCGAAGCATAGGCGTACAGGGTATAGCCTTCAGGCTCGGTGCCTTTCTTGCGGAACTCGTCCACTACGGTCTTGCTGTCAGGCAGCATGCGGGGGTCGGCACCAAAGGTCATCAGCACACCGTCGACGAATTGCGGACCACCAGCGGTGGTGACCAGCTCGTCGGTTACGATGCCATCGTCGGACATGAATTTGACGTCTTTGAGACCTTGCTCACGCAACTGACGAACCAGAGGACCGGCCTCCGGGTGTAGACCACCGAAGTAAACGACGTCGGCACCCGCGCCGCGGATTTTGGTGACGATGGTACTGAAGTCTTTTTCGCCACGGGTCAGGCCTTCATACAACACCGGTTTCACGCCGCGTTTTTCCAGCTGGGCCTTGGTGGCATCCGCCAGGCCTTGGCCGTAGGTGTCCTTGTCGTGCAGGACCACCACTTTCTTGCCCTTGAGCACGTCGACGATGTAGTCGCCGGCCACGATGCCTTGCTGGTCGTCACGCCCGCACATACGGAACATAGCACTCAGGCCGCGCTCGGTAACAGCCGGGTTGGTGGAACCTGGAGTGATCGCAATGATGCCTGCTTCGTCGTAGATCTCGGAGGCCGGTATGGTCGACGAGGAGCAGAAGTGACCGACTACGCCAGCGACTTTCTGGTTGGTCAGGTCCTTGGCGACCGTCACAGCCTGCTTCGGTTCGCAGGCGTCATCGCCTTTGACCAGTACGATTTTTTCCCCGTTTACACCGCCAGCGGCGTTGACCGCATCAGCGGCTGCCTGCGCACCCTTCATGTACTGTTCGCCAAATGCGGCGTTGGCGCCGGTCATCGGACCCGCCACACCGATTTTCACATCAGCCTGTGCAAACGCAGATACACCCAACGCAGCTGCCACTGCGAGGGCCAGAAAGCCTTTCTTGTAAAACGTCTGGGACATGAGGTGGTGCTCCTAGGTTTTTTTTAGTTGGCACTGCGACTTCACTGAAAAAACTCTTCACCGAAAAGCTCAGAGCAAGGGCCGTGCCATCGGTTTTTTATTCTGAAAAAAGTCGCTGCCTTGTTGTTATTTCGACTGTTTCGGGCCCATTTTCATTGGGCGTGCAACCGTCTAAACCGCGGGAGGTGAAACCATTTATTTTTTAAGGCGCAACCCGCACGCGCCATCATTGCAACCGCTGCGCCAAACGATGTGCAACCAGCCTGTAACAGCCCGCGTCACCGAACTGCACACTGCTGGTGCGAGGACTGCTACAACCCGCACCATTACAGGCTAGCCGCTTCGCTGAAAAGCGCCGCTTCCCGCAACATATTTCAACAATCAGATCACGATCCGCAGGCACTGGCCCGCGTGATACAGCGAGAATCCAGCCTCATACAGACAGCTTCGCAACCCCACACCCGCCAATGGCTGCATCGGCGCGAAGGGAATCGGCAGGGCTTGAGGATTGCCATTACACAAATAATCGGCAAAGGCCTTGCCGACCACTGTACCGGTGGTTACGCCGCGGCCGTTGTAACCGGTGACGGCCACCAGACCCGGCGCCGGCTCGAACAGGCGCATCAAATGATCGGGGGTGAAGGCAATGCAACCGGTCCAGGTGCACTCCCACTCCACCGGCTTCAGGTACGGAAAGTAATGCTGCTGAACCCGGTCGGCCCAGGCTTTCAGGAACCAGGTCGGTTTCTGGTTGCCATTACCCAGACTGCCGAGCAACAAGCGCCCTTCGGCATCGCGACGAATGCTGCTGAGCACCTGCCGGGTGTCCCAGGAACCCTGGCCACCGGGCAGAATCTGCTGCGCGGCGTCTTCGCTCAGCGGCACCGAAGCCACTTGATAGTAATAACCGGGGAAAAAGTTGCGACGCAGCTCCGTCCAGTCGCCTTCGGTATAAGCATTGGAGGCGATGACCACCTGCTCGGCCAGCACCGAACCCTGGGCGGTCTGCACCGACCAGCGCTGGCCCTGACGCTCGAGTCGGGTCACCGGGGAATGATCGAACAGCTGACCGCCGAGGCCGATGGCCGCATTGGCCAGCCCCGTGGTATAGGCCATCGGGTTGATCGTTCCAGCACGCCGATCGAGCAACGCGGCGGCGATCTTTTTGGTGCCCGTGGCTTGTTCGCAGGCTTGGCCGGTCAACAACTCGACCGGTGCCCCACGTCGCTTCCATTGTTTCTCACGACTGCGCAGATCCGCCTCGCCACGTGCGTTGTGCGCCATGTGCAGCGTGCCTTCGCGGCGTAATTGGCAATCGATGTTGTATTTGTCGACCAGGCTGAACACCAGCGACGGCGCCGCACCCAGCATGTGATTGAGCTGACTGCCGACCGCCTCGCCAAACCCGGCTTCGATTTCATCCGGTGGAATCCACATCCCGGCGTTGACCAGCCCGACGTTACGCCCCGAACCACCATGCCCGGCGCGATGCGCTTCCAGCACACAGACGCTTTTACCTTGTTCCAGCAGATGCACCGCCGCCGACAGACCGGTGAAACCGGCACCGATGACGCAGACATCCACCGTCACCTCGCCCTTGAGCGCCGTATTGTCGGGCCTTTGCGGCGTCAATTTTTCCCACAGACACTCTTCGCGTAACGGCATTGCCAGACTCCAATCCGAAACCTAACAAACAAAAAAGCTTCGCTGGCAAGCCAGCTCCTACACGGGTCATGTGCCGCAACACAAATCCTGTAGGAGCTGGCTTGCCAGCGAAGGGGCCGTCAGTCGAACGTAATGCCCTGAGCCAACGGCAACTCCAGCGAATAGTTCACGGTATTGGTCTGACGGCGCATGTACCCACGCCATGCATCCGAACCGGATTCACGTCCACCGCCCGTCTCTTTCTCGCCGCCAAACGCGCCACCGATTTCCGCGCCGCTCGGGCCGATATTGACGTTGGCGATGCCGCAATCGCTGCCCACCGCCGACATGAACCGCTCGGCCTCACGCACGTCGGTGGTGAAGATGCACGACGACAAGCCTTGTGGCACGGCGTTGTTCAGGCGCAGCGCCTCTTCGAAATCGTTGTAACCGATCACGTACAGAATCGGCGCAAAGGTTTCGTCGCGCACCACATCGCTCTGCTCCGGCATTTCGACGATGGCTGGCGAGACGTAGTAAGCGTTAGGGAATTTGTCTTCCAGCTGACGTTTGCCACCGAACACTCGGCCGCCTTCGCTCAAGGCCTGCTCCAGTGCGTCCTGCATGTTGTCGAAGCTGTGCTTGTCGATCAGTGGCCCGACCAGATTGCCTTCCAGCGGATGGCCGATGCGTACCTTGGAGTACGCGGCTTTCAGGCGAGTGACGATTTCTTCCTTCACCGACTCATGGGCGATCAGGCGACGCAAAGTGGTGCAACGCTGACCGGCGGTGCCGACGGCGCTGAACAGAATTGCCCGTACGGCCATGTCCAGATCGGCGCTTGGGCCGAGGATCATCGCGTTGTTGCCGCCCAGTTCGAGAATGCTGCGAGCGAAGCGTGCAGCGATTTTCGGCGCCACTTCACGGCCCATGCGGGTGCTGCCGGTGGCGCTGACCAGCGCGACACGCGGGTCATCGACCAGGGCTTCGCCAGCATCGCGACCACCGATGATCACCTGGCTCAGGTGCGGCGGGGCATCGCTGAAATTCTTCAGGACGCGGTCGAACAACGCCTGACAGGCCAACGCGGTCAGCGGAGTTTTCTCGGACGGTTTCCAGATCACCGGGTTACCGCAAACCAGCGCCAGTGTGGCGTTCCAGGCCCAAACGGCGACCGGGAAGTTGAACGCACTGATCACGCCAACGATACCCAGCGGGTGCCAGGTTTCGCGCATGTGATGGCCAGGACGCTCGGAGGCAATCGTCAAACCGTACAGCTGACGGGACAGACCGACGGCGAAGTCGCAGATGTCGATCATTTCCTGAACTTCACCCAAACCTTCCTGAGTGATCTTGCCGGCTTCCCATGAAACCAGCTCACCGAGATCAGCCTTGTACTCGCGCAAAATGTCGCCCAATTGGCGCACCAATTCGCCACGACGCGGCGCCGGCACCTTGCGCCATAGTTCGAACGCATGATCTGCGCGACTGATGTGCTGCTCGACTTCAGCGGCGCCTTCCCAGTTCACGGCAGCGATACGGCTGCCATCGATCGGCGAATGCACCGGCACTTTGCCGTTCTGGTACAGGGTCGGGTTCACACCAAGACGATCAAGCAATGCGGCAACCATGGGTCACTCCTCAAGCAAAAAACAGAAACGTGCAGCCGGATTGATTCGGCTGATCAGACCTGTAGTTTTAGCGCTCCCGAGGTTCTCCAACAAACGACGATTAAGCGAGATATCATTCCGTTTATTCATGCTGCGAATCTGCCGGTAAAAAAGAGCATAGAGAAACAAGAAGAAGGACCACCCATGCTGAATAAACGCTACTTGCCGTCGATCACCGCATTGCAGTGCTTCGAAGCCGTGACCCGGCATTTGAGCTTTACCCGTGCCGCCGAAGAGCTGAACCTGACGCAGAGCGCCGTGAGCAAACAGGTCGCGCAACTCGAAGAATTGCTGCAACACCTGCTGTTCCGCCGGGTGCGCCGACGCCTGCAAATGACCCCGGCAGGTGATTTGTACCTGGTGGAGGTGCGAAAAATCCTCACCCAAGTCGAAATGTCGACCCATTACCTGCGCTCCTACGGCGGAGACACCGAAGTCTTGCGAGTCTCGACGCCGCCGACCTTCGGTGCACGCTGGTTGGTGCCACGCCTGAAAGGCTGGCGCCTGCGTCATCCATCAATCCACTTGGACCTGTGCAGCGAGCAGGAAGCCGACGATCTGCTGCAAGGTCGCAGCGACTTGGCGTTCTACTTTGGCCAGGGCTCACGGCCCGGCACCGAAAGCCTGAAGCTGTTTGGCGAGGAGCTGGTGCCGGTCTGCGCGCCGGGCAGCCTGCCGGACGCGCCGTTCACCGACCCGACGCAACTCACCGACCTGGTCCTGCTGCAAAACGCTTCCCGGCCCCAGGCCTGGCACGACTGGTTCGACAGCCAGGGCTACCACACCGAACACAGCTACCACGGCCCGCGTTTCGAAACTTTCTACATGTGCATCCGCGCCGCCCAGGTCGGCTGCGGCGTAGCGCTGCTGCCGAAGTTTCTGGTGGAGGAGGAATTGGCCGACGGCAAACTGGTCATTCCCTGGAAGCATGCGATGCCCAGCACCGACGCCTATTACCTGGCGTATCCGGAGCATTCGGCGGAAGTCCCCAAGGTGCGGGATTTTGTGAAGTGGATGTTGGAGCAGATTGATAGTCCGGACATACCGCAAATTTAGGGGTGTACCCAATACCTGTGGGAGCGGGCTTGCTCGCGAAGGGGCCGGCACATTCAACATCGATGTTGACTGGCATTACGCTTTCGCGAGCAAGCCCGCTCCCACAGGGATCTGTTGCGATCCAAAAAATTGCTGGCAAGCTCACCGTTGATATGCGCCACTAGCCCCATTCATTGAAACAGCTGCAACGTCGCTGCCACGGGTCGCGGCCAGCCTGGAGACCCCCTTATGAGCGAGAGTGTGTTTGCCGATCGCATCGTGCAGAACCTGCTCGACACCGACTTCTACAAACTGACGATGATGCAGGCGGTGCTGCACAACTATCCGAATGTGGAAGTCGAATGGGAGTTTCGTTGCCGTAACAGTGAGGATCTGCGCCCGTACCTGGCGGAGATCCGGTTCCAGATCGAGCGTCTGGCCGAGTTGAGCCTGAGTGCCGATCAGTTGAGTTTCCTGGAGCGCATCAGCTTTCTGAAACCGGATTTCCTGCGCTTTCTCGGGCTGTTCCGCTTCAATCTGCGCTACATCCACACCGGCATTGAAAACGGCGAGCTGTTCATCCGTCTGCGCGGGCCGTGGCTGCACGTGATTCTGTTCGAAGTGCCGCTGCTGGCCCTGGTCAGCGAAGTACGCAACCGCTATCGCTACCGGGAAATCATTCTGGAGCAGGCGCGCGAGCAGCTGTATCGCAAGTTCGACTGGCTGACCGCCCATGCCAGCGCGGACGAATTGTCCGAGTTGCAAGTAGCCGATTTCGGCACCCGCCGTCGCTTCTCGTACCGTGTACAGGAAGAAGTGGTGAACGTGCTCAAGCATGACTTCCCAGGACGCTTCGTCGGTACCAGCAACGTGCACCTGTCGCGGGAACTGGACATGAAGCCACTAGGCACCATGGCTCATGAATGGATCATGGCCCACCAGCAACTCGGTCCGCGGCTGATCGACAGCCAGAGTGCCGCCCTCGACTGCTGGGTCCGCGAATACCGGGGTTTGCTGGGGATCGCCCTGACCGACTGCATCACCTCCGATGCCTTCCTCAACGATTTCGACCTGTTCTTTGCCAAGCTCTTCGACGGCTTGCGCCATGATTCCGGTGACCCGGTGCAGTGGGCGGAAAAAGCCATCGCCCACTACCACAAACTTGGCATCGACCCGATGAGCAAGACCCTGGTGTTTTCCGACAGCCTGACGTTACCCAAGTCCCTGGAGATTTTTCGGGCATTGCGCGGTCGGATCAATGTCAGCTTTGGCATCGGCACCAACCTGACGTGCGATATTCCGGGTGTCGAACCGATGAGCATCGTGCTTAAAATGACGGCCTGCAACGGCCAGCCGGTGGCCAAGATTTCTGATGAGCCTGGCAAGACTCACTGCAAAGACCCAAATTTCGTCGCCTATTTGCGACATGTTTTCCAAGTACCTGCCGCCATTTCCAGCCCATCTAGCAAGGAGTGAATTCATGCAAGCCGTACAGCGTGAGATTGCTGAACAGCTCAAGGTCCAACCGCCGTTCGCGGATCAACTCGCCCTCGAGGCTGAAGTTGCCCGGCGGATTACCTTCATTCAGGACTGCCTGGTCAATGCCGGGCTCAAGACGCTGGTGCTGGGCATCAGCGGCGGCGTCGACTCCCTGACCGCCGGCCTGCTGGCCCAGCGCGCCATGCGTGAACTGCGCGAACGCACCGGGGACAGCCGCTACAAGTTCATCGCTGTGCGTCTACCCTATGGCGTCCAGTTCGACGAACACGACGCCCAGGCCTCGGTGGACTTCATTGCCCCCGATGAGCGCCACACCGTGAACATCGGCCCGGCGGTAAAATCCCTGGCCAGCGAAGTGGCGGCCTTCGAAGGTAAAGAGGCGGTGCAGAGGGATTTCGTGCTGGGTAACACCAAGGCGCGGATGCGCATGGTTGCCCAATACACCATCGCTGGCGCGGCTCATGGCCTGGTGATCGGCACCGATCACGCGGCAGAAGCGGTGATGGGCTTCTTCACCAAATTCGGTGACGGCGCCTGCGACCTCGCACCGCTGAGCGGCCTGGTGAAGAATCAGGTCCGGGCGATCGCCCGCAGCTTCGGCGCGCCGGAGTCGCTAGTGGAAAAAATCCCGACCGCCGACCTCGAAGACCTGTCGCCGGGCAAACCGGACGAAGCGTCCCACGGCGTGACCTATGCCGAGATCGACGCCTTCTTGCACGGCGAGCCGGTGCGTGAGGAAGCGTTCAAGATCATCTGCGACACGTATAAAAAGACCCATCACAAGCGTGTGATGCCGTTTGCGCCTTGAGGCCGTGGGTGCCTGTACTGACGCCTTCGCGGGCAAGCCACGCTCCTACAGATTTTGTGTCGGACGCCGGTAATGGGCACGACGCAAATCCTGTAGGAGTGAGCGGTGCGGCGATCCGACTTGCCCGCGAAGAACGATGACACGGTCAACCGTCAGGCACAAAAAAAGCGTCCCGAGCGGACGCTTTTTTATGTACTTGATTCGATTACTTCAAAGTAACCGTACCTTTCATCATCGAGATGTGGCCCGGGAAGGAGCAGAAGAAACCGTATTTTTCCGCAGCATTGAGCTTCGCCACATCGAAAGTCACCGAATCGGTTTCCTTCGCGCCGATGACTTTGGTGTGAGCGATGACGCGGGCATCACCTTCTTTCAGGTAGTTCTTGTCGATACCTGCCGCCAGGCCGTCGGTGGCGATCGGCTGCATGTCGGCTTCTTTGCTCAGCACCCAGTTATGACCCATGACGTTTTTCGGCAGACTGCCAGAATGTTTCAGTTCCACGGTGAACGTCTTGCAGCTTTTGTCGATGGTGATGTCCTTGGTATCAAAGGACATCTGGTCAGTGGAGTCGACAGTGACCTTGCATTCGGCAGCCATCAATTGGCTGCTAGCCAGTGTCAGCAGGGATACCGCAACAAGTTTGGCAAACATGGTGAATCTCCAAGGCAGGGTTAACAAAAGCGCTAATGGACAGAAGACTGCCTGAAATCTTCGCAAGTTCCTATGACCTGAATCAAAAATTGTATACAACTTTCGGGCTATGACACTCATCGAAACAATCTACCAGCCAGACGTCTGGCACGGCCCTATCATCAGGACCGTCATCTCTCATCCGGAGCGTCTGTCATGTCTTTCAACAGTTTATTGAGCAGTTTGCTCGCCGCTTATGCCTGTGGCGCCAGTGGCACCTGTGAAACACCTGAACACGAGGTTTAACCCTTGGAACGAGGCAAGCCTGCCTTTACTCTGTGGCCCTGATGACCATGGAGTAAGGCATGTCTTTAGCGTCCGTTTGTGTATTTTGCGGTGCCAGCACTGGCACTAACCTGGCTTATCGTGAAGCGGCTGTCGCCTTGGGGCGAGCATTGGCCGAGCGTAAGCTGACGCTGGTCTATGGCGGCGGCACCGTCGGGCTGATGGGGATTGTGGCCGACGCCGCACTGGCAGCCGGCGGTGAAGTGATCGGCATCATCCCGCAGAGCCTCAAAGACAAGGAAATCGGCCACAGCGGCCTGACCCGCCTGGAAGTGGTCGACGGCATGCATGCGCGCAAGGCGCGAATGGCCGAGCTCAGCGATGCCTTCATCGCTCTGCCCGGCGGCCTCGGCACGCTGGAAGAGTTGTTCGAAGTCTGGACTTGGGGTCAGCTCGGCTATCACACAAAACCGCTGGGTTTGCTGGAAGTGAACGGTTTCTACAGCAAGTTGACGTCTTTTCTCGATCATATCGTCGGCGAAGGCTTCGTTCGCGAAGCGCACCGTGACATGCTGCAAATGAGCGAATCGCCGCAAAACCTGCTCGACGCACTGGACGCCTGGCAACCCTCGGTACCGCCAAAATGGACCGAGCAAAAACCCAGCTAACGGCTCGACACCGATACAGGGCAGAATATGCGCCGCTCAACCTCACCTTCGACCCCAGAGGATCGCCCATGGCCAAACCTAATTATTCCTTCGCCAAACGTCAGAGAGACTTGGCCAAGGAGCAGAAGAAAGAGGAAAAGCTTCAGCGCAAGAAAGCTACAGCTGAAGAAGATGCAGCAGCACTGAACCCGGATACCGAAGGCGAAGTGACTACAGACGAAACTGAAGCACCGAAAGATCAGGCGCCCGACGCCTGAGACCCTCAGGGCCCGATGATCTGATCAGGCCCACCGGATCTGTGTCCAGGGTCAGCAACGATGTTGCTGACCCTCACAGTCCCAGCGCTTTACCAATCGAATCGCGATACCCCTTGGGCAAGTTGGCCGGCAATTGCGCCGGATCGAACAAGCCGATTTCCTTGTGTTCATGACTGATCGTCGGCACAAAACCGCCCAGCAACTGACAGCGGTAGGTGGAAATGAACACGTGTTTGCCGGGGATCACCTCGAACAGGTATGAATCCAATGGCTCTCCCACTGCGACTTCAATGTTCAGTTCTTCGACGATCTCGCGCGCCAGGCACTGCGGTGCTGTCTCGCCCAATTCGATTCGCCCGCCGGGCAACTCCCATTCGTCGCGCTCGTTGAGCATCAGGACGATCAAGCCTTCGGGAGATCGTAGTACACCTTTGATTGAAACCGGGAACATGGAAAACCCTCATCAGTAAAAGCAATACATCCCCTGTGGGAGCGGCTACTCCAACGGCATTACGGTGACCCGAACCTCCGGATCGTGGCTACCACCGCCCAGAATCACCCCACGCAACGGCGACACATCGGAAAAATCCCGGCCCCAGGCCAGGGTGATGTGCTCCAGCGCCGGTTGCACATTGTTGGTCGGGTCGAAATCCACCCAGCCCAACACCGGACAAAACACCGACACCCAGGCATGAGACGCATCGGCGCCGACCAGCCGTGGCTGGCCCGGCGGGGGCTGGGTCAGCAAGTAGCCGCTGATATAACGCGCCGCTAATCCCCGGGAGCGCACACAAGCGAGCATCAAATGCGCAAAGTCCTGACAAACCCCACGCCGCCTCTCCAGCACTTCCACCAGCGGCGTTGCCACTTGGGTCGCTTCGGCGTCAAAGGTGAATTCGCTGAAAATCTTCTCCATTAACGCCTGAACCCCCAGCAGCAACGGCCGGCCAGGAGGAAAGCAACTTTCGGAGAACTCGATGAAATTGCGCTTCAAATGCACATAGGGCGATTCGAACCGGTAACGACACGCTTCGAGTATCTCGGGTGACAGCGGCTGACTGCTGTAGGTCAACGCGTTGCAGGTCTCTTCCCAGGCCGGCGATTGATTGAAGTCCAACGATGGCCGGGCCAGCACTTCGACGGTGAGCCGGGCATTGACCAGCAATTCATCATGCGGTCGCTCGAACGCCAGCCGGGTCAGTGGGTTACCGAACACATCCAGCTCATCCCGGCGTGAAGTCGGTTCGGGACTGATCTGCAACTGCTGCTCGGTGCAGCGCTGCCAGGTACAGGCCCGTGGCCACAGATGCGCCAGTTGCTGGGCAAGGGATACCGGGCTGTCATAGTGATAATGGGTGTCGTGGAAAATCTGGTAATGAGCATTCATCAGACGGACACCGTACGTTGGCTGACATCATCGACATGGGCGAAATGGCGCAGCGCCAGGCGATCCGATACTTGTCCGCTGGCATCGGCGATCTCCTGCAACAGATCGGCCAGCCCTTCGATGGCGGCGCGAACACTGGCCTCGCCAAACAATGAGTTTTCCAGGCAACCCAGATCGAAGCGCGCCAGCCGCTCCACCAACTGCGGCAGACCTGTTTCGCGCGGCGCACCAAAGTCGTCGTTCAAGCGTTTCAAGGTGCGGGTCACCAGTTTCAACTGGAACAGCACCGCATGTGGGTTCTGCTCGTCGAGCAACAACAGGTCCAGCACCGGGATCAATTGCGCCACCGCCAAGTACCGCGATCGGTAAGTAATGCTGCTGTTGCCCAGTTCCAGTAGCCACTCCAGCCCAGCCTGATCGAAAGCCCCCGCACCGCGCAAAAAGGCCGCCAGGCTGCCGCTGAGAAATTGCAGCCGCTCGATCCGTCGACCGATCATCAGGAAACGCCAGCCTTCGTCCCGGGTCATGTCGTCGAGGGCAAAACCGGACAGCGCCGCCAGCGACATTACCAATCGGTTGAGGAAATCCAGCAACTCGCCGAAATCCGGCTCGTCGGTTTCCAGCGCCAGGGCTTCGCGCTGCAATTCCACCAGTGCCTGCCAGTTTTCCCGCGAAAGCTTGCCGCGTACTTGCGAAGCCGCCCACTGCAGGCGTTGCAGGTTGGAGCGCAGGCTGAACGGCCAATCATCGCCGAGCAGTGTCGCCAATAATCGCTCTGGCAATTCGCCCTCCTCCGGCAACAGATTCAGACGCTCGCCGAGATCGACCGCGGCCTCGAGGGCCTGCGGGTCATCGCCGTCGACATAGCGCGCCAACATAATCCGCAGCAGCCGCGCGCTGTCATCGCAGCGTTCGCAGTAACGGCCGAACCAGAACAGATTCTCGACCACCCGCGATGGCAGATACGGATCGCGTCGTACCAGATCGTGAACGCCAATGCTGCGCTGGGCTTTCCATTGTTCACCGCTGGGCGGGCGATCGCCCAACACCCAAGTGTCTTTGCTTGCGCCGCCGCGCTGCATTGATACCACTTCAGCGTCGGCCTCGGCGGCAACCCGGGTTAGCCCGCCGGGCAGTACTCGATAACCGTCCCGACTGGCCACCGCATACACGCGCATGCCAATGGCCCGCGGTTGCAACTGACCACCTTCGGCCTGCCAGACCGGCGCCTGGGACAGCTGCGCCAACTCTTGCGCAACATAGGCGTAAGGCCGCGCCTGCATGCGCTCGGCCAGGGCCTGGCGCTGTTTTTCACTCAAATCACGACCAAACACCGGGGCGAAGCTCTGCGACGGAAACGCCGGCTTGATCAACAGCTCCGGCAGTTTTTCCAGGGCCTGGGCCAGTACCGGTGCTTCACCGCACCACCAGGTCGCAATGGACGGCAGGATCAGCTCTTCACCGAACAGAAACTGATTGATCTTCGGCAGAAAGCCCAGCAACCCCGGCGATTCCAGTACGCCGCTGCCCAGTGCGTTGGCCACCAGCACCCGGCCTTGGCGCACGGCTTCGAGCAACCCCGGCACGCCGAGGGCCGAGTCGGTGCGCAGCTCCAGCGGATCGCAGAAATCATCGTCGAGCCGACGCATGATCGCGTGAACCCGACGCAGGCCGCTCAAGGTTTTCAGGTAGACCGTGGCATCCCGGACGGTCAGGTCACCGCCCTCCACCAATGGATATCCGAGCTGGCGAGCCAGGTACAGGTGTTCGAAATAGCTTTCGTTGAAACGCCCCGGCGTCAGCAGCACCACCAATGGCGCTTCGTCATCGCTCGGCGCTTGACGGGCGAGCGTTTCCTGAAGGGTGCGGAAGAATCCGGCCAGGTGCTGCACCTTCAAATCGCGGTACAACTCAGGGAAGGCTCGGGACACGATGGTACGGTTTTCAAGCGCGTAACCGGCACCGGATGGCGCTTGAGTCCGATCCGCCGTCACCCACCAGCGACCGTCAGGCGTACGCGCCAGATCCACGGCATATAGATGCAGAAAGGCCCCGTCGGGCGGCGCAATGCCCTGACAGGGCCAAAGGAAGTTGTTGTGACCGAACACCAGCTCAGCGGGCAGCAGACCTTCGGCGATCAAACGCTGAGGGCCGTACAAGTCCGCCAGCACAGCATTGAGCAAGCGCGCCCGCTGAGCGATCCCGGCCGATAACTGCTTCCACTCATCAGCGGCAATCACATGGGGCAGCAGGTCCAGCTCCCACGGCCGATCGGCACCCTTGGGATCGGCGTAGACATTGTAGGTCACACCGTTTTCCTGGATCTGCCGGGTCAGCAGCGCCTGACGCTGCGCCAGTTGCGTTGGCGTGCTGCGTTGCAATTGATCGAACAACCGCCGCCAGTGCGGGCGCACGGCGCCGCTGTCGTCGAGCAGTTCGTGATAAGTGCCCGCGGTCAGCGGGTAACGGTCAAGCAGGTCAGGCATGGAAAGCTCGGCAGACAGCAAAGAACGGTCAGACTAACGCAGGCACATGACGCCCGGATATACGAAAAATCCGAGCGTCGCGTACGGTTTAGAAACGTCGCAAATCGAGAGTCATCGGCAGCTCGTCGTTAATTTCCAGATTCGGTATAGGAAGTTTCCCAGGCGTATGTCCGATACGGAAGAAACGCGCCATCCGCCGACTCTCGGCCTCATTGGCGTTCACCGGCAGGCTGTCGTAATTGCGCCCCCCCGGATGGGCGACGTGGTACTGACAACCGCCCAGCGAACGCCCCATCCAGGTGTCGAGCAGGTCGAACACCAGCGGCGCGTGGACCGGGATGGTCGGCTGCAGGCAGTTGGCCGGTTGCCAGGCACGAAAGCGTACGCCGGCGACAAACTCACCGACCCGCCCCGTGGGTTGCAACGGCACCGGGATGCCGTTGCACGTCAGCAAATAACGCTGAGGAGACAGGCCGCTGAGCTTGACCTGCAAACGCTCCAGCGACGAATCCACGTAACGCACCGTGCCACCGGCCGCACCTTCCTCGCCGAGTACATGCCAAGGCTCCAGTGCCTGACGCACTTCCAGTTGGATGCCGCTGACGGCGTAGTCACCGACCTTGGGAAAACGGAATTCCAGATGCGCCGCGAACCACTCGGCCCGCACGGGGTAACCGGCGGCATTGAGATCGACGATCACATCAGCGAAATCCTGCTCGATAAAGTGCGGTAACAGGAACCGGTCGTGCAGCTCTGTACCCCAGCGCGCCAGTTTCGACGGTGCATAAGGCTCGCGCCAGAACCGCGCCACCAGCGCCCGCAGCAACAGCTGCTGAGCCAGGCTCATGCGCGCATGGGGCGGCATTTCAAAGGCCCGCAGTTCCAGTAACCCGAGGCGCCCGGTGGCGCCGTCCGGCGAATAGAGTTTGTCGACGCAAAACTCGGCGCGGTGGGTGTTGCCGGTCACATCGATCAGCAAATTGCGCAGCAAGCGATCCACCAACCAGGGCGGGCATTCCTCGCCCGGCTTCGGCATCTGTGCGAAGGCGATTTCCAGTTCATACAGCGAATCGTTGCGCGCCTCATCCACCCTCGGCGCTTGAGACGTCGGGCCGATGAACAATCCGGAAAACAGGTAGGACAAGGACGGATGGTTATGCCAGTAGCTGATCAGGCTGCGCAGCAGATCGGGACGGCGCAAAAACGGTGAGTCAGCCGGGGTTGCGCCACCCAATACGAAATGGTTGCCGCCGCCGGTACCGGTGTGTCGGCCGTCGATCATGAACTTCTCGGTGGTGAGTCGAGTCTGGCGCGCCTCTTCATAAAGAAACTCGGTGCGCTCCACCAACTCATCCCAGGTGGCGGACGGCTGGACGTTGACCTCGATCACCCCCGGATCCGGAGTAATGCGGAAGTTGCTCAGGCGCGGATCGCTCGGCGGTTCATAGCCTTCCAGCAACACCGGGCAATGCAATTCCTCGGCGGTGGCTTCGATGGCGGCGACCAGCTCCAGATAGTCCTCGACCCGCTCCAGTGGCGGCATGAACAGGTACAACCGGCCTTCTCGCGCTTCGGCGCAGAATGCGGTGCGGGTCAGCCAGTCGGCGGACTCGTCAATCTTTGGCGCACGCTCATCAGCCGTTTTCGGTTGAACGTGATTCTGTAGCTGGTCGGTGCTCGGCAGCTCAGGGAAATCCTGATTCGGGTCGACAGGATGAATGAAGGGATATTCCGCTGCTTTCACCCAAGGCTGCGAGCCGAGCGGCAAGCGATATCCCAGCGGCGAATCCCCCGGCACCAATCGGCAATGATCTTCCCGCAGATACCAGCGACCGCTCTGCCATTGATCGCCTTTGGCGGTGCGCGCCAGCGGCAGAACCTGGCCGATAACCTTGTCCAGCCCCTGGCTGAAGACTTTGCGCAGGCGCGCCCGCTCCAAAGGTTCTTCCAGCCGTGAGTCTTCGGCGCTGACGTTCTGCGGTAAAGCACCTTCACGCCAGAGGTAATAGAAATTGTCTTCGTAGGCAGGGAACACAAAGCGTGTCGGAATTTTCAGGCGCTCGGCGACACTCGCCAGAAAACGTCCGGCCAATTCGCCATCAGCGCCGTAGTCTTCCTGCTCATCGGCGATCAGCGCACCGTTGTGCCAGATCGGCACACCGTCGCGGCGCCAATAGCAGTTCAGCGACCAGCGCGGCAGTTGTTCGCCGGGGTACCACTTGCCCTGACCGAAATGCACCAGGCCTTTGGGCGCGTAATGCTTGCGCATGCGCTGGAACAGTTCGGCGGACAGGCGACGCTTGTCCGGACCCAGCGCGGCGGTGTTCCACTCGGCGCCGTCCGGGTCATCGATGGAAACGAACGTCGGTTCGCCGCCCATGGTCAGGCGCACATCGCCTTCGAGCAGGTCGGCATCG
The DNA here is from genome assembly GCF_022014505.1 of Pseudomonas sp. PGPR40. Classification (NCBI taxonomy): domain Bacteria; kingdom Pseudomonadati; phylum Pseudomonadota; class Gammaproteobacteria; order Pseudomonadales; family Pseudomonadaceae; genus Pseudomonas; species Pseudomonas sp. PGPR40. The sequence continues at coordinate 150,532 of NZ_JAKLSP010000010.1, read as the reverse complement.
ATCTGCCGGCCCAAGGCCTGAATCGCCAGCCATTGGTCCTCGGTGTAGGGTTTTGTTACGCGCGGCGCTTCCCAAATCCGCTCCACAGACATCTCGTGGGTAAATTCGCACTCACACGGTTCCACCAAACCACTGATCGGTGCCGCAGAAGACGGATCGGGACTACAGGCCAACGGAATGTGTCCTTCACCGGCAAACAGCCCTGAGGTCGCGTCCAGGCCAATCCAGCCGGCACCGGGTAAATAGACTTCGCACCAGGCGTGCAGGTCAGTGAAGTCCACTTCAGTGCCTGAGGGGCCGTCGAGGCTTTTGACGTCGGCGGTTAACTGGATCAGGTAACCAGACACGAATCGCGCCGCCAGGCCGAGGTTGCGCAGCAATTGCACCAGCAACCACGCCGAGTCGCGGCAGGAACCCGACGCATGCTCGAGGGTGTGTTCCGGGGTCTGTACGCCAGGCTCCATGCGGATCAGGTAGCCGATGTCTTCGCTGAGGCGCTGGTTGAGCGCGACCAGGAAATCCACGCTCGGTAGCGGCGTGCGGTCGATGCCCTCCAGATAGGCCTTGAATTTCGGCGTCAGGGGCAAGGTTTCCAGGTACGGCGCCAGCTCTTTGCGCTCATCTGCGGTGTAGGTGAAAGGGATCTTTTCGGCGTAAGGCTCGAGGAAGAAATCGAACGGATTGAAAACTGCCATCTCGGCCAGCAAGTCGACCTCGATCCGCAACTCATCGGTTTTTTCCGGGAACACCAACCGCGCCAGGTAATTGCCCTGAGGGTCCTGTTGCCAGTTGATGAAATGCTGCTCAGGCGAGACCTTCAGCGCATAGGACAGTATCCGCGTGCGGCTGTGAGCGGCCGGGCGCAGGCGAACGATCTGCGGACCGAGCTCGACAGCGCGGTCGTAGCGGTAATGCGTGACGTGATGCAATGCGACATGAATCGACACGGCGTGCCTCCTGCGAGCCTGAACGTTATTGAAAGCGGCGCAAGACTTATGCCATACAGCTGCGTTGGCGCTTTCACAGATTTGCTCAGGGCAGTACAGCACCAAAATCGGGCGGTGCGGGAAATTGGTTTGGGAGAGTTGCACACAAATGTGGCGGAGGGAGGGTTGGGGCTTGATCGTTCCCACACTCTGCGTGGGAATGCAGCCCGTGATGCTGCGCGTCACTGGACGCGGAGCGTCCCTTGAGGCATTCCCACGCGGAGCGTGGGAACGATCAGGTTGGCGTTCTGTTCAGCTCGAGCGAGGGCTTAGCGCGGCACTACCGGCTTGCGCGCAGGCTTCGGCCCCTTGCCTTTGGCCGCGTCCTTGCGCTCCTTGGCCGCCTGCTGGTTGCGCGCGAATGCCGCAGCCTTGGCCTGTTCACGCTTGTCCCACGGGTTACCGCCATCGCTGGCACGCGGTGGCAGGCCAGTGTGCTGGGTCAGGATCTTGGTGGTCTTTTCCCCTGCCACTTTGTGGCTGCCGGCCGGTGTCGAGTTCTTGCGACGGGCGCTCTGGTAGCTGTCGGTCGCCGGCTGATGCAGCGGGATCAACTGGTTCTTGCCCGGCCCGATCAGGTCGGCGCGGCCCATGCGGGTCAGCGCTTCACGCAGCATCGGCCAGCCTTTCGGGTCGTGATAACGCAAGAACGCCTTGTGCAGGCGACGCTGTTCTTCGCTCTTGACGATGGTCACGGCGTCACTCTTGTAAGTGACCTTGCGCAGCGGGTTCTTGCCCGAGTGGTACATCGCGGTGGCGGTGGCCATCGGCGACGGGTAGAACGCCTGCACCTGGTCGGCACGGAAACCGTTGCCCTTGAGCCACAGCGCCAGGTTCATCATGTCTTCGTCGGTGGTGCCCGGGTGAGCGGCGATGAAGTACGGAATCAGGTACTGCTCTTTCCCGGCTTCCTTGGTGTACTTCTCGAACATGCGCTTGAACTTGTCATAGCTGCCGATGCCCGGTTTCATCATCTGGTTGAGCGGACCTTCCTCGGTGTGTTCCGGGGCGATCTTCAGGTAACCACCGACGTGGTGGGTCACCAGCTCTTTGACGTATTCCGGCGACTCGACCGCGAGGTCGTAACGCAAGCCGGACGCGATCAGGATCTTCTTCACACCCGGCAAGGCCCGGGCGCTGCGATAGAGCTGGATCAGCGACGAGTGATCGGTGTTCAGGTTCGGGCAAATGCCGGGGAACACGCACGAAGGCTTGCGGCACGCGGATTCGATTTCCGGCGTCTTGCAGGCGATGCGGTACATGTTCGCGGTCGGTCCGCCGAGGTCGGAGATCACCCCGGTGAAGCCTGGGACTTTATCGCGGATCTCTTCGATTTCGCGAATGATCGACTCTTCGGAACGGTTCTGGATGATCCGGCCTTCGTGCTCGGTGATCGAGCAGAACGTACAGCCGCCGAAGCAGCCGCGCATGATGTTCACCGAGAAGCGGATCATGTCGTAGGCCGGGATCTTTTCCTTGCCGTAAGCCGGGTGCGGAACCCGTGCGTAAGGCATGCCGAACACGTAGTCCATTTCTTCGGTGGTCATTGGAATCGGTGGTGGGTTGAACCACACGTCGACTTCGCCATGCTTTTGCACCAGCGCACGGGCGTTGCCCGGGTTGGTTTCCAGGTGCAGCACGCGGTTGGCGTGGGCGTAAAGGACGGCGTCGCCACGGACTTTTTCAACCGATGGCAGGCGAATCACGGTTTTGTCGCGAGTCATCTTGGGGCTGGCCAAGATTTGCACGACCTTTGCTTCGCTCGGGTCTTCAACCGGACCTTTTTCCTGCTCGATGGCGCAGGCCTGGGTGTCCTGGGTGTTCACATACGGGTTGATGATCTTGTCGACCTTACCCGGACGGTCGATGCGCGTGGAATCGACTTCGTACCAGTCTTTCGGCGTATCACGACGAATGAACGCGGTGCCGCGCACGTCGGTGATGTCTTCGATCTTGTGACCATAGGACAGGCGCTGGGCGACTTCAACGATCGCGCGCTCGGCGTTGCCGTAGAGCAGGATGTCGGCGCAGGCGTCGATCAGGATCGAGTTACGCACCCGGTCCTGCCAGTAATCGTAGTGAGCGATGCGGCGCAGAGAGGCTTCGATGCCACCGAGCACGATCGGCACGTTTTTGTAAGCTTCCTTGCAGCGCTGGCTGTAAACCAGGCTCGCACGATCCGGACGTTTGCCTGCCAGGCCACCGGGGGTGTAGGCGTCGTCGGAACGGATTTTCTTGTCGGCGGTATAGCGGTTGATCATCGAGTCCATGTTGCCGGCCGCGACGCCGAAGAACAGGTTCGGCTCGCCGAGCTTCATGAAGTCGTCTTTGGACTGCCAGTTCGGCTGCGCAATGATCCCGACGCGAAAGCCCTGGGCCTCCAGCAGTCGGCCGATGATCGCCATGCCGAACGACGGATGGTCGACATAGGCATCACCGGTGACGATGATGATGTCGCAGGAATCCCAGCCAAGCTGATCCATCTCCTCCCTGCTCATCGGCAGGAATGGCGCTGGCCCGAAACATTCGGCCCAGTACTTGGGATAGTCAAATAACGGCTTGGCTGCTTGCATGTCGATAACCGGTGTTGGCTTTCATTGAATTTCGCGGGCGCGGAATATAGCACAAAAATTGACCAATTCCGACGGCTATGGTCGGAAATTGGTATCGCCCCCTTCGCGGGCAAGCCTCGCTCCTACAGGTCATGTGTCGTTCGCGGAATGTGATTCCACACAAAACCTGTAGGAGCGAGGCTTGCCCGCGAAGAGGCCCGACCAGACAACGAATAACTTACTCGTCGTCGAAGTTGTAGCTACCCGGCGCCAGGTTTTCGAAGCGGGTGTATTTACCGATGAACGCCAGTCGTGACGTGCCGATCGGACCGTTCCGCTGTTTGCCGATGATGATCTCGGCGATGCCTTTATGCTCGGTTTCCGGGTGGTACACCTCATCCCGGTACACGAACATGATCACGTCAGCATCCTGCTCGATCGCTCCGGATTCCCGCAAGTCGGAGTTGATCGGGCGTTTGTTCGGTCGTTGCTCCAGGGAGCGGTTGAGCTGGGACAGCGCCACTACCGGGCAGTTGAATTCCTTGGCGAGGGCTTTCAAGGAACGGGAGATCTCGGAAATCTCGTTGGTCCGGTTGTCGCCGCCGGAACCCGGGATCTGCATCAACTGCAGGTAGTCGATCATGATTAGGGCGATGTCGCCGTGTTCACGCACCAGACGCCGGGTCCGCGCGCGCATCTCCGACGGGCTGATACCGGCCGTGTCGTCGATGAACAGCTTGCGATCGTTCAGCAGGTTGACCGCCGAGGTCAGGCGTGGCCAATCGTCGTCGTCCAGGCGACCGGCCCGGACCTTGGTCTGGTCGATACGCCCAAGGGACGAAAGCATACGCATGATCAGCGATTCGCCTGGCATCTCCAGCGAGTAAACCAGTACGCACTTGTCGCTGCGCAACACGGCGTTTTCCACCAGGTTCATCGCAAAGGTGGTTTTACCCATGGATGGACGGCCGGCGACGATGATCAGGTCGGAAGGCTGCAAGCCGCTGGTCTTCTCGTCGAGGTCGGTGTAACCGGTGGACAGGCCGGTGATGGCGTTGTCGGTGTTGAACAAGGTGTCGATGCGGTCGATAGCCTTGGTCAGCAGGTCATTCACGCTCACCGGGCCGCCGGTTTTTGGCCGGGCCTCGGCGATCTGGAAGATCTGCCGCTCAGCTTCGTCGAGAATCTCTTCAGCCGTGCGGCCTTCCGGGTTGAAAGCGCTGTCGGCAATTTCGGTGGCGATGCCGATCAACTGCCGCAACGTCGCGCGCGCACGAACGATTTGCGCATAGGCCTTGATGTTGGCGACGGACGGCGTGTTTTTCGCCAGTTCGCCGAGGTAACCGAGGCCACCAACTTGCGAGGTCTGACCTTCCTTGTCCAATTGCTCGGCAAGGGTCACGACGTCGATGGGGGAGTTCTGGTCCGCCAGCTTGGCGATGGCCCGGAAAATCAGGCGGTGGTCATGCCGATAGAAATCGCCGTCGGAGACTTGATCGAGCACGCGTTCCCAGGCGTTGTTGTCCAGCATCAGACCACCGAGCACGGCCTGTTCGGCCTCGATGGAATGCGGCGGCACCTTCAGGGCAGCGGTTTGCAGATCGTATTGCTCGGGAGCGGAGATATCGTTCATGGCCACTTGGAGTTAGTTGTAGAAAATCAGGAACTGCAGAAAGACAAAGGGCACGACCTGTAAACAGGATCGTGCCCGATGTTACCGGCAAGCACCCGAGGGTGCCAGCCGACAAGTGCTGCTTAAGCTGCTACCACGACAACGCGTACGGTGGCTTCAACTTCGGCGTGCAGGTGCACGGCTACGTCGAATTCGCCTACGTTGCGGATGGTGCCGTTTGGCAGACGAACTTCGCTTTTTGCAACTTCAACGCCAGAGGCGGTCAGTGCATCAGCGATGTCGTGGGTGCCGATCGAACCGAACAGCTTGCCTTCGTCACCAGCGGTGGCAGTGATAGTCACTTCCAGCTCAGCCAGTTGGGCGGCACGGCTTTCAGCCGAAGTTTTACGGTCTGCTGCGGCTTTTTCCAGCTCAGCGCGACGCTCTTCGAACGCAGCCAGGTTGGCTGGGGTCGCAGCGGTAGCTTTGCCGTAAGGCAGCAGGTAGTTACGACCGTAACCAGCCTTAACGTTCACTTTGTCACCCAGGTTGCCCAGGTTGGTGACTTTTTCCAGAAGGATCAGTTGCATGTGAAAATCCTCTTAACTTTTAACCTTCACCGTTCGCGCTATCGGCATCTTTCGGTGCCGAACGACCGCGAAAATCAATCAGGCTGTCGACGATGGCCAGGACCACCAGCAACGGATAGATCAGCTGCATGAACAGCAACAGCGTGACGTACAACCCCACCAGCCAGAATTTGGCCAGTCGCTTTTGCGCCACCAGCCCGTGAATCAAGGCCAGCCCGGCGAACACCAGCGGTACGCTGCACAACGGTGTCAACATGGCCAACTGCGAGCCTAAGTTAGGCCCCAGAAGCATCAACACCAGCAGCAACATCGCCGGTAAAAGCGGGATTCGGATGGCGCGAAACTCGCGACCAAAACCACCCGGGTTGTACAACAACGCCTGCCAGTAGCGCCCGACAATCAGGCTCAGCACACTGACGATTTGCAACAAAGCCGCAATCAGGCCGGTCAGGACCGGTGCAATCAGGGACGCGAAACGCGCTTGCTCGTCTACCGACAATTGCTGGTAGACATCACCGAGTAGCGACGGCATGACCTTTATCAAAGCCTGCGCCAGCATCTCGATCTGGGGCGCAAAAGCCGCCCCCAGCACCACTGAAAACACCAATCCCATCGCTATGCTGACCAGCAGCACGCGGTTCCAGGACTCACTTGCGCGCAAAACCAACGCAAGGCTCGAAGAACCCAACAGCACCAGAAGTGCCCGTGGGTCGTCGGAGTAAAGCCACCAGATCAATGCCGGCAGCAATCCCAGAGCAAGAACGCCCAAGGCATCCTTCAATCCGCGCCGCAAGAGCACAAGGCATCCGGCGGCAGCACCCAACCAATACAACAACGGCAATGTTGCGCATCCGGCCACTACCAGAGTGGCCTGCATACGGCCGCGCATGATGAACTCAGCTAAGGCGCGCATGCATTCAATCCTTTGCTACGTGTCGACTGCCCGGTCTCAGCGGCCGTGGCTGTCGGTGTAGGCCAGCAGGGCCAGGAAGCGGGCGCGCTTGATAGCGGTGGCCAGCTGACGCTGATAACGAGCTTTGGTACCGGTGATGCGGCTTGGAACGATTTTGCCGGTCTCGGATACGTAAGCTTTCAGAGTGTTGAGATCTTTGTAATCGATCTCTTTCACGTCTTCAGCGGTGAAGCGGCAGAATTTACGACGACGGAAGAAACGTGCCATTTGATAGGCTCCTTAAAAGGTCCGTGGATTACTCGTCAGCGTTATCGCTGGCGTCGCTGTCATCACCATCAACGCCTTCGGCGTCGGAGTGCTCAGGACGGTCGCGACGCTCACGGCGCTCACTGCGGTTTTCTTCAGCCTTGAGCATCTCGGATTGGCCGGTAACGGCTTCTTCGCGACGGATGACCAGGTTACGGATCACTGCATCGTTGTAGCGGAAGTTGTCTTCCAGCTCGGCCAGAGCCTTGCCAGTGCACTCAACGTTCAGCATCACGTAGTGAGCCTTGTGAACATTGTTGATTGCGTAGGCCAGTTGACGACGGCCCCAATCTTCCAGACGGTGGATTTTGCCGCCGTCTTCTTCGATCAGCTTGGTGTAACGCTCAACCATGCCGCCGACTTGCTCGCTTTGATCCGGGTGGACCAAAAAGATGATTTCGTAATGACGCATGAATGCTCCTTACGGGTTGTAGCCTGCCGCTCAAAAGCGGTCAGACAAGGAGTGAATGACACTTATGGACTTGCTTGCGATAGACACATGCGTGCCTGCCGTCACAGCAAGGGGCGCAATTGTAGAGAAGGGACAGAAGAGGCGCAAGGCAATTGGTGATTATTTGAACAATCATTATCACCGCTGACTTGTAGGAGCCGGCTTGCTGGCGATGGCGACCTCACGGGCGTCTTCGCTGGCAAGCCAGCTCCTACAGGCGGGGCTTCAATCAGGATTTTTTGGCGGCAGCTTTGACGCCGCGCTGACGCAGGGCTTCGAACAAGCAAACACCGGTTGCCACGGAAACGTTGAGGCTGCTGACACTGCCCGCCATTGGCAGACGTACCAGGTAGTCGCAAAGATCGCGAGTCAGGCGGCGCATTCCGCTGCCCTCCGCGCCCATGATCAGGATGGTCGGGCCGGTCAGGTCTTGCTGATACAGATCCTGCTCGGCCTCGCCCGCCGTACCGACGACCCACAAGCCACGCTGCTTGAGTTTTTCCAGGGTGCGCGCCAGGTTCGTCACGGCCACCAACGGAATCACCTCCGCCGCGCCGCAGGCGACTTTACGCACCGTCGGGGTCAGCGTGGCTGACTTGTCTTTTGGCACGATCACCGCCAGCGCGCCGGCCGCATCGGCCGAACGCAGGCAAGCGCCGAGGTTGTGCGGATCGGTCACGCCGTCGAGCACCAGCAACAGCGGCGCGCCCTCAGTGCGATCGAGCAATTCGTCGAGCATCGCTTCGCCCCAGACCTGACTCGGACTAACGTCCGCGACCACGCCCTGGTGCACGCCTTCTACCCATGCATCGAGCTCACGACGCTCAGCCTGACCGACCGCTACGCGATTTTCGGCAGCGAGCTCGATCAGCGTCTGCACCCGCGGATCACTGCGGCCTTCAGCCAGCCAGATCTGCTTGACGCGTTTTGGGTGGTGACGCAGCAATGCTTCAACAGCATGCACGCCGTAGATCTTTTCCAACTGACTCATGACTTGGCCTTAGGTTTACGCGCCCCGCCGCTTCTGGCAGCTGGAGCGGAACCCGCTTTTGGCGGGCCTTTACGATGTTTGCTCGGTTTTGCTGGCTTGCCGCCGGAGGCCTTGTCAGGCGCCGACCGCCCGGTCTTTCCCCCAGACGCCGCTTTACCGCCGCTTTTCGCTTCAGACAGCAACGCCTGTTTCAATTCACGACTTTTGCGCAACTCGGCATTTTTTGCCGCCGCATCGCTCGGGCGATAGGCTTCGACAGCCTTTTCCTTGGCAGGACGACGACCGGTTTTCGCCGGCGCCGGTTCTGCGGCGGTTTTAGCCGCTGGAGCGGCTGTTTCGGTTCCGCGCTTCTTGCGCCCGATCGGCGCACTGATGGTTTTCTCAGCCATCTCGAAGTCAATCTTGCGCTCGTCAAGGTCGACGCGCATGACGCGAACCTCAACGGTGTCACCAAGGCGGAAGCTACGACCGGTACGCTCACCGGCGAGGCGGTGGTGTACAGGATCGAAGTGGTAGTAATCACCCGGCAGCGCGGTGACGTGCACCAGACCTTCGACGTAAATGTCCGTCAGTTCGACGAACAGGCCGAAACCGGTCACGGCAGTGATCACACCCGGGAACGATTCGCCCACGCGATCTTTCATGAACTCGCACTTGAGCCAGTTCACCACGTCACGGGTCGCTTCGTCGGCACGACGCTCGCTCATCGAGCACTGCTCGCCGAGCTGCTCCAGAGTCGGTTCATCGTACGGGTAGATGCGCGCTTTCGGAATGATCATCGCGCCGGCACGGCGAACGTGCGGGGTGTCCATTTTCGAATGGATGACGCTGCGAATCGCCCGGTGCGTGAGCAAGTCCGGGTAGCGGCGAATCGGCGAAGTGAAGTGGGTATAGGCTTCGTAATTCAGGCCGAAGTGGCCCTGGTTATCGGCGCTGTACACCGCCTGGCTCAACGAACGCAGCATGACGGTCTGGATCAGGTGGAAATCCGGACGGTCCTTGATGCCTGCCAGCAAAGCCTGGTAATCCTTCGGCGACGGACCATCCTTGCCTTTGTGCAAGGACAGGCCGAGCTCGCCAAGGAAGGCGCGCAGTTTTTCCAGACGTTCCGGTGGCGGGCCGTCATGGACGCGATACAACGCAGGGATTTCGTGCTTTTTCAGGAATTCGGCAGTGGCCACGTTGGCCGCCAGCATGCATTCCTCGATCAGCTTGTGGGCGTCGTTGCGAACGGTCGGGCGGATTTCGGCAATCTTGCGCTCGGAACCGAAGATGATCCGGGTTTCCTGCGTTTCGAAATCGATCGCGCCGCGAACGTGACGGGCCGCCAGCAGAACCTTGTACAGCGAGTACAACTGCTTCAGATGCGGCACGACATCGGTGTACTCGCCACGAAGCTTGCGCCCCTCGGTGGCTTTCGGCGTTTCGAGCATCGCGCTGACCTTGTTGTAGGTCAGGCGAGCGTGAGAGTGAATCACCGCTTCGTAGAAGCAATAGTCAGTCATCTCGCCGGATTTGGAGATGGTCATCTCGCAGACCATGGCCAGACGATCGACGTGCGGGTTCAGCGAGCACAGGCCGTTGGACAGTTGCTCAGGCAGCATCGGCACGACGCGCTCGGGGAAGTACACCGAGTTGCCACGAACCTGGGATTCGTTATCCAGTGCCGAACCGATTTTCACGTAACTGGAAACGTCGGCGATCGCCACGTATAACTTCCAGCCACCGGAGAACAGACGCAGCTTGCCCGGTTTGGCTTCGCAGTAGACCGCGTCATCGAAGTCGCGTGCATCTTCGCCGTCGATGGTCACGAACGGCAGATGGCGCAGGTCGATGCGTTTCTCTTTGTCTTTCTCTTCGACTTCTGGCTTGAGCTTGGCAGCTTCCTTGAGCACCGCTTCAGGCCAGACGTGAGGAATATCGTAGGTGCGCAGGGCGACATCGATTTCCATGCCCGGCGCCATGTAGTTACCCACGACTTCGACCACGTCGCCTTGCGGCTGGAAGCGTGGCGTCGGCCAGTGAGTGATCTTCACTTCGACGAACTGACCGATCTGCGCGTTGGCGTGGCGGCCCGGCGTCACCAGCACTTCTTGCTGGATCTTCGGATTGTCCGCGAGGACGAAACCGATACCGCCCTCTTCGAAATAGCGACCGACAATGGTCTCGTGGGCACGGGACACCACTTCGACGATCATGCCTTCGCGGCGACCGCGACGGTCGAGACCGGAAACACGCGCCAAGGCACGGTCGCCATCGAATACCAAACGCATTTGCGCCGGGCTCATGAACAGGTCGTCACTGCCGTCGTCCGGGACCAGGAAGCCGAAGCCGTCACGGTGACCGCTGATGCGGCCCAGGATCAGGTCGAGCTTGTCCACCGGCGCATAAGTGCCGCGACGGGTATAAATGAGTTGAGCGTCGCGCTCCATGGCGCGCAGGCGGCGGCGCAGGGCTTCGATCTGGTCTTCTGTGGTCAGACCAAACTCTTCGACCAGCTGCTCGCGGTTAGCAGGCGAACCTCGATCAGCAAGGTGCTGAAGGATCAGTTCACGGCTAGGAATAGGGTTTTCATATTTTTCCGCTTCACGAGCGGCCTCGGGATCGAGGGACTGCCAATCGGCCATTAGAGAGTTTTCACCTTGTCTATATGCGGGTTAGTTTGGCATAGGCGTAATGAAACGGGAAATTTCAGGCTATGACAGCCCATCTAAAGCCTTTTATCGACATCGAAAAGCCGATTTGAATACCATTGGAGAAATTTTCCAGGTTTTTTCGATATCGGGGGTTTACAGTTAAAAAGACGCTCCGTATAGTGCGCGCCATCGACGACGCAGACGCGCTGCCGATACTGCCCAGATGGTGAAATTGGTAGACACGCCAGCTTCAGGTGCTGGTGACCGCAAGGTCGTGGAAGTTCGAGTCTTCTTCTGGGCACCAATTTCGAGCTTGAGATTAGTTCAATTTCAAGGCTCACACAAAAACCCGCGAAAGCGGGTTTTTGCATTTCAGGCTTCCGGTTTATTAAAATTAAATCAGGGGTTTACAGATCAAATTGCTCTCCGTATAGTGCGCCACATCAACAGCGGCAACGCTGAAGATTATGCCCAGATGGTGAAATTGGTAGACACGCCAGCTTCAGGTGCTGGTGACCGCAAGGTCGTGGAAGTTCGAGTCTTCTTCTGGGCACCAATTCAAATTCAAGGTCACGACCTTGAATTTCACAGAAACCCGCGAAAGCGGGTTTTTGCGTTTCTGGCTTTCAGAAATTGAGCTGCTGAAAAGCTTCGCGGGCAAGCCCGCTCCTACAGGGTTTGTGTCGTGCGCAAATTACGCGAACGACACATACCCTGTAGGAGCGAGGCTTGCCCGCGAAAGCGTCAGAACTGCAGACAAAAAACTTAAGCCCTGAACTGCCCCAGGCTCGCCTTCAACTGCGCCGCCAAGCCATCCAGCACCTTACCGCTGGCCGTGGTCTCCACCACCGCCTGAGCAGCCTTTTCAGCTTGAGCATGAATGGTCTCAACCCGCCCACGCACCGCCTGCGCACCTTGCGCCTGATGCGCTGCGGCCTGGGTCGCCAGACCGATTGCCGCATGCACCTGCTCGACCGACACCTGCACTGACTGCTGCAACCGCGCACTGTCGCGCAACACCAACAAACCTTCACTGGCCTGACGCCCGGCCTGTCCGATGGCCGCAACGGCTTCGCGAGCGCCCTGCTGCAACGCTACGATGTGGGCCTGAATGTCGCCGGTTGAGCTCTGAGTCTTGCTCGCCAGTGCCCGCACCTCATCCGCCACCACGGCAAACCCGCGACCGGTCTCGCCGGCACGCGCTGCCTCAATGGCTGCGTTCAACGCCAGCAAGTTGGTTTGCTCGGCAATCCCGTGAATCACCGTCAACACCACTTCAATCTGCTCACTCTGCTGTGCCAGGTGCTCGATGACTTTCGAGCCCGTGTCGACCTGTCCGGCCAACGCCTCGATCAGGCTGCCGACTTTCGCCGAGGTCCGAGTGTTTTCATCCGTGGCTTGACGAATACCCACCACCTGCTGCAAAGCAGCCTGCATGGCGTGGCTTTCAGACTGAGCTTCGTCAGCCATTTGCGACAAGGCGCGCAAGCTTTCGGCCACTTCATCACGCTGCATGCCCGCCGCTGCATCCGCACCGGCATTGCGCAAGGTCATGGCGCCAATTTCCACGCCGGTACGCTGGGCCACATCGCCCGCCTCCCGCACGATCGGCTGCAACTTATCCACAAAGCGATTGACCGCCGAGGCCATGTCGCCGATCTCATCCTGACTGTTGATCTGCACACGCTTGGTCAGATCGCCCTCACCTGCCGCCAGGTCATCCATGGCAGCGATCAGCAGCTTCAAACGGTTGACCACTCGACGACCCAGCACCACCGCCAGCAACAGCAGCACACCAAAACCCACCACCGCCAGACCCATGCCGATGCGCCAGCGCAAAGTCCCGGCAGCTTCCTGAACGGCAGTGGTGGTATTGGCTTTCATTTCAGTGGCGGTGGACTGCGCCGATTGCAGACGCCCGCGCATCGCCGTTGCGCTGTCAGCCGCTGCGCCCTTGAGGCTATCACCCACCAACTGATCGCCACTGGCGATCAGTGCCGAGAAACGCTTGTCCAGCGCCGCCAGATCGGCTTCCACGGAGGCGGTCGAGACCCCCATCAAGACCTTGCCGATCTCCACCCCATTGGGGTTGATCGAGGCCTCGAGGTAGTAGACCGACGGATCATTCTTCGCCGCATCCAGCACCTTGTCCAGCGCCCGCTCGCCCTGGCCTTTTTCCAGAAGCGCCTTGTTGATCGGGTTCTCCCGGTTGAGGTAGCGCGTCAGATGCTGGCCCGTGGCGTCGTCGTAGACCACGAACAACACATTGGGATTACGCTGGGCTCGGCGAGCGAATTCGGACAGGGTCGGAATGTCGCTGTCCCACATGGCGCGGGGTGCGACCGAGGCCAGAAGCTGCGCCATGTCATTGGCCGAATCCTTCAGGTCCTTCTCCAGCGTCGTACGCAGTTGCGCCTGCTCATCCTTCAGACGCGAAGACAACCCGGCCGTCAGGCGCTGACGGGTACTGGTGGAGAGGTTATCCAGGCTCGACGTGACCTCACGCCCTGCCTGCTCAAGCTCACCAGAGAGCTTTTGGCTATCGGCATCCAGGCGCATACCCAAATCAACTTCCAGCGCAGTCACCGTGCTCCGGGTCAGAGCGACAGCCACCAGCACCTGCACCAAAAGGGCGATACCAAGGGTAACGAACACAGGCCGCAAGAGACGGCTTTGTAACAGTGAGAGAACGGCCGACACTGAAAATCCCTCTGCTTAAACGCCATTAAATTGATGGCACTTTGAAGGAGATATTCGCAGCAAAGGTCATGCCGTCCAACAGGCATAAACGACAAAGGCCCCAATTAAGGGGCCTTTGTCTTTTACATCAACGACTTATTAAGCGAACGGATGACGCAGAACGATGGTTTCGTTGCGGTCCGGGCCCGTCGAAATAATGTCGATCGGCGCACCGATCAGCTCTTCAATGCGCTTGATGTAAGCACGGGCGTTAGCTGGCAACTCTTCCAGGGTTTTGGCACCCACAGTCGACTCTGTCCAGCCCAGCACTTCTTCGTACACCGGCTGCAAGCCTATGTAGCTGTCAGCGTCAGTCGGGGCAACATCCTTACCTTCTGCATCTTTGTAGCCGATGCAGATGTTGATGGTTTCCAGACCATCGAGTACGTCCAGCTTGGTCAGGCAGATGCCCGAGATGCTGTTCACATCGATAGCGCGACGCAGGATAACGGCGTCGAACCAGCCACAACGACGAGCACGGCCGGTAGTCGCACCGAACTCGTGACCTTGCTTAGCCAGGTGCGCACCGACTTCGTCGAACAGCTCAGTCGGGAATGGACCCGAACCTACACGTGTGGTGTAAGCCTTGGTGATACCCAGGATGTAGTCCAGGAACATAGGACCAACGCCCGAACCGGTAGCAACGCCGCCAGCGGTGGTGTTAGAGCTGGTCACGTATGGGTAGGTGCCGTGGTCGATGTCCAGCAACGAACCTTGGGCGCCTTCGAACATGATGTCTTTGCCAGCGCGACGCAGGTCGTGCAGCTCGGCAGTCACGTCCAGCATCAGCGGCTTGAGCAGTTCAGCGTATTCTTTGCACTCGGCCAGGGTCTTGTCGAAGTCGATGGCTGGCTCTTTGTAGAAACCGACCAACATGAAGTTGTGGTATTCCACCAGTTCACGCAGCTTGGCTTCAAAGCGCGGCATGTTGAGCAGATCGCCTACGCGCAGACCGCGACGGGCAACCTTGTCTTCGTAAGCCGGGCCGATGCCGCGACCGGTGGTGCCGATCTTCAGCTCGCCACGGGCCTTTTCACGGGCCTGGTCCAGCGCTACGTGATAGGACAGGATCAGCGGGCAGGACGGGCTGATACGCAGACGCTCGCGCACCGGTACGCCTTTCTCTTCCAGCTTGATGATTTCCCGCAGCAGGGCATCGGGTGCAACCACCACGCCATTGCCAATCAGGCACTGCACGCCTTCGCGCAGCACGCCCGACGGGATCAGGTGCAAGACGGTTTTTTCGCCGTCGATCACCAGGGTGTGGCCAGCGTTGTGGCCACCTTGGTAGCGCACTACGGCGGCAGCATGTTCGGTCAGCAGATCAACGATCTTGCCTTTGCCCTCATCACCCCATTGGGTGCCCAGGACTACGACATTCTTACCCATAACACTTGTCCTCATTCGCGCAAACTTGGTGCCGGCGGCGGCCGGCAGGAAAACTCAAGAAGCCAGCGGCAATACTTGCCAAAGCCCGTTCTGCTGAATCAATTGCCGGTCGCAGTCCGCTTCACGGGCGGCGGCCAAAAGCTGTCCAGGCAATGCCTGAACGACACGCTGACCCTCACTGCGCAACTGGCAAACCTGCTGCCAGAGTGCTGCATCCGTACTGTCAGGCATCCAGATACCGCCAGACGGTAGCTCGACTTCAGCACGCCCCAGGGTCACCAGGGTTTTCAAATCGGTAGAGAAACCAGTTGCCGGACGGGCACGACCGAAATCGGCGCCGATGTCGTCGTAACGACCGCCCTGTGCAATGGACTGGCCAACACCCGGGACGAACACGGCGAACACTACACCTGTGTGGTAGTGGTAGCCGCGCAACTCGCCCAGGTCGAAATACAGCGGTAATTCCGGGAAACGCGTGGACAGACGCTCGGCAATCGCCAGCAAATCGTCCAGGGCCGCCAGCACGGGCGCCGGCGCATTGGCCAGACGCTCACGCGCTGCGCTCAACACTTCACGGCCGCCACACAGGTCGACCAGCGCTCGCAGCATCCCCGACAGATCGGCAGGCAGGCCTTCGGTCAAGGTAATGACCTCGTCGATGGCTTTACGTTGCAACGCATCGAACAACTGTTGCTCGACTTCGCCGGACAAACCGGCGGCGCGGGCCAGGCCGCGGTAGATGCCAACATGGCCGAGGTCCATGTGTACATCCGGCACATCGGCCAGCTGCAGCATGGCCAGCATCAGGCTGATGACTTCCACGTCGCTGCTCGGGCTGGCATCGCCGTACAACTCGGCGCCCAGTTGAATCGGGCTGCGCGAGGACGATAAGGCACGCGGCTGAGCATGCAGCACGCTACCGGCATAACACAGACGGCTCGGCCCTTCGCGACGCAGGGTATGCGCATCGATGCGCGCCACTTGCGGCGTGATGTCGGCACGGAAACCCATCTGCCGGCCCGACTGAGGGTCGATGACCTTGAAGGTACGCAGATCGAGGTCCGAACCTGCGCCGGTCAGCAGGGATTCCAGGTACTCGATATGGGGAGTCACGACAAACTCGTAACCCCAGCTCTGGAACAGATCCAACACCTGGCGACGCGCTACTTCGATGCGCGCAGCTTCTGGTGGCAGTACTTCTTCGATGCCATCTGGCAGCAGCCAGCGGTCTACCGTTGCCATTACGCCATTCCCCTATGATCCGGGCGACAAGCCTTTGGGCGAGCCTTGAGTGAAGCAGAAAATGATCGGCCCATGTGCAAACCACGCGCATGAACAACGGAGCGAAAAGCCTGAATCGGCTTCGCTAACCACTTTCCTCGAAAAACCTGTCGAGTCATTCAACTCGGGCACCTGCATAAAAACAGCAATCAAACGTGCAGACGCAAAAAAGCCGGGAATTTCCCGGCTGCCGCATCATACACACGTTTTCCCAAAGGATCACCCCGCCGGAGATTTTAGCCGCCCGGCGGGATGGTTCAGGTCAACGTCGCATCAAGGCTTGGCTTTTTCCAGATAACGGAAGAAGTCGCTGCCCGGGTCGAGGACCATGACGTCGGATTTGTTCGCGAAGCTTTCACGGTAGGCACGCAGGCTACGGTAGAACGCGTAGAACTCCTGATCCTGGCCGTATGCCTTGGAGTAGATCGCAGCAGCCTGGGCATCACCGTCACCGCGAACCTCTTCAGATTCACGATAGGCTTCAGCCAGCAGCACGCGGCGTTGACGGTCGGCGTCGGCACGGATGCCTTCGGCCAGCTCGTTACCCTTGGCGCGGTGCTCGCGGGCCTCACGCTCACGCTCGGTGCTCATACGCTCGAACACGCTGCGGTTCACTTCCTTCGGCAGATCGATGGTTTTGACCCGGACATCGACCACTTCGATGCCCAGCTCTTTTTCCGCCATCTTGTTCAGCGAAGAGGTGATGTCTGCCATCAGCGCATCACGCTCACCGGACACCACTTCGTGCAGGGTGCGCTTACCGAACTGGTCACGCAGGCCCGATTCCAGACGACGGGAAAGACGCTCGTCGGCAATCTGCTTGAGGCCGGAAGTCGCGGTGTAGAAGCGCTCGGCATCTTTCACGCGCCACTTGGCGTAGGCATCGACCATCACGGCTTTCTTTTCCAGCGTCAGGAAGCGTTGTGTCGGTGCATCCAGCGTCATCAGGCGCGCGTCGAATTTGCGCACCTTGTTCACGTAAGGCACCTTCATGTGCAGGCCCGGCTGAACATCGGTCTGGACCACGCGACCGAACTGCAGCATCACCGCGCGCTCGGTCTGAGCCACGATGTAGAAGCAGTTCCAGGCAACGATCGCCACGACGACGCCGACAATAAGGGCGATCAGCGATTTATTGCTCATCAGCGACTCTCCCTGGTACGTGCTTGCTGTTGCTGCAGATCAGCTGCCGCACGCGCATTCACTTCATTGCTGCTGGCTGCCGCACCGGTCACCGGAGCACCGGGGCTGCGACCACTGTCGATCATCTTGTCCAGCGGCAAGTAGAGCAGATTGTTCTGGCCTTCCTTGTTGCCGGTCACGAGAACCTTGCTGGTGTTGCTGAAGATTTCCTGCATGGTGTCCAGGTACAGACGCTGGCGGGTGACTTCAGGGGCCTTGCGATATTCGGCCACCAGCTTGGTGAAGCGATCAGCCTCACCCTTGGCGCGGGAGACGGTCTCGTCGCGGTAACCATTGGCATCCTCGAGGATGCGCTGGGCCTGACCACGGGCTTCCGGCACGACGCCGTTGGCGTAGGTTTCAGCCTGGTTGCGCGAACGCTGCTCGTCTTCACGGGCGCGGATCACGTCGTCGAAGGCTTCCTGAACTTCACGCGGTGCAGCTGCGCTCTGTACGTTGACCTGGGTGACGGTGATGCCGGTGCGATAGGTATCGAGGAAGCGTTGCAGACGCTCCTTGATTTCGCTGGCCATCAATTCACGACCTTCGGTCAGCACCTGATCCATGGCGGTAGAACCCACCACGTGACGCAAGGCACTGTCGGTCGCATGCTGCAGGCTGATTTCCGGCTGATCGACATTCAGCACGAAGTCCTGCAGGTTGCTGATCTTGTACTGCACGGTCAGCGGCACTTCGACGATGTTTTCGTCTTCAGTCAGCATTTGACCCTGCTTGGTATAGGCACGCTCACGCGTGACGTTTTCCATGTACTTGCGATCAATCGGCGGGAAATAGATGTTCAGGCCCGGGCCGACAGTTTCATAGTATTTGCCGAAGCGCAGCACTACGGCCTGCTCCTGCTCGTCGACCACGTAGACAGCGCTGTACAGCCACACGGCTGCCAGCACGACCAGGCCGATGCCGAGCAGGCCGCCGAAGCCGCCACTCCTGCCCGAACCGCCGCCCTCGTCACCGCGTTTTTTACCACCACCGAACAACCCGTTCAGGCTTTCCTGCAGCTTTCGGAAGGCCTCGTCGAGATCCGGTGGTCCCTTGCGGTCGCCGTTATTGCGGCGCTTGCCACCCCAAGGATCCTGATTATTCGAGTTGCCACCCGGCTCATTCCAAGCCATAGCGCTCTCCATCTGATAAAGCAAAGACGCACCCACGGCGCGCCGACCAATGCTACAGAATGCCTGTCACCGCGGCACAACCGCTTTCTCAGGCTTTTATTGCAAAGTGTGTTGCTCGATGAACTCCATCGGTTGCAGACCTTCGCGGCTTACGAGTCGATTCAACTCGATCCGTGGCAAGCGAACAGCCAGCAAGCTGATGCCTTCTTCGTCGTGTTCTTCTTTTTGCACCGCACCGAGTTCGAAAAACTGCGCCCGCAGTCGAGCAAAACGTTGCGGCAAGCGCAAGGTGCCGACAAACAAATCACTGCCTAACAGTTCCGCCACAGCTTGCTTGAGCAGGTCCAGGCCGGTACCGTCCTTGGCCGACAACCAGACCCGCTGCGGTTTGCCATCGGCATCGCGCTGGATCTGCGGCTCAACACCCTCGAGCAAATCGAGTTTGTTGTATACCTCAAGGATCGGCAAGTCTTGTGCCCCGATCTCCCCGAGCACCACCATGACCTGTTCAATCTGGGCCATCCGCTCAGGCTCGTGCGCATCGATCACGTGCAGCAGCAGGTCAGAGTTGCTCGACTCTTCGAGCGTAGCCCGAAATGCCTCGACCAGCTTGTGCGGCAGGTGGCGAATGAAGCCCACAGTATCGGCCAGCACGATCGGCCCGAGGTCGTCGAGTTCGAGTCGGCGCAAGGTCGGGTCGAGGGTAGCGAATAGCTGGTCGGCGGCGAAGACGTCGGAATCGGTGACCGAGTTGAACAGCGTCGATTTGCCGGCGTTGGTATAACCCACCAGTGAAACCGTCGGTATGTCAGCACGTTTGCGCCCGCGACGAGATTGCTCGCGCTGGCTGCGGACCTTTTCCAGACGCCCCTTGATCTGCCGCAGGCGAACCCGCAACAGGCGCCGGTCGGTTTCCAGCTGGGTTTCACCCGGACCACGCAGACCGATACCGCCCTTCTGCCGCTCAAGGTGAGTCCAGCCGCGAACCAGCCGCGTACTCATGTGTTCAAGCTGGGCCAGTTCAACCTGGAGCTTGCCTTCATGGGTGCGGGCGCGTTGGGCGAAGATATCGAGAATCAAACCCGTGCGGTCAATTACGCGACACTCGAAAATACGTTCGAGGTTACGTTCCTGACTGGGCGTGAGGATGTGATTGAAAATCACCAGATCGACCTGTTCGGCACTGACCAGGTCGCGTAATTCTTCGACCTTGCCACTGCTAATCAGGGTTTTGGCGGTTGGCCGATGACGCGGCACGTTAAAAAACGCGACGGTCTCGGCGCCTGCCGACATTGCCAACTCCTGAAACTCCTGCGGATCTTCGCGCGCCTCAGGGTCCTGACCATCCAAGTGAACGAGAATGGCTCGTTCACCACCACCGTGGCGCTCAAAGAACAAAGGAGACTCCTATCAGGCGTTACCTGGCTCAGCGTCACCTGCTTCGGATTCGGTTGCGCTAGGCAGACGAATTGGACGAACCGGCACCACTGTAGAGATAGCGTGTTTGTAAACCATTTGGCTAACGGTGTTTTTCAGCAGGATGACGAACTGGTCGAAAGACTCGATCGTGCCTTGCAGTTTGATCCCGTTGACCAGGTAGATGGAAACCCCCACTTTCTCTTTACGTAAAGTATTCAAGTAAGGGTCTTGTAGCGAATGCCCTTTTGACATGTGCCGCACTCCTTTAAGGATTCAATATAAAAAAATAGGTAAAAACAGATGGCTTGGGCCGTCACACCCCCAAGGATAGACGGCAATTGCAAGGACTCAGCTCAATATGGAGATGGTCCCGAGGTATTTCAAGGCGCGCGGCAGATTGTCGCAATCGAGGCTGTCCAGCCAGTGTAAATCAGCCCAACTGCGTAGCCAGGTGAACTGGCGCTTTGCCAATTGGCGCGTGGCAATGATTCCACGCTCCTGCATCTCGGCTTGCGTCAGCTTGCCATCCAGGTAATCCCAGACTTGTCGATAGCCTACAGCACGTATAGACGGCATCCCCGAATGCAGGTCACCTCTATCTCGCAGGGCTACGACCTCGTCGATGAATCCCTGTTCCAACATATTTGTGAATCTTTGTTTAATGCGCTCGTGCAGTACCTGGCGATTTGCCGGAGCGATGGCCAAGTTCGCGACAGTATAGGGCAATTGTTGCAGTCCCGAAGCGGCTGCTTCAGTACTTTGCGCAGATTGTCGCAAGCGTAGCTCAGTCATGCTCTGACCACTGACGCGATAAACTTCCAGCGCTCGACTGAGGCGCTGCGGATCGTTCGGATGAATTCGCGCTGCGGATTGCGGATCGATGACCGCCAATTGATCGTGCAGGGCTTGCCAGCCAAGGCGTGCAGCCTCTTCTTCGATTTGCGTGCGCACGTCCGGATCAGCCGCCGGCATATCGGCCAACCCTTCGAGCAAAGCCTTGTAGTAGAGCATTGTGCCGCCCACCAGCAGCGGAATTTTGCCCCGCGCGGTGATCTCGGCCATGGCCTCGAGCGCATCACGACGAAAATCCGCAGCCGAATAACTCTCGGCCGGGTCGAGAATATCGATCAACCGATGCGGAAATTCGGCCAATAATGCTTTGGACGGTTTGGCGGTGCCAATGTCCATGCCACGGTAAACCAGCGCCGAATCGACGCTGATCAACTCGCAGGGCAGAACCTTGGTGAGTTCGATGGCCAGGTCGGTCTTGCCGGCAGCCGTCGGCCCCATCAGGAAAATCGCAGGAGGGAACTGGCTCATCAACGACCGCGCAAAAACAGTTTGTCCAGATCGTCCAGGCCCAATTGGGTCCAGGTCGGTCGGCCATGGTTGCATTGACCGCTGCGTTCGGTGTTTTCCATGTCCCGCAGCAGACCGTTCATTTCCGGCAAGGCCAGACGCCGATTCGCGCGAATCGCGCCGTGGCAGGCCATGGTGCCGAGCAGTTCGTTCAGGTGTGCCTGAATCCGGTCGCTGGTGCCGTATTCCATCAAATCCGCCAGAACGTCGCTGACCAGTCGATTGGCTTCAGCCTGTTTCAGCAACGCGGGGATTTGCCGGATAGCCAGAGATTCCGGGCCAAGGCGCTGTAATTCAAAGCCCAATCGCTGGAACCAGGCGACATGCTCTTCAGCGCAATCGGCTTCGCGCTGACTGACCGCCAGGGACTCCGGCACCAACAGCGGTTGACCACTCAAGCCTTCACTGGCCATGGCGATTTTCAGGCGTTCGTACATGATCCGCTCGTGGGCGGCGTGCATGTCCACCAGCACCAGGCCCTGGGCGTTTTCCGAAAGAATATAGATGCCCTTGAGCTGCGCCAATGCGTAGCCCAGCGGCGGAATATCGTCCTGCCCGGCCGGCAGCGCGACCGCGTTGGCCTCGGGCAGTGGCGCGAAAAACTCGCGGTAGGCCGCCTGGGCTTCGGCGATGGGTACACCTGATTGAGGCCGCGGCGTGTATTGATACTGATAACCGGCACCCGCGCCCGAGCCCGCCGAGGTGTTAAAAGACGGTTGTGCCTGAGGCTGTTCCAGCAACGCATTGGCCGCCAGCCGCATTTCGCCCTGCGGACCGAACTCACCGGCGTCGAGCCCGGTTGGCCGGACAATGGCCGTCGCGACAGGCGCGGCCAGTTGATCCTCCGGCCGCACATCGCCGAGGGCGCGGTGCAAGGTGCCATAGAGGAAGTCATGAACCATGCGCCCGTCACGGAAGCGCACTTCGTGCTTGGTCGGGTGCACGTTGACGTCGACGCCCGCCGGATCGACTTCAAAAAACAGCACGAACGTCGGGTGCCGACCGTTGAACAGCACATCGCGATAAGCCTGGCGCACCGCGTGGGCCACCAGTTTGTCGCGCACGGCGCGGCCATTTACAAAGAAATACTGCAAGTCCGCCTGGCTGCGGTTGAAAGTCGGCAACCCGACCCAGCCCCACAAATGCAAACCATTGCGCTCGATTTCGATCGGCAGCGCCTGCTCCAGAAAACCCGCCCCGCAGATCGCCGCCACACGCCGGGCGCGGGCCGCATCATCATGGGCTTCATGCAGGCTGAGGATGGTTTTGCCGTTGTGGCGCAGATGGAACGCTACATCGAACCGCGCCAGCGCCAGACGCTTGATCACTTCTTGCAGGTGATCGAATTCGGTTTTTTCGGTCTTGAGGAATTTGCGGCGCGCCGGGGTATTGAAGAACAAATCCCGCACTTCCACCGAAGTACCCACCGGATGGGCCGCCGGTTGTACGCGAGGCGCCATGTCCCGGCCTTCGGTTTCCACTTGCCAGGCCTGATCGGCATCGCGAGTGCGGGACGTCAGGGTCAGACGGGCGACAGAGCTGATGGACGCCAGCGCCTCACCACGAAACCCCAGGCTCATCACCTGTTCAAGATCTTCCAGGTTGCGAATCTTGCTGGTGGCGTGACGGGCCAGGGCCAGGGGCAGGTCATCGGCAGAAATGCCGCTGCCATCGTCGCGCACCCGCAGCAGCTTGACGCCGCCCTGCTCGACATCGACATCGATGCGTCTGGCGCCGGAGTCGAGGCTGTTTTCCAGCAACTCCTTGATCACCGAGGCCGGGCGTTCAACCACCTCACCGGCGGCAATCTGGTTCGCCAGCCGCGGGCTGAGCAGCTCGATGCGCGCCGTGTTGGTCAGCACCTGGTTCATTCTTTGGCCGCCAGTTCAGTGCCGGGAATGGTCAGATGTTGACCGACTTTGAGCTCATCATTTGCCAGGTTGTTGGCGCTGCGCAAGGTGGCCGGCGACACCTGATAGCGCACGGCGATCATCGCCAGGGTTTCGCCGGGGTTCACGCGATGGTCACGCGGGCCTTGGGCGATCTTGCCGGAATCGCGCAGCCAGGCAATGTAGGTGCCCGGCGGTGGATTCTGCTGGAAGAACTGTCGCACGCCGCTGCTGATGGACCGCGCCAGCGCTTGCTGGTGGCTCGATGCCGCGAGTTTCGAGGCTTCGTTGGCGTTGGAGATAAACCCGGTTTCCACCAGGATCGACGGGATGTCCGGCGACTTCAACACCATGAACCCGGCTTGCTCCACGCGCTGTTTGTGCAGCGGCGTGACGCGACCGATGTTGCTCAAGACCTTCTGGCCAACGTTCAGGCTGGAGGTCAGGGAAGCGGTCATCGACAGATCGAGCAGCACGCCGGCCAGCATGCGGTCCTTGTCGTCGAGGCTGACGTTACCGGCACCACCGATCAAGTCGGAACGGTTTTCGCTGTCGGCCAGCCAACGGGCGGTCTCCGACGTAGCGCCGCGGTCGGACAGAGCGAACACCGACGCACCGAACGCAGCAGCCGAAGGCGCGGCGTCGGCGTGGATCGAAACGAACAGGTCGGCGCCTTTCTTGCGGGCGATTTCGGTACGGCCGCGCAACGGAATGAAGTAGTCGCCGGTACGCGTCAATTCGGCGCGGAAGCCTTTCATGCCATTGACCTGACGCTGCAGTTCGCGGGCGATGGCCAGTACCACGTCTTTCTCACGCTGACCGCGAGAGCCCGAGGCACCCGGGTCTTCGCCGCCGTGGCCGGCATCGATTACCACGATGATGTCGCGCTTGCCTGCTGGAGCGGGTGGCAGCTTGATCGCCGGTTCGACAGGCGTGACCGGCACCGCCGGAACCGTTGCGACCGAAGGCGTCGGCGCCGGAGGAGGCGCGGCGTCAGCCGGGTTATCGAACAGATCGACCACCAGGCGGTTGCCGTACTGGGCGTTGGGGGCCAGGGAGAAGCTTTTCGGCGTCACGGCCTTTTTCAGGTCGATGACCACCCGCAGGTCGGTCGGCGTGCGCTGAGCCGAGCGCATGGCGGTGATCGGGGTGTTCGAGGTGTTGACGTTCAGCGGTGCACCGAGGGTCGCGCCATTAATGTCGATCACCAGCCGATCCGGGGCGGTCAGGGTAAAGACGCTGTGCTGGACAGCCCCTGTCAGGTCAAACACCAGTCGCGTGTTATCCGGCGCCCGCCACAGGCGAACACTGTTGACCTTCGTCTCGGCCACAGCGTCGACGGTCACCGCCAAAAACAACAATCCTACGGCAGCAACCAACGCGCGAAAGCGCATACCTAACCCCATCATTTAATTGGATTCCAATGCCAAAGCGGCACACCACGACTCGCCACGCGAGCCCTGGGGCAAAATTTTCAGCGAACGCCCGCTGTCTTGCGGGCTAATGGTAATGGTCAGGTCGGGCTTTGGCAAAAAGCCTGCACCCTTTTGAGGCCATTCGATCAGGCATAGCGCGTCATCTTCGAAATAGTCGCGGATGCCCAGGTACTCCAGCTCCTCCGGATCGACCAGTCGATAGAGGTCGAAATGGAAGGCATGGATTTCTCCAATCTCGTAAGGCTCGACCAGGGTGAAGGTCGGACTTTTTACCGCGCCGGTATGCCCCAGGCCTCGGATGATGCCCCGGGACAGCGTGGTTTTCCCCGCCCCCAGATCCCCCTCAAGAAAAATCAGACCGTGCCCTTGGGTAGTTTTGGCAATACGTGCGCCAAAGTCGCTCATGGCCTGTTCATCAGCCAGGTACAGGGTTACTTCAGACACGGTGCTTGCTCCTCCAACAACTGACGAATGGCTGGAATCAGATCACTGGCCGCCAGCCCACGGCCGAATTTACCTTGTTGCGCACCGGCATTGGCGTGCAGCCAGACCGCCAGGCATGCCGCGTCGTACGCATCCATGCCTTGAGCGAGCAAGGCACCGACCAGACCGGCCAGCACATCGCCCAAACCGGCGGATGCCATGGCCGGATGGCCCTGATGACACAGCGCCAGGCGCCCGTCGGGACTGGCGATCAAACTGCCGGCGCCCTTGAGAATCACCACTGCTGTATATCTTTTGCTCAATGCATGGGCAGAGGCCGGACGATCGGCCTGAACGTCGGCTGTCGAAATCCCCAGTAATCGCGCCGCTTCCCCGGGATGCGGCGTGATGACACAACTCAAGGGCAAGTTCACATGACCTTCGGCCAACAGGTTCAGCGCATCGGCGTCCCAGATTTGCGGCAGCGGTGCACTGGCCGCAGCCGACAACAGACTGCGCCCCCAGGCGGCCTGGCCCAGCCCCGGACCGACGACCAGCACCGTAGCCTTCTCAAGCAAGCCCATTAATTGATTGGCCGACGAAGCGCCGAGCACCATGGCTTCCGGCAATCGCGCCAGGGCGGCCGGAACATGCTCGCTGCGAGTGGCCACGGACACCATGCCGGCACCGCTGCGCAGGGCACTTTGTGCACCGAGCAGAATGGCGCCGCCAAAACCGCGATCACCACCCATCAGCAATACGTGGCCAAAGTTGCCTTTGTGGGAAGTTGGAGCGCGACCGGTCAGACGCGGCACATTACCGGCTGTCAGGCGACGCGCACTGACCGTGGCCCCGATAAATGTCTCGGGGGCGGCTTGCAGATCATTGAATACCAGATCACCCACCAGATCCGCAGCGTCACCGGTGAACAGACCCAGTTTCAAACCGATGAATGTCACTGTCAGGTCAGCCCGGACCGCAACGCCGAGTATGCGCCCCGTATCGGCGCACAGCCCCGAGGGGATATCCACCGCCGCAACCGGCAGCCCACTGGCATTGATCGCGGCGATGACACTGGCGTATGGTTCGCGTACATCACCGCTCAGGCCAGTGCCGAGCAAGGCATCCAGCACAATGCCACGCAATTCTGATTGTGCGCTCCAGCCTTGAATGGCAACGCCTTCGGCTACCGCCTCGGCATGAGCCGACGCGGCATCGCCCTGCAAATGACCGGGATCACCGGCGGCCAGCACCCGAACATGCCAGCCCGCCCGTCGGGCCAGCACGGCCACCAGATAACCGTCGCCAGCGTTATTGCCATGGCCGGCCACCACGCTCAATTCGTGCGCAGTCGGCCAATGGCGAACCAGCGAGCGCCAGGTCGCCCGTGCCGCACGCTGCATCAATTCGAAGCCCGGTGTGCCGGCCGCGATCAGGCCCGCATCAAGTCCTCGGACCTGCGCGGCGCTATACAGCGCGTCGGGTAATTCATCTTTAGTGTGCGGCATGCGTCTACAGGCTCCGATGTCTGGCAGAATTATACGCACCTCAGCTCCGGTTTCTCTCGTCTCATGCCCGCTATTACTACAGACCTGCCCGCCCTCGCCCAATCCATCAAGGACTGGGGCCGCGAGCTGGGCTTTCAGCAAGTCGGCATCAGCGGCCTCGACCTGGCCGAGCATGAGCAGCACCTGGAGCGCTGGCTCGCGGCCGGCTACCACGGCGAAATGGACTACATGGGCGCCCACGGCAGCAAACGCTCGCACCCGGAAGAGCTGGTGCCC
This sequence comes from Pseudomonas sp. PGPR40, assembly GCF_022014505.1. Classification (NCBI taxonomy): domain Bacteria; kingdom Pseudomonadati; phylum Pseudomonadota; class Gammaproteobacteria; order Pseudomonadales; family Pseudomonadaceae; genus Pseudomonas; species Pseudomonas sp. PGPR40. The sequence continues at coordinate 123,461 of NZ_JAKLSP010000010.1, read as the reverse complement.
GGCACGCTTCGCGTCGTTTCCCTGCGCATGGACTACCTGCCGGGCGACACCGAAATGGCCAAACGCCTGGCCGAACCGGAAAAAGCCTACGTCTCGCGTTATGCCTTGGGCCGCGATTACCACAAATTGATCCGTAAACGCGTGCAACAACTGGCGGAAAAAATTCAGGCGGTGATCGGCCCGTTCGGCTACCGCGCCTTTGTCGACAGTGCCCCGGTGCTGGAAAAAGCCATCGCCGAACAGGCTGGCCTGGGCTGGATCGGCAAAAATACGCTGGTCTTGAACCGCAAGGCCGGCAGCTACTTCTTCCTCAGCGAACTGTTCGTCGACCTGCCGCTGCCGGTCGACCCGCCGCACACCACGGAACACTGCGGCCGCTGCACCGCCTGCCTGGACATTTGCCCGACCAATGCCTTTGTCGGCCCGTATGTGCTGGACGCCCGACGCTGCATTTCGTATCTGACCATCGAACTGAAAAGTGCTATCCCCGAAGATTTGCGGCCATTGATCGGCAATCGGGTATTCGGTTGCGATGACTGCCAGATCGTCTGCCCGTGGAACCGCTTCGCCCGGCCTTCCGGCGAAAACGATTTCAAGCCGCGGCACAACCTCGACAACGCCGAACTGGCCGAACTGTTCATGTGGGACGAAGAAAAATTCCTCAGCAGTACCGAGGGCTCACCGCTCAGACGCGCGGGTTACGAGCGCTGGTTGCGCAATTTGGCGGTCGGGCTGGGTAATGCGCCGTCGAGTATTCCGGTGCTGGAAGCCTTGAAGGCGCGACGCGAGCATCCATCGGAACTGGTCCGTGAACACGTGGAATGGGCCCTGAAACAACACGGCCTCACCGGCAAGCCGGCTCCTACGGGTTCGCGTCGTTCACGGCATCCGTAGGAGCTGGCTTGCCAGCGAAGGCGGCTTCAAGTCATGCCGCACCCATGAAAACGTCTTCGCCGGCAAGCCGGCTCCTACGGAGGGCCGGTGTCGTTCACGGTATCTACGCGATTGCGTACGGCATCTGACGATAGATCAAGCCTCATCGTTATAAACAAACTTCGGCATTTCCCAGTGGAAACGGATTGCCAACAAGCGCAGCAGGAAACCGCCGAACAGGGTGATCAGGATCGCCTGTTCACCGGGTAATTGCAGGTAAATGCAGAGCAGATAGCACCAGGCCGCGGCAAACGAGACGCTGGCGTAAAGCTCGCGGCGGAAGATCAGCGGGATGTCGTTGCAGAAGATGTCCCGCAAAATACCGCCAAACACGCCGGTGATCACGCCGCTGACCGAGGCCACCAGCATGCCGTGGCCCATTTCCAGAGCCGTCATGCAGCCGATCAGGGTGAATGCCACCAGGCCCACGGCGTCGAGCACTAGAAACAGCGAGCGCAAGTGGCGCATCCAGCGCGCGATGAAGATCGTCAGCATCGCCGCGACGGAGGTCAGCACCAGGTATTCCGGGTGTTTGACCCAGGTCAGCGGGTAGTGGCCAAGCAATACGTCACGCACCGAGCCGCCGCCCAACGCCGTGACGCACGCAATCAGCACCACGCCAAACCAATCCATGCCGCGACGGCCCGCAGACAGGGCGCCAGTCATGGCTTCGGCAGTAATGGCGATCAGGTAGAGCATCAGCAACATGGTGGCGGTCCTTACAAGAAGGCGCGCAGTCTACTCAGATCGTCAGGGCACCAAAAGGGGGCATGCACTTTGATAGACCGTGTCGCCTTCTTCGCGGGCAAGTCGGATCGCCGCACCGCTCGCTCCTACAAAAGCATCGCGAACCACCGTAGGAGCGAGGCTTGCCCGCGAAGGCGTCAGATCAGGCACCACCCCATCAGAATTTGATGAAGTTCTTGCGGTAGTGCTGCAGCTCGGCGATCGATTCGCGGATGTCGTCCAGGGCCAGGTGGGTACTGCCCTTTTTGAAGCTGCCGAGTACGTCTGGCGCCCAGCGTGCGGCCAACTCTTTGAGGGTCGACACGTCGAGGTTGCGATAGTGGAAGTAGCTTTCCAGCGCCTTCATGTGGGTATAAAGGAAGCGACGGTCCTGGCAGATGCTGTTGCCACAGATCGGCGACTTGCCTTTCGGCACCCATTTCTCCAGAAAGGCGATGGTCTCGGCTTCTGCTTCGGCCATGCTGATACGGCTGTCGCGAACCCGTTGAGTCAGCCCGGAGCCGCCGTGCTGACGGGTATTCCACTCGTCCATGCCGGCGAGTATCTCGTCGCTATGGTGGATGGCGATCACCGGACCTTCGGCCAAGGTGTTCAAATTACTGTCGGTGACGATGGTGGCCATCTCGATGATGACGTCGGTATCCGGGTTCAGCCCGGTCATTTCCAGGTCGATCCAGATCAGATTCTGCGGGTTTTGCATGAGTCGGCTCCTCGGAGTAGGTGCGCAGTTTAGCCTAGGCTGGTGGCCGGGCGTGCTAAACTCGCGGCCGTTTTACCTAATCGCTGCATTCTCGATACGGAACACCCATGGCCAAACGCCAACTCAATCGTCGTCAAAACTGGCGCATCGAAAAGATTCAGGGCGAGCGCGCTGCCCGCGCCGCCAAACGCGAGTCCTCGGCTGTCGAGGCACTCGAAGGCGGCGACCTGGGCCCGGAACAGACGGGCCTGGTGATCGCGCACTTCGGTGTGCAGGTCGAAGTCGAAGCCCTCGATGGCGAATTGGCCGGCCAGGTATTCCGCTGCCACTTGCGTGCCAACCTGCCAGCGCTGGTGACCGGCGATCAGGTTGTCTGGCGTGCCGGTAATCAGGGCATCGGCGTGATCGTGGCGCAACTGCCGCGCAAGACCGAGCTCTGCCGTCCGGACAGCCGTGGCCAGCTCAAGCCGGTGGCGGCCAACGTCGACTTGATCGTTATCGTCTTCGCCCCGCTGCCCGAGCCTCACGCCAACCTGATCGACCGTTATCTGGTCGCTGCGGAACACGCGGGTATTCGGCCTTTGCTGCTGCTGAACAAATTCGATCTGATCGATGAGCAGAACGCCCCGGCACTGAATGCCTTGCTGGCGGTTTACCGCACGCTGGGTTACCCGGTACTGGAAGTGTCGGCCCACCACGGCAACGGCATGGAGCAGTTGCAGAAACAGCTGGACGGACACATCAGCGTATTCGTCGGTCAGTCCGGTGTCGGCAAGTCATCGCTGGTCAACAGCCTGCTGCCGGAAGTTGATACTCGCGTCGGTCCGTTGTCCGAGCTGTCGGGCCAGGGCACCCACACCACCACCACCGCGCGGTTGTTCCACTTCCCCGGTGGCGGTGAGTTGATCGACTCCCCGGGTATTCGGGAATTCGGCCTGGGTCACGTCAGCCGTGCCGACGTCGAAGCCGGCTTCATCGAATTCAACGACCTGATCGGCACTTGCCGTTTCCGCGACTGCAAGCACGACCGCGAGCCGGGCTGCGCTCTGCTCAAGGCCCTGGAAGAGGGCCGCGTGCAGCAGCAACGGATGAATAGCTATCGCTCGATCATCGCCAGTTTGCCGGAAAGCAGCTACTAAGCAGTCTTGATCATTTTCGTGACGCAACGAAAATGATCAGCAGCCTGCACAAAAAAGCCGACATCACTGTCGGCTTTTTTGTGGCTCACTGCCTGGGCGGCGGCGCAGCCGGTTTCGGCACCGGATCATCAAACAGATTCAAACGCTCGCGCAGCTCATGAGCCGGCAACGGTTCTTTATCCGCCGGCAAGGCATTCGGATCGATTGGCGGCGTGGGCACTTCGCCCGGACCACCCTGCCCTTGCGTCGGCGCTGGTGCCGGTTCTGCACCTTGCGAACCTTCGATGGCACGCTGGGCTTTCTTGGTCAGCACGACGATGTCGATCCGGCGGTTGACCGGGTTGAACGGTTTCTCGCGGTCGAACAGCGCTGACGAGGCGTAACCCACGACTCGTGCTACCTGAGCGTCCGGATAGCTGCCGGCGATCAATGCACGACGAGCCGCATTGGCGCGGTTGGCCGAGAGTTCCCAGTTGCCGAAGTCGCCGGTACCTGAGTACGGCTTGGCATCGGTGTGGCCGCTGATGCTGATCTTGTTCGGCACCGCTTTGATGGTGTCGGCCATGGCCAGCAGGATGTCTTCGAAATACGGCTTCAGACGCGCACTGCCGGAGTCGAACATCGGTCGGTTTTCAGCGTCCATGATCTGGATGCGCAAACCGTCCTGGGTGATCTCGAAGAGGATCTGATCCTTGAACTTTTGCAGCTGCGGATTCTCATCAACCTTGTTCTGCAACTCTTGCAGCAACAACTCCAGGCGCTCTTTCTCGACCTGCTCGGCCATGCCTTCGACCTGCTCGGAGTCGATCGTCACCTTGTCCGGCTGCGGTTGGGATTTCACCTCGGGGTTGAGGGTGCTCTCCGGCGCCAGGGTCGGTGAGCCACCCAGATCGATGATGTACGGCGTGCCGCTTTCAGTAAAACCGACCGGGTCCTTGAAGTAACCGGCAATGGCGATCTTCTGTTCCGGCGTTGCCGTGGACAACAGCCACAACACCAGGAAGAACGCCATCATCGCCGTCGCGAAGTCCGCGAAGGCGATTTTCCAGGAGCCCCCGTGATGCCCGCCCGCGTACTTTTTGACGCGCTTGATGATTATCGGCTGGTTATTTTCCATGACTTAGCGACCGCGAACCGCTTGTTCCAGCTCAGCGAAGCTCGGACGGTGCGCCGGGTACAGAACCTTGCGACCGAATTCCACCGCCAGCGATGGCGGCATGCCGGAAGCTGAAGCGACCAACGAGGCCTTGATGGCTTCGTAGACGTTCAGTTCTTCCTTGGCATCGTGGCCCAGGGCATGGGCCAGCGGGCCAAAGAAACCGTAGGCGGCGAGAATACCGAAGAAGGTACCTACCAGAGCCGCACCTACGTGCAGGCCAATCATTTTCTGGTCGCTTTCACCCAGCGAAGCCATGGTCACCACGATACCCAATACCGCCGCGACGATACCGAAACCCGGCATGGCATCGGCGATGCCGTTGACGGCGTGGGAGGGGTGATCCAGGTCTTCCTTGAGGCTGGTCAGTTCCATGTCGAACAAGCCTTCAAGCTCATGGGGCGCCATGTTGCCGGAAGACATGATGCGCAGGTAATCGCAGATGTACGCAGTCATGCGTTCATCTTTCAGCACTGACGGGTACTTGGCGAAGATCGGGCTCGCAGCGGCATCTTCGATGTCGCCTTCGATCGCCATCATGCCTTCGCGCCGGCTCTTGTTGAGGATCTCGTAAATCAGCCCCAGCACTTCCAGATAGAACGTGTGGTTGAAACGCGAACTGAACATGCTCAAAGCCTTCTTGAACACGTGCATTGTCATGTGACCGGGGTTGGCCTGCAGGAATGCACCAAGGGCTGCGCCACCGATAATCATCACCTCGAAAGGCTGGATGAGGGCGGCAATCTTGCCGTGGGAAAGCACGTATCCGCCGAGCACGCTCGCGAATACGACGATGATGCCGATAATTTTAGCCATAGGTAGGAGAGCACTTACTGAGTCGGGTTCAAGGTCATATTCGGAAGTTAAAAAATCTCTTCTTCTCCTTATCGGCAAAACTGCGCCAGACTGTAGCCCGTTAAGGTGAAAAGCCATTTGGCCCACGCAGGCACAGGTAAAGCAGACGATGATCGCGCCCAGACATGGCTAACGAAATGAACGTCCCCACGCCAAAACCGGCCACGCTCGAAGGCTGGGCCAAACTGCTCGATAGCGTGCGCCTGCCGGTTCCGCAAGACAGTCACGACCGCGTCTGCAAAGCCATCCGCGATAGCCGCAGTTCGCTGCGCGACATCGTCGAACTGATGCAGGACAGCCCGGCCCTGGCCTTGAGCGTGATTCGCGAAGCCAACCGCCACACCCATGGCAGCATGACCGAGCCCGCTGAAAATCTTGAAGTGGCGATCAATCGCCTCGGTTTGAAGCGCACCGAAGAATTGCTCGAGCGCCTGCCCGCCGAACCCCAATCGCAGATCCCTGTCGCGCTACGCCAGCTTCAGTTGATCAGCCAGCACGCCACCCAACAGGCCAATGGTTTTTTTGCCGGTCGCCTGGCGCGGTTGTGGCAGGATATCCACTGGGGCAGCCTGCTGTTTCTTTCGCCACTGTGGCCTATGGCGTTAACCCATCCGCAGTTGCTTGAAGAGTGGGAGCTGCGGGTCATCCATAAAGGTGAATCGGCGCGCAAAGTCGAAAAGCAATTGTTCGGCGTACGCCTGCTGGAAATCTGTCTGACGCTGGTGGACACCTGGCGTCTGCCGATCTGGGTACAGCAGGGCTATCGGCTGCTGCTCAATGAACAACGTGAGTTGGTGAAAGTCTTGCGCATCGCGCGTGACAGCGATCACCCGCTGCGCCAACAGAACCGCCTCGATGACGATCCGACGCTGCGCCGCTGGCTCAATCAGCCCGCCAATACCGTGCTGCTGGCCAACGGGCTGGCATTGTCGGCACAACAGGCGTGGAACAGTCCTCACTGTGAACGCTGGCAGTACCTGACCAGCCTTTACCTGCAAATGCCAATGGATGAGGTGCAGCAACAATTGCACCAACAGGCCACCAACAGTGCCCGCCAACACGCCATGCCGGACCTCTGGCACCCAGCCGAAGCGCTGATCTGGCCGACGGGCATGAACCGTGTTCACGCTGGTTTGTTGCCTGCCCCGGCGCCGACCGCAGAAGACCTGGCGAAGTGGCGTAAACAATGCGCCGAGTTGCTGGTGGAGCCGAGCCGTTTTACCAATGCCATGCACTTGACCACATCGGCCCGAGACGCCCTGGTGGCGTGTGGCATGCGGCGGGTGATGATCCTGATGGCCGACCGCACGCACGCTAATTTGCGTGTGCACCAGACTGCCGGGTTGCCCAAAGAAGTGGCCGGCCTGAACCTGGTGGTCAGCCAGAGTACCGTGCTGCAGCGCCTGCTCGCGCAGCAGGCCCAGATGCGTTTGACGCCAGCCAACAACGCACAATTCTCGGCCCTGTTGCCAGCCAGTCTGCGTTCGCAATTCAGCGGCGAACACCTGCTGCTGCGTTCCCTGGTCAACAACGGTCGGGTGATCATGATCGTGGTGGCGGATCAGGGCGGCGGGCCGTTCTCGGAAATTACCGTGCAAGCGTTCGGCAAAACCGCGCAGTGCATCGAAAAAGCCCTGCACAGCTTTAGCCACCGATAATGTAGGAGCGAGCTTGCTCCGGGCGGCGTTCCGACGAAGACGGCAGCACAGTCAACATTGATGTCGCCTGATATACCGCTTTCGCGAGCAAGCTCGCTCCTACAGGAATTTCGCTTAACGACAGGTGTTAGGGCCTGTTTTCAGTTATTTCCTGTGCCGAAATAACTGATAACAGGCCCACATGACGCTGCGCTACAATCCTCCCCTTTGTGCTCTGGAGACCTCACATGTCTGACTTCTCTGGCTTGGCGCTGGTGATCGAGCCGAGCGACCTGCTCCCGCGTCTCGACTCCCGCGAACTGATTCTGGTGGACCTGACTAGCAGCGCCCGCTATGCCGCAGGGCATATCCCCGGGGCACGCTTTGTCGATCCAAAACGCACTCAACTGGGTCAGGCGCCTGCGCCAGGCCTATTGCCGACCCAAGCCGCGCTTGAAGCATTGTTCGGCGAACTGGGCCATAACCCCGATGCGGTCTATGTCGTCTATGACGATGAAGGCGGCGGTTGGGCCGGGCGCTTTATCTGGCTGCTGGATGTCATCGGCCACAGCAAGTATCACTATATCGACGGCGGCCTGCCGGCCTGGCTGGCAGAAGGCTTGCCAATGTCGATCCAGATCCCGCCAGCGGTCGGCGGCCCGGTCGCCCTGACCCTGCACGATGAACCCATCGCCACTCGCGAATACCTGCAAAGCCGTCTCGGTGCCGCTGACCTGGCAATCTGGGATGCACGCGGGCCGCTGGAGTACTCCGGCGAGAAAGTGCTGGCAGCCAAGGGTGGGCATATTCCCGGCGCGGTCAATTTCGAATGGACCGCCGGCATGGATCAGGCGCGCAACCTGCGTATCCGCACCGACATGCCGAAGATCCTGAAACAACTCGGCATCAGCAAAGACAAAGAAGTCATTACCCACTGCCAGACTCACCATCGTTCTGGCTTCACGTATCTAGTGGCCAAGTCGCTCGGTTATCCGCGAGTCAAAGGCTACGCCGGCTCCTGGGGCGAATGGGGCAACCATCCCGACACGCCCGTAGAGATTTAAGGTTTTTTAAGGACAGTTAATGAATAAGCGTTTGTTTATCCTCAGCCAATACCTGCTACCGCACCACTTGCTCTCGCGACTGGCCGGCTGCATTGCCGAATGCCGCGTGCGCTGGTTCAAGAACGCCTTGACCGCCTGGTTCGCCAAGCGTTATCAAGTGGACATGTCCCAGGCGCTGGTCGAAGACCTGACGGCTTACGAGCACTTCAATGCGTTCTTCACTCGCGCCTTGAAAGACGGCGCTCGTCCGTTGGACCAAACCCCTGGCGCGATTCTCAGCCCGGCCGACGGTGCCGTCAGCCAACTCGGCCCGATCGAACACGGTCGGGTTTTCCAGGCCAAGGGCCACAGCTTCAGCGTGCTGGAACTGCTGGGTGGTGACGCAGCCAACGCCGCGCCATTCATGGGTGGCGATTTCGCTACCATTTACCTGTCACCCAAGGATTACCACCGCGTGCACATGCCGCTGGCCGGCACTCTGCGCGAGATGGTCTACATCCCCGGCCGGATCTTCTCGGTCAACCAGACCACGGCGGAAAACGTTCCGGAGCTGTTCGCTCGCAACGAGCGTGTGGCGTGCATTTTCGATACCGAGCGCGGGCCGATGGCCGTGGTACTGGTGGGCGCAATGATTGTGGCGTCGATTGAAACTGTCTGGGCCGGGTTGATCACGCCGCCAAAACGCGAGCTGAAAACCGTCCGTTACGACGAAGCCGCCCGTGCGCCGATCCATCTGGAAAAAGGCGCGGAACTGGGTCGCTTCAAACTCGGCTCTACAGCGGTCGTGCTGTTTGGTCCGGACCAGGTGAAATGGGCTGAAGGGCTCGGCGCCCTTTCGCCAGTGCAGATGGGCCAGGGCATCGGCCTGCCAAACGCCTGATCCTCTGATCCGACCCCTGCGAACGTCTTCGCGGGGTCGGACATTTCGGTGGTGCCGTTACTCTATCTGTCCACGGAAGCCGATCGGCCCTTCGTCGGCATAGGTATTGGTGCCACTGAGGTTTTTCCCTCCATCGCTGGAGGTCACGCTCAACGCCACAACGTTCTGATTATCCCGACCTCCGATGACCCATTTGCCACCCGGATGCCACGGGGCATCGTTGCCGCCCCACTGATTTTCAACGTTGTATTGGTTCTGGCCCGTGCGCTGAGCCTTGAAGCCAATGGGACCTTCACCCGCATACGTCATGGTGCCGGTGAAACTCTTCCCGCCATCGCCCGATTTGATCTCGATCGCGACAACGTTCTGGTTGTCCCGCGCGCCTAGCGTCCAGTCTCCGCCCGGATGCCAGGGTGCCGAACTACCGCCCCATTGATTTGCCACTACATATCTAGACATAAACTTCATCTCCTTGAAGTTACAAAGAGACCTGCCCTGCGTAGGCAGCAGGCCATACGACTGTGTATCCGGTCGCACGAGTGACAGATTAGTAGTACGCCCGGTTGGCACTCGACTGACAGACAAACGGTAAAACCCATAGCTGCTACAGTCAGATCATTCACTGCCCATTTAACGGTTGGAGTTTGTCCACGGCATGAATGAGACCAGTCCCCACCTCCTGCTACGCGCACAGATCTCGACGCAGTCACATCTGACTTTCTGCGAAGCCACGCCTCGCGATCTCAAGCGCTGGATCGCCAATCTGCCCAAAGCCAACATCGGCGAAACCGCTCGCCAGTTGTATCAAGGCTTGAGCGAACTCAATCAACTGCTCACACCCAGCGACAATCGCCTGCAATTGCTCGAACTGTTGCGGCCCGAGGTGTATTACGTCTGCAAGCACCTGGAGCGGCATTTCCTGCATCAGGCCATTGTGCTCGACGAACGCTCGCGCAAGATTGCCAACCTTTGCCAGGCGCTGCAGAGTCACATGGCGATCGGCTACAAGCAAATCGTCATCCGCATCGCACCGCGCTTCAGCAAGGACCGTGCGCCGCTGCTGACCCTGGCTTTGCAACGGGCAATCCATTGCCTGAACGGCGCGTTGATCCGCGCCACTGAACTCTATTGTCCGGTGCCCGAAAATCTGTGGCTGGAATTACATCAGCTGTACCGGATTGGCTGTCAGTTCCAACTGCAAAATTTGAGCGTGCGCGATGAACTGGCCAGTCAGACGCAAAGCCTGAGCATCGCGCAAACCTACGTCGTCGCCCTCCTGCTGGGGGCTTCACGCTGCAATCAACTGCGCCAGAACCAGATCGCCCGGCTCGCCGAGGTGCTCGAACCCTGGAGCCATTGGATCAAACTGCAACCGGCCAAACCGGACATCGGGTTGTTTGCCATCGCTCCGGATCTCGACACCGGGCCGCGTTATCGCTCCAAATTCCTCGCCGAACAACAGGAGAGCTTGCTCGGGATCGACCCGCAACCTCTGGTCGCGGCCATCGAAACCCATCTGCAACAATCGGCCGACAAGGCATCGCCGTTGCCCGTTCCGACGGGGCTGAATCTGGATACGCTGCAACACCTGCATGCCGCCTGGGGGCAGACCGCCGAGCGCAGTTTCCAGCGCACCGTCGGCCACGGTACGTTGACCCTGTGCGTGGGCATGAGCGCTCTGCACTTTTATCTCGGCGGCAAACGCTCGTTCAACGACATTTTGAAGAAACCCGGCGCCCGCCCCGCGCAGTTCTCGGCGACCGATCCGACAGGTCGCGCCAAAGACCAATGGAGACAAGCCTTCGACGCCGCACCCCATGGCACCGCAGATACGCTGCTGCCCTACGAAGAGATCGAATACCCGCGCTTTCAAAACGATGACAGTCACGAGGCATCCGACCGCCAGCAGCATTTCCCGACCTATGTACTACCGGTGATCAATCACAGCCCTGGCGGCTATTGCCTGGCCTGGCCCGGCGCGGTGCCCACCGAGCTACAGGCTGGCGAAATGGTCGGTATCGAAGACACTGCCGGTCAAGGCTGGAGCATTGCAGTGGTGCGCTGGATCCGCCAGGTGCGGGGCGGCGGCACACAGATGGGTATCGAGCAAGTCGCGCCTTGCGCCGAACCCTGCGGCGTGCAATTGATGCGTTCTCACGACGAGCACAGCCAATACTTGCGCGGGCTGTTGCTGCCTGCCATCAGCGCCATCGACCTTCCGGCCACCCTGCTCACGCCGCGCCTGCCGTTCCAGGAAGGCAACAAGGTGTTGATCAATACCAACGGCGAGGAACGCCGTGCCGGGCTGGAGCGTCGGGTGGCGAGCACCAACAGCTTTAATCAGTTTGCCTATCGTTTGCTTGAGACGGCCAGAAGCGATAACGCCGCGAAGAGCGGCGTTGTCGGGGTCGCGGAAGAGTTTGATTCGTTGTGGCAGTCGCTTTGAGCGTAAGTCCGTAAAACCGCGGCGCGCCCTTCGCGAGCATGCCCGCTCCCACATTGGATCTATGTCGATCACACGATCAATGTGGGAGCGGGCTTGCTCGCGAAGAGGCCCTGTCAGTCAATACAAAACTCAGAGCTGCCCGTCGCGATCCCGGAAGCCCAGCAGATACAGCACGCCATCCAGCCCAAGGGTGGAAATCGCCTGCTTCGCCGATTGCTTGACCAGCGGCTTGGCGCGGAATGCCACGCCCAATCCGGCAATCGCCAGCATCGGCAGGTCATTCGCACCGTCACCGACGGCAATCGTCTGCTCCAGACGTAAACCTTCCTTATGCGCCAGCTCACGCAGCAAATCCGCCTTGCGTTGCGCATCGACAATCGGCTCGACCGCCACGCCAGTGACCTTGCCATCGACCACGGCCAGTTCGTTTGCGAACACATAGTCGATGCCCAGCTTGGCCTGCAATTGCTTGGCGAAGTAGGTGAAACCGCCCGATAGAATCGCGGTCTTGTAGCCCAGACGCTTGAGTTCGGCAAACAGGGTTTCGGCGCCTTCAGTCAAGCGCAGGGAAGCGCCGATGGATTCCAGCACGCTGATGTCCAGCCCTTGCAGCAAGGCCAGGCGCTCCTTGAAGCTGGCGCGAAAATCCAGCTCGCCGGCCATCGCCCGCTCAGTGATGGCGGACACCTGGTCGCCCACACCGGCGATTTTCGCCAATTCGTCAATGACTTCGGCTTCGATCAGCGTCGAGTCCATGTCGAACACTGCAAGACGACGGTTACGACGGAACAGTGAATCTTCCTGGAAGGCAATATCGACGTTCAGCTCGTGAGCGACACTGAGAAATTCAGCTCGCAGCGCTTGCGGGTCAGCCGCCTCGCCGCGCACGGAAAACTCGATGCAGCCCTTGCCCTTGTCGGCCGGCGTGTCCAGCGGCATGCGCCCGGACAGACGATCGATATGATCGATGTTCAGACCATATTTGGCGGTGATCGAACTCACGCGCTGCAATTGTTCGGCGGTCACTTTGCGAGTCAGCAGGGTGACAATATGGCGTTTCTTGCCCTGATTGCCGACCCACAACTGGTAATCCTCTTCGGACACCGGCGTGAAACGCACCTGCTGCTCTAGCTCATAGCCTTTGAACAGGATGTCCTTGAGCACTGAGTTACCTTGTTCGGTATCGGGAATTTCAACCAGGATGCCGAACGACAAAGTGTCGTGGATCACCGCCTGACCGATGTCGAGAATGTTCACACCACCCTGGGCCAGAACACCGGTAATGGCCGCAGTCAGACCCGGACGGTCGACTCCCGTGATGTTTATCAGGACGATTTCGCGCAAGGCGCACCCCCGCAGGTGGAAAAAAACCGCATTCTACCCATTTTCAGTGACCATCGGGCACCGCGAGCGCTTTGACGGCCTATGGCCTGTCGCTATACTGCGCGTCAACTTCACAGACAAAGAGCCGAGCTCAAGTGAACCGGCCCACGCCAGTAAAAACCGATAACTTCTTTCTGCTGATCTTCCGTGCACTGCGCCATCGCCGCGTACCGATCGCATTGCGCATTGCCAGCCATAACGTGATCCTGGTCGCTCTGGCCCTGGTGATCTATGCCTGTGTGATGGGTTTGCAGTTCAAACAGGCCATGCACGAGCAGGCGGATGCCCTTGGCGAAAGCCTGACCACCCAGACCGCGACCTCGGCCACGGAGCTGTTGGTGTCCAATGACATCCTCAGCCTGAACGTGCTGCTCAACAACCTGACCAAGAATAAACTGGTGGCCCACGCGGCCATCTACAGCATGGACAACCGCATCCTTGCCGAGTCCGGCCAGCGGCCCAAGCACAGCCTGCTGGGCGAAGCCGAGGGCATTTACCAAAGCAAGATCACCTTCCAGGACGTGACCGCCGGGCAACTGCGCATCAGCCTGGACATGGATCAATTCCAGCAACCGATGACCATCAGCCTGCAAAGCATGGGTATTTTGAGCGCCATTCTGCTGGCGCTTTCCCTGGCCTTGAGCCTGCGTCTGGGTCGGCATATTTCTACGCCGCTGCTGCAATTGCGGGTGTGGCTGCGCAATATCGACGAATACACCCCGGCCACCGAGCGCCAGGATGAGATCGGCGACCTCGCCCGTCAGCTGCACGCCAATTTCGCGCCAGAGCCAGCCGAACCCGAGCCTGCGCCGGAGCCTGAAGATGACGACAGCGATTACGAAGACGCCGACGATAACGAACCGACCTTCGAAGTGCGCAACCTGCGTGATCCAAGCTTCGACGAAACCAAGCCTGTAGCCGGCCTCAAGCCTGCCCCACGGCGCATTGTCAGCACCGTCGAAGATGATGAGGACGACGAAGATCCGTTTGCCGATCTGCGTGACGACTCGACAGACAGCGCACCGAAACCAGTCGTAAAGCCGCAGGCATCGAACCTGCCACAGCACAGCGCGGTACTGGCGGTGCAACTGGGCGCGCAAGATCAGTTGCGCCGCCTGCCCCGCGCACGCCTGGAAGAGCTGCTGAAACGCTATCGCGATTGCCTCGATCAGGCCGCGTCGCTTTACCAGAGCGAACTGCACACTCTGAACGATGGCAGCACGCTGATGCTGTTCCACACCGAAGACAGCGGCGATGACTACCTGACCAACGCCATCTGCTGCGGTGAGTTGCTGCGAGCCCTGGGTCATCAGTTGCAGATCGAAGTCGCTGACAGCGGCATCACTCTGCAATTGCAACTGGGCCTGACGCTGGGTGACGAGTTGTTCGGCCTGAGCCAGATCGACCTACTGCTGACTGAAACCGCTCAGGATGCACTGGCGCTGTCGCAACATAGCCGCAACCTGCTGTTGGTGGAGCGCAAGATCAGTGACGACGCATTGATTCGTCAGCGTGCCCGAATCCGGCCGATCGCAAGCCCGGAGGGTGCGTGCTGCGTAGAACGCTTGATGGAGCCCTATCCGTCAATGCTGGAGCGGCAACTGGCGCGGATGCACGAACGCCGGGCGTAGGCGTTGACCCTCGCGGTAAAGAAGCCCGCAGACGAGTAATTGTCTGCGGGCTTTTTGTTGCCTGTTCCGGCCTCTTCGCGAGCAAGCCCGCTCCCACATTGATCTCGGCTGTCCACAAACGGTGTGTTCACTGAAGATCCACTGTGGGAGCGGGCTTGCTCGCGAAGAGGCCATCAGACGCACTGAAGATTTCATTCCGCAGAAACAACAAAGCCCGCATCAATGCGGGCTTTGGTTTTGAATCATTCCAGACTTAGAACCTGAACACTTCCATATCGGTCCGAATCGGCGACGCCATCGGAATCTTCGGCTGCTTTTCAGGCGCTGCTGCCGGTGCCACAGGCTTGGCAGCTGGCTTGCGTGGCGCTTCGGCAATCGGCGGCTGGTTGGCCAGCGGCTTGAGCGCCGTGGACAACTGCTCGGCCAGACGCTGCAGCAACACACCCTGAGCCTGAACCTGAGCCGCAGTTCCGCCAGCGTGCTGCTCCTGCAGATGAATGATGCGGTTATCGCGCACCTGACCACGACGGTCGATCAGGCGCCATTGCGCATCAAGGATCGCCGGTTGCAACGCACCTGAGTCCAGACGCGTGATCGTCAGCAGAACCTGAACATCCGGCGTGAAGCCCAGTGTTGCCGGTGCCAGGACAACGCGTTGGCTGTCCAGATGACCGGCCACCTGACGCAACAACAGCTGATCGATGTCGGACGACAGGCTACCCGCCCAACGACCATCAACCGAAGCTTGCAGGCTGCCATCGGGCTGACGCTGCAACAGGGTTTCGCGTTGCAGGTAGTCGGCAACCGTTACCGGGCCCAGCAATACCGCCATGCCGGCGCTTTGCGCAGGCTGAACCGGACTTCCGCTGTCCAGCTGATACAGCGACACCGGCTGGTGAGTGCTGCAACCCGCCAGGCCAAGAACGCCAGCGAGCATCAAAATAAAAGGAAGGCGCAGAGCAGTCATCGTCCCATCCAGGTGGCCGCCACAAGGCTAACCACAGTGAAAATACTCAAAAAATATGAAGAACGCTCGGCCACGCCGGCGCTTGAAAGGCCATATCATCCGTGAATATGCGTTCCGACTCCAGCGCCAAAGCGCCGATCTACGCGTTAAATCGTAGATCGAGCGCTCTAGGACGCTTAATTGAGGTTTTCGACGAACAGCGCGTCCACCCTCTGAAAGCCACGTGGCAGTTTGTTACCGCGACGCCCACGCTCACCTTTGTAGTGTTCAAGGTCATCCGCCTTCAGCGACAAGGTACGTTTTCCAGCCTGTAGCACCAAAGTGGCACCCTCCGGCAAAACGGCGATGTCCGTGACATATTCTTCGCGACTGGCAACACGTTCACCGGAAATTCCGATGATCTTATTGCCTTTACCTTTACCTAATTGTGGCAGATCGCTGATTTTGAAAATCAGCAGGCGACCTTCGGTGGTCACCGAGGCCAGCCAGTTGTGCTCACGATCGGCCACCGGGCGCGGCAGAATCACTTTGGCGTTGTTCGGCAAACTCAACAGAGCCTTGCCCGCCTTGTTCTTGGCTTGCAGGTCTTCACCCTTGACCACGAAACCGTAGCCGGCGTCGGACGCGATCACGTACAACGCATCGTCTTCCGGCATCAGCACGCATTCGAAACTCGCCCCTGGCGGCGGCGTCAGACGGCCGGTCAGCGGTTCGCCCTGGCCACGGGCCGATGGCAACGTATGCGCGGCCACCGAATAGCTGCGACCGGTGGAGTCGATAAACACCGCAAACTGGTTGGAACGACCGGCCGCCAAGGCCTTGAAACCATCCCCGGCCTTGTAGGAAAGCCCTGTAGCGTCGATCTCGTGGCCTTTGGCGGAGCGAACCCAGCCTTTTTCCGACAGCACAACGGTCACTTTCTCGTTCGGCAGCAGATCATGCTCGGTCAAAGCCTTGGCTTCGGCGCGCTCGACGATTGGCGAGCGACGGTCGTCGCCATAGGTTTCGGCGTCCTTGATCAGCTCGCTGCGCACCAGTTTCTTCAACTTGGCTTCACTGCCCAGCAGGGCTTGCAGCTTGGCTTGTTCCTTGAGCAGTTCATCCTGCTCGGCACGCAGCTTCATTTCTTCCAGTCGCGCCAACTGACGCAGACGGGTGTCGAGGATGTAATCGGCCTGGATTTCGCTCAGTGCGAAGCGCTCGATCAGTGCGGCTTTCGGATGCTCCTCGGTACGGATGATGTGGATCACTTCATCCAGGTTGAGGTAGGCAATCAACAAACCGTCCAACAGGTGCAGGCGACGCTCGACCTTATCGAGTCGGAATTGCAGGCGTCGACGCACAGTCTGGACCCGGAACTCCAGCCACTCGACCAGCAATGCGCGCAGGTTTTTCAGCTGCGGCTTGCCGTCCAGACCGATGATGTTGATGTTGACCCGGTAACTCGACTCCAGCTCGGTGCTGGCGAACAGGTGTTGCATCAGGGCATCGTGGTCAAAGTTTTTGCGGGCACCCGGAATGATCACGATCCGGCATGGGTTTTCGTGGTCGGATTCGTCCCGCAGATCAGCGATCTGCGGAGCCTTGGACGGTTTGGCCTGCATCATGGCCGCGATCTGTTCCAACACCTTGGCACCCGAAACCTGGTGCGGCAGCGCGGTGACAATGATGTCGCCGTCTTCGATGTGGTACACGGCGCGCATACGCACCGAACCGCGACCGGTTTCGTAGATTTTCAGCAGGTCGGCGCGCGGCGTGATGATTTCCGCTTCGGTCGGGTAATCCGGGCCCTGAATGTGCTCGCAGAGCTGTTCGACCGTGGCTTTCGGCTCATCCAGCAAGCGCACACAAGCGGTCGCCACTTCACGCAGGTTATGCGGTGGCACATCAGTGGCCATGCCCACGGCGATACCGGTGGTGCCGTTGAGCAGAATGTTCGGCAAACGGGCCGGCAACACCAAAGGCTCTTCCAGCGTACCGTCGAAGTTCGGGCCCCAGTCCGCGGTGCCCTGGCCCAGTTCGCTGAGCAGCACTTCGGAATAACGCGACAGCCGCGCTTCGGTGTAACGCATGGCCGCGAAAGACTTCGGATCGTCCGGCGCACCCCAGTTACCCTGGCCGTCGACCAGCGTGTAGCGGTAGCTGAACGGCTGGGCCATCAGGACCATGGCTTCGTAGCACGCCGAGTCGCCGTGCGGGTGGAACTTACCGAGCACGTCACCGACGGTACGCGCCGACTTCTTGTGCTTGGAATCAGCGTCCAGCCCCAACTCGCTCATCGCATAGATGATGCGCCGCTGTACCGGTTTCAGGCCGTCGCCGATATGCGGCAAGGCACGGTCCATGATCACGTACATGGAGTAGTTGAGGTAGGCATTTTCGGTGAAGTCAGCCAGTGACCGGCGTTCTACACCGTCCAGGCTGAGATCAAGGGAGTCGCTCATGCGGGCCTCATTATTTCGTGGTCTGGCGCAGCAGCATGGTGCCACCGCGCTGGGTAAATTCAAGTTTGTTCAGTGCGCTCATGCCGAGCAGCACCTGATTGCCTTCCAGGCCTGGCGCAACCAGCGCGCGAACATCACGCAACACAATGTCGCCCAGTTGCAGCCGATCGATGCGGGTTCGATAACCCTGGCTCAAGCCATTGGCCGTGCTCAGGGTCACCCCGAAACCTTTTTCCAGTTTCAGCCGCTCGGCCAGACTGGCCGGGATCGAAACGTCGGTGGCCCCAGTATCGAGCATGAAATCTACTGGTTGGCCGTTGATCTGGCCACTGGCGACAAAATGCCCCTGACTGTTGCCGATCAGTTTTACTTCGATAAAACCTTCGCCCTGCTCAGAGCTGACCACCCCGTTCGGGTTTTGCTGGCGCTCTTCCCATTGACCGAAAAAACGCGTTGCCAGAAACAATGCGGCGCACCAGGCCAGGATCATCAGCACCCGACCGGCGCGTTTGCCCGGTGGTTGTTGACTCATGGCTTGGCGCTCCAGCCACCTTCAGGCGCGGTAAAACGCCAGACAATCGGGCGTTTTTCCCCGTCATTACGTGCGCCGTTGTTATTGTCGATGCCGATCCAGGCGCCGTCGGCGTCCACAATCAACGCTTCCGCCAGCCCAAAGGGCTGTGAATAACGACGGTTTTCCTGCAACGCCTCGCCGGCAAACGACCAGCAGCGCTCGACCTTGGCCGTCACCGCATCACGGCGGCAGACCTGAAAGGCGTTGCGCTCAAGGGTAAACAGCTTGCCGTCGAACAAGGACAGATCGGCAAAATCCCGGGAGCGCGCACGGGCCTTGGGAAATTGCGCTGGTTGCATTTCGTCCCCCGCTTCACTCAGCAGCACACAGCCACCGTCGCAGTCCCACACTGTTTGTTTGCGCTTGATCCGCAGCAAACCACGGCGCTCACGCTCAGCGGCCAGCCACAGCGTGTCACCGGCCGGATTGATCGTCAGGCCTTCGAACAACGCATTGAAGTGCAACAGCATGCCACTGGCCCGCGCTTCGCGAACCAGTATCGGTGAGATTTTCAGCCAGGACGCCGGCCCGATTGGCGGAACTTGCAGCACCGCGGCGTGCGCTTCGCTGACGATATAACGATTGCCAACGCTGTCGCAGGTGATGCCTTCGAAATCCAGGTTCCCGCCCCGCACGAACGACGCCGCCCAGGTCCGCGAACGCAAGCCCCAGGGCAAACCGCTGTCGGGCACCAGGGGTACGTCAATGCGCACGCTTTCGGCTAGCCAGGTGTTATTGCGGGTGTCGAGGCGATAGATTTGATCATCGTCACGATCCGAAACGGTCCATAGATCCTTGCCGCACTGGGCCAGCCCCGACAGATTGCCGCCACGCATGCCGTCGACGGCATGCTCGGACAACAGGCGCAGTTCGGGTGCAGGCTGCGCGGAAACCGTCACCGAAGTCAGCAGTAACGCACACACCAGGGCCCAGCCAAATCGCATCAGCCCAGAACCTCGGCCAGGTTGCCCTTGGACTCCAGCCAGGACTTGCGATCGCCAGCACGTTTTTTCGCCAGCAGCATGTCCATCATTTCCGAGGTCGCGTCGAAATCTTCCAGCGTCAACTGCACCAGACGCCGGGTGTTCGGGTCCATGGTGGTTTCGCGCAGCTGCGGCGGATTCATTTCGCCCAGACCTTTGAATCGGGTGACCTGTGGCTTGCCGCGTTTCTTCTCGGCTACCAGGCGGTCGAGAATGCCATCGCGCTCGGCCTCGTCGAGGGCATAGTAAATTTCTTTGCCCAGGTCGATACGGTACAGGGGCGGCATGGCGACGTAGACGTGACCGGCATCCACCAACGGGCGGAAATGCTGAACGAACAAAGCGCAGAGCAACGTGGCGATGTGCAGACCGTCGGAGTCGGCGTCGGCGAGGATGCAGATCTTGCCGTAACGCAGCTGGGCGATGTCCGCCGAGCCCGGGTCGACACCGATGGCCACGGCGATGTTGTGCACTTCCTGGCTGGCCAGCACTTCGCTGCCGTCGACCTCCCAGGTGTTCAGAATCTTGCCGCGCAATGGCAGGATCGCCTGAAATTCTTTGTCCCTCGCTTGCTTGGCCGAACCGCCGGCGGAATCACCTTCCACCAGAAACAGCTCGGAACGCATCGGGTCCTGCCCCGCACAGTCGGCCAGCTTGCCCGGCAGCGCCGGACCTTGGGTAATGCGTTTGCGCTCGACCTTCTTGCTGGCCTTGAGGCGACGGCCGGCGTTGTTGATCGCCAATTCCGCCAGCAGCATGCCCATTTCCGGATGAGCGTTGAGCCACAGGCTGAACGCATCCTTGACCACACCGGAAACGAACGCTGCCGCTTCACGGGATGACAGGCGTTCCTTGGTCTGACCGGAGAATTGCGGCTCCTGCATCTTCATCGACAGGACGAACGCGATGCGCTCCCAGACGTCTTCCGGCGCCAGCTTCACACCACGCGGCAACAGGCTGCGAAATTCACAAAACTCACGCATGGCGTCGAGCAAACCCTGCCGCAGACCGTTGACGTGCGTACCGCCCTGGGCCGTCGGGATCAGGTTGACGTAGCTTTCCTGAACGCTGTCGCCGCCCTCGGGCAACCACAGCAGCGCCCAATCGACCGCTTCTTTGTTACCGGCCAGGCTGCCGCAGAACGGTTCGTCCGGCAGGCGTTCGAATTCGCTGACCGCGTCCACCAGATAGGAGCGCAGGCCGTCTTCGTAATGCCATTCGACTTTCTCGCCGGTGGCCTTGTCTTCAAAACTGACCAGCAACCCCGGGCACAGAACGGCCTTGGCCTTGAGCACGTGCTTGAGGCGGCTGATGGAGAATTTCGGTGAATCGAAGTACTTCGGGTCCGGCGCGAAAAACACGCTGGTGCCGGTGTTGCGTTTGCCGACGGTGCCGATCACTTCCAGCTCGGTCTTTTTGTAACCGTCAGCGAAAGTCATCTGGTATTCGTTGCCGTCACGTTTTACACGCACCCGGACTTCGGTCGACAAGGCGTTGACCACGGAAATACCCACCCCGTGCAAACCGCCGGAGAACTGGTAGTTCTTGTTGGAAAACTTGCCACCGGCATGAAGCTTGGTGAGGATCAGCTCGACACCCGACACACCCTCTTCCGGGTGAATGTCCACCGGCATGCCACGGCCGTCATCGCTGACTTCCAGAGAGTGATCGGCGTGCAGGATGACCTGCACCGACGTCGCATGCCCGGCCAAGGCTTCGTCGACGCTGTTGTCGATGACTTCCTGGGCAAGGTGGTTCGGCCGACTTGTGTCGGTGTACATGCCGGGGCGTTTGCGCACCGGGTCGAGGCCCGAGAGGACTTCGATGGCGTCTGCGTTATAAGAGCTAGCGCTGGGAGTGGCCATGGGGTCTCGTCGTCCGCCTGTAAAAAGTGTTCTGTGAAAAAGAATGTTCTGAAAAAGAGGCGACAAATCACAGTGCTGTGAAATCAATCGCCTGATACAAATCTGCGCCGATGCCGGCGAAACTCAGCATTGCCGGCAATCGCTCGGCAAAACCCTGGAAACTATGGTCGCCGCCCGCCTGAATGCGCAAGGCACAGGCCCGGTAATACTGCTGGGCGAGGCGATAATCCAGCGTTTCATCGCCGGTCTGCAACCACACTTGAAACCGCTGCGGATCCTGGGGCGCCGGCACTTCCAGCTCGGCCAGGGCCGTCACGTGGTCGTGGGTCATTTCCCAAGTCTCATGGGTATACAGGTTTTTCTGCGTCCCCAGGAACCCGTCGAACATCCGGTGCGGGCTGACGGCAGGGTTGATCAGCAGGGCTTTCAAGCCATGGCGCTCGGCCAAGTGAGTCGCATAGTAGCCGCCGAGTGAGCTGCCGACCAGCAGTGGCCGCCCCAGCCCGGCAATCGCCTGCTCCAGTTGACCGATGGCCTCGCGAGGATGGTGATGCAAGGCTGGCACACGCAACTGATCGTTCAAGCCCAGCCGTTCCATCACATTGATCAACTGACAGGCCTTTTTCGACGCCGGCGCGCTGTTGAAACCGTGGATATAAAGGATCGAACCAGACATTTGAGCTCCCTGGGTGTCGGCTGAAGAAAGCGGAGTTTACAGGGAGTCGGGGCGTGTTGGGGCCAGTGGTTAGATAGCTTTAAACTCGCTGCAAATAAATGCACCCCTTCCCTCAACTGACCATTGGCACTGCTTCGCCAGCCACCGCTACGGATTAATCAACCATTCGTTATCAAAATTTGCCTTGTTAGCCGTACAGATAACGAAGCGTTTTTCGATAACAATATGGAGAAATTACGTTGTTTATCTGAACAGATAACCTATCCTTATTCGATAACGAAAGGCCTTAAACCGCCTAGTCATATGGAATTCCCCATGCCCACCAATGATCCAGATCATTTTGAGAAAAATCTGCTAACCAGTTTCGCTTCGGCGCTTGAGGAGGCGGCTGGCGTCGCAGTGACCAACATCGCTTATGAAGTGCCAAGTGCAGGCCATTCGCTTGATGCCGTTGTAGAGGTCAATACGCCTGAAAGCCAGTGGCACATTCCCATCGAAATGTTGAACGAGGGCTATCCTCGCGATGTTAGAAACGCGGCGTGGACTCTTGAGGGATATCGCGCGCGGCTACCCCGAAATGCTCCAGAGGCAAACGTTGTGCCCATGGTTATTGCGAAACGTCTGAGCAAAGGTGCCCGTGAGGAACTCAAGGTCAGGAACATTGGGTATTACGATGCTAGCGGTTCCATGTATTTGCGGCATGGGCGATGGCTGATAAACATCGAACGGCCGCACTCTGGTGGTCGTGAGCACGGCCCGGTTTCTCTCTTCAGCAGCTCGAGAGAAAAAGTGGTACACGCTCTGCTTCACCTCAAAGGTGATTGGTTCACTGGATACCAGCTTGCAGATGCATCTGAAACTTCTGTCTATTCTGTCTCAATCGTCCTCAAAGAACTCGAAAGGCTTGAATGGATAGTAGCTTCTGAAGGCCGGGGTCGGGATCAGCGCAGGAAGCTGACCCAACCAGGAAAGTTACTTGATGCGTGGGTATCGGCCCGGCAGAAATCCAAAGAAAGGACATCACGCTGGTATCTATTCTGTTCAAACCCCAGACACCTCCTCACCCAGATCTCGCAGACGGCCATGAAGGCAAACATCTCAGAGGATTGGGCATTTACGGGCCCCATCGCAGCGAACGCCCTATCACCTCTTTTAACCGGCGTGGATGTCGCTGACATCGCGGTTCCTCCAGAGTCGGTCAGTGACTTTGTAAAAGCCTTGGCGCTCAAGCCTGCCGAGAAAGGCTCGAATGTCATATTGATTGAACGTAACGGTGCAGAGATGTTGTTCCGGCAAGAACATGAAGGGACATGGCTCGCTAGCCCGTTCATCCAATACATCGACCTACAAAATGGTCGAGGAAGAAACAAAGAGCTTGCCGCACAATTGCGCGCAGACATTTTGAGGATTTGATGATGGCACTGGCACCGAAGCCCAAAACAGCTGACGGTTATTCCAACGATCACACAACCGCTTGTGAGCAAGTCCTCGTTACGCTTCTGGGCGCATTTGGAACGCTGAAATCCACAATCCGGCTGGTAGGCGGACTAGTACCACGATATCTCACGCCCGAGGCACTTCCGGATATCCCGCCGCATGCAGGCACGTCCGATGTAGACGTAGTGCTTAATCTTCAAGTGATCGCTGACGGCGAGGGCTACGCGTCGCTGGCCCAGCAATTGAGCGAACGCGGCTTCGAACGCTTCATGGAAGAGAACGGGTGGGCTTCAGCCTGGCGATGGCAAAGACGCATTTCGGAACAGCATGTTGTTCTGGTTGAGTTTCTAAGGGGTGCGGGAGACCAAAAGCCTTTCTCGAAAATCTCGATTGATGGTGAGGAGGTATCCGCTCTCGCTATCGAACACGCCGAAATCACCTACGACTGGTACGAAGAAAAGCGTGTAACCGCAAAGCTACTGGATGGTAGAGGCATCGCGGTTGAGGATATTCGGTATGCGGACCTGGTGGCCTTCATCATCCTCAAAGCACTTGCATTCGACAGCCGCGGCGAACCCAAGGACGCCGGCGATATGATTCATGTGATGCAATACGCCGGTCCTCCAGAACATGTAGCCAGCCGATTCCTGACCAAAATCCAAAGTGGGGAGCATAAGAAAGCCCTGGATGCCGGTTTGGATGCCTTGCAAAGAAAGTTCGCAGAGGGAAATGGTGTGGAAGGCTACCTTCTGACCGGCCCCGTTCTATATGGACAGTTTATGCACGGCGATAACGAAGACACGTCGGAGGAGCGGATTCAGGCACAACGATTTGCAACGGGCCTCATCACAGAAGTGCTCCGTTTGATCCATGCTTGAGGAGCGCCGCCGTTCCGAGGTGAAGGTCAGTAGCCGTTGGAGCCGTAATCGACCTGGAAATCGAAACCGGTGACGCGCTCAACACCTGTTTCCAGCCCGCCATCTGGCAACAGCCGCAACCACCGATACCCCGGCGCCTGCTCGCTCACCTTGAAATCGTCACTGCCCGGCTCGAACTGAATGCAGGTCGAGGGCGAGGCGATCAGGCGCACACCGTTGCGCACCTGGTCTATTTCCTGATGCACATGCCCCCACAACACCGCACGCACCTGTGGAAAGCGATCCAGCACCGCGAACAATGCCTCTGGATTGCGCAACCCGATCGGCTCCATCCACGCACAGCCGATCGACACCGGATGATGATGGAAACACACCAGATGATGCCGCTGCGGCGCCTCGCTCAACGAGCGAGCCAGCAATTGCAATTGCTCATCCTGCAAATACCCTGGCACCGAACCTGGCACCGCAGAATCGAGCAATGTAATTCGCCAGTTAGCGATATCCACCACTGGCTCCAGCAATGCACTCTGCACTGCTGCCTTGGCCATGATCTGCGGCTCGTCATGATTACCGGGAATCCAGCGTGCCGGCGCTTCGATCTGCCGCGTCAGGTCGCGAAACAGTTGATATGACTCCAGCGTCCCGTCCTGTGAAAGATCGCCACTGGCAATCATCAGATCGATCTGCGGCTGCTGCTTCAATACCAGCTTAATGACCTGTTGCAGGCTGTCGTGGGTATTCATGCCCAGCAACGTCCCGTCCGCCTCGGCAAACAGATGGCTGTCGGAGAGTTGCACCAGCAACGCCGGATCGGCGGTGGTCAATGTGGATACGCTCGGCAAGGCGTTCTCCCAGGGCGTGATCACGGGGTGGTTAAGGGCCGCAATTATGCTGGGGGACAATCAAAAGAGGAAACCTGTGAACCGGACGCAGTTCACAACTACCGAACGACTGCGTACTCGTGCCCACATGCCAGACAGTGACTCAGCCATTCCCCCAGGAACAGATTGAGCTGAGCCTTTTCATCCGGCTGATGCATCGCGGCGTTCGGGTAAGGATAGATGCCCCGGAAGCGTCTTGCATGTTCGGCGCTGACCACTTCGGCCATGCAAGCGTCGTGATAGACCTGAACTTCAAGTTGAGGAACCGGCAGCCACGGCAGGCTGTGTTCCTGGCGTACTTGCAGCGTCGTGGTGTACGGACAGACCTGCAGCACTTCGAGGGCCAGCACACCTAGCATCTGGTCGCCATGGGTCACTGCAATGCGTCGTGCCTGCGGCTCGTTGCGCATGTCCGGTAGCAGTCGCATCAGGCGCGCGTAGTTGGCCTCGCAGGAGGCTTGCAGCCCTACGAGGTCGATCCGGTAGCGATCGCGCAGCTTGTTTACGACCATAGCCCCCTCACTTCAACGCGGTTCAAAGCCAGCCATTGCAAGGCAATGATGCTTGGCGCGTTGGCAATACGTCCGTCGCGTACGGCTTGCAGGGCATCTTCGAAGGCCCAGACCGTGACGCGGATATCTTCTGCCTCTTCCTCCAGCCCATGCAGGCCGCCAACCCCGGTACTGTCGCAACGCCCCAGATACAAATGCACGAATTCGTTACTGCCACCCGGCGATGGAAAATATTGGGTGATCGGCCAGAGTGCCCCGAATACAAGCCCAGCTTCCTCCTGCGCTTCGCGGTGAGCAACTTCTTCCGGTACTTCATCCTTGTCGATCAGACCGGCGACCAGTTCGATCAGCCACGGGTTGTCGGTCTTGCCCATGGCGCCGACGCGAAACTGCTCGATCAGCACCACTTCATCGCGCTGCGGATCGTAAGGCAGCACGCACACCGCATCATGGCGCACGAACAGTTCACGATTGATCTCGCGACTCATGCCCCCGGCGAACAATTCGTGGCGCAAGTGCACGCGATCGAGCTTGTAGAAACCCTCGTAGCACTTTTCGCGCCGAACGATATCAACGGCGGTCGGAATGGCGTTGGCAAAATCAGTCATGACTATCCTCTTTACTGCAAATCCGTTACGAGGTTCCTTTTTGTTACTTGCATTGTTACGTGCAACCTCGACTTCGCGCCATCCTAACGCGCCCGCGATGTTTGATGCAGCCCCTTTCCAGTCAGCGGGATAGACGGTGAGGGCGAAACCAACTCTAATTAGCTTAGTGGCGAACTGACTGCTTCGTTGAGAGTCGAAGCGGGTAACTTTTCGCCTTCCCTGTTTCATAAAGGACGCCCATGTCGCTTTTTAAAGTCGCCTCCGTGGCCGCCATCGCCCTGATCCTGGGCGCTTGCCAGAGTTTGTTTCAGCCCAATTACCGAGTGCCGCTGGAAACCACCCGCGACGCCTCCGAACAGCTGAAACCAGGCTGTGCCAATCCTGATTGCCCGCTGGTAAACATCGATACACTGCGTTTCCCGGACGAGCCTGCGTTGGATGGCATCATCGAAAAACGCCTGCTGCAAATGACCCGCACCACGCCCGACGCCCCTGTCGCGCCGACACTGGCGGCGTATCGCGAGCAGTTTTTGAGCAGTGCCGGCCCGCGCTACAGCAGCTATCTGCAAGCCAAAGTACGTGAGCAGCATGACGGCTTGGTGATCGTTGAATTGTCCAGCTACCTGGACACCGGCGGTGCCCATGGCACGCCGGGCCGCGGTTTCATCAACTATTCACGTCAGCAGCGTAAAGTGCTGACCCTCTCGGAGATGTTGATCCCGGGACAGGAAGAGGCGTTCTGGAAAGCGGCCCAAGTGGCGCATAACAGCTGGCTGATCAGCACCAAGCTCGATCAGGAACCGGAATTCGTGAAGAGCTGGCCCTTCGTGAAAACCCAGAACGTGGCGCTGACCTACGGTGGGGTGATACTCAAGTACGAAGTGAGCACCGTTGCGCCTTACGCATTGGGCCACGTCGAACTGAAGATCCCCTACCCGCGCCTGAACGGCATTCTCAAGCCCGAGCTGTTTCCAGGCCGTAGCTGAGGACTACCTGTAGGACAAGAGTAGCGCCAGCCTCAAAAGGGGTGATGTGATCGTTCCCACGCTCCGCGTGGGAATGCAGCCCGGGACGCTCCGCGTCCCAAGAACGGCGTGACGCAGAGCGTCACAGGAGGCATTCCCACGCGGAGCGTGGGAACGATCAGTACGGGATCAAACCTTCTTGTACAACTGACTGCCTTCCTGTTTGAATCGCTCGGCCTGTTCCGCCAATCCCTGGGCGACTTCGGCATCGACCGTTTCAATCCGCTGGTTGGCCGCATATTCACGGACTTCCTGGGTGATCTTCATCGAGCAGAATTTCGGCCCGCACATCGAGCAGAAGTGCGCGACCTTGGCCGAATCCTTCGGCAGGGTTTCATCGTGGTACGAGCGCGCGGTGTCCGGGTCCAGGCCCAGGTTGAACTGGTCTTCCCAACGGAATTCGAAACGCGCCTTGCTCAAGGCATTGTCGCGAATTTGCGCGCCTGGATGCCCCTTGGCAAGGTCGGCAGCGTGAGCCGCGATCTTGTAGGTGATGATCCCGGTCTTCACGTCATCCTTGTTCGGCAGGCCCAAGTGCTCCTTCGGCGTCACGTAGCAGAGCATGGCGCAACCGAACCAGCCGATCATCGCCGCACCGATACCGGAGGTGATGTGGTCGTAGCCTGGGGCGATGTCGGTGGTCAGCGGGCCGAGGGTGTAGAACGGCGCCTCGTCGCAGCACTCAAGCTGCTTGTCCATGTTCTCTTTGATCAACTGCATCGGCACGTGGCCCGGGCCTTCGATCATGCACTGCACGTCGTGCTTCCAGGCGATCTTGGTCAGCTCGCCGAGGGTTTCCAGCTCACCGAATTGTGCGGCGTCGTTGGCGTCGGCAATCGAGCCCGGACGCAGGCCATCGCCCAGCGAGAAGCTGACGTCGTAGGCCTTCATGATTTCGCAGATGTCTTCGAAATGGGTGTAGAGGAAGTTTTCCTTGTGGTGCGCCAGGCACCACTTGGCCATGATCGAACCGCCACGGGAAACAATACCGGTCACGCGTTTGGCGGTCAGCGGCACGTAGCGCAGCAGCACGCCAGCGTGGATGGTGAAGTAGTCGACGCCCTGCTCGGCCTGCTCGATCAGCGTGTCGCGGAACAGTTCCCAGGTCAGGTCTTCAGCAGCGCCGCCGACTTTTTCCAGGGCTTGATAGATCGGCACGGTACCGATCGGCACCGGCGAGTTGCGGATGATCCATTCGCGGGTTTCGTGAATGTGCTTGCCGGTGGACAAGTCCATGACCGTGTCCGAACCCCAGCGAATGCCCCAGGTCAGTTTCGCCACTTCTTCTTCGATGGACGAACCCAAGGCGCTGTTGCCGATGTTGCCGTTGATCTTCACCAGGAAGTTACGGCCGATGATCATCGGTTCCAGTTCGGTATGGTTGATGTTGGCCGGAATGATCGCGCGACCGCGGGCGATCTCTTCACGGACAAATTCCGGCGTGATGATTTTCGGTACGCTGGCGCCGAAGCTGTAACCGGCGTGCTGCTGGTCCAGCAAGCCCGCGGCACGGGCCACTTCGAGCTTCATGTTTTCGCGGATGGCGACGTATTCCATCTCGGCGGTGATGATGCCTTTGCGCGCATAGTGCATCTGGCTGACGTTAGCCCCGGCCTTGGCGCGGCGCGGGTTGTTCACGTGGGCGAAACGCAGCTTGGTCAATTCCGCATCGGCCAGGCGTTCCTGACCGAAATTGGAGCTCAGACCCGGCAGACGCTCGGTATCGCCACGGGATTCGATCCACGGTGAACGCACGTCGGCGAGGCCTTTGCGCACATCGATGACAACGTTGGGGTCGGTGTACGGGCCCGAGGTGTCATACACCACCACCGGCGCGTTGATTTCACCGCCGAAGTCGGTCGGGGTCACGTCCAGGCTGATTTCGCGCATCGGCACGAGGATGTCCGGGCGTGTGCCCTGGACATAGATTTTTTGCGAGCGGGTAAACGGCTGAACCGATTGCTGATCGACCTTGGCCGAGTCACTCAGATTGGTTTCGATTTTTGATTTTGTAGTCATCACGGGCTCTCCAGACACACATCCAGGCAGTGGATTTTTTGTCGGAGCGAACCTGTAAACGAATGGACGCACGGGTGCTGGAAAACCAGCTGTGCTGTGCTCGATGCTCGAGGGGTGTTCGATTGTCGAACAACATCCCGGACGAAGCACAAGAGGACTCGCCGGGTGACGAGAAATCTTGTTCCCTACGCAGGCGCTAACCTGATCAGGTTCAACGGGATCCGAAATTATTCGATCTCAGCCTCATAGCAAGGCACCCCGACAAGAACCCGGCCAGTCTAGACACAACCGGCAAAGAACGCCAACTCCACAGCAAACACCGTGATGAATGGCGCAATTACAGGATTGTTGTCGTACGAGCGTGCAACTACACTCGCTACGCTGTGCTGCGCCTTGACGCTGCAGGGCGCCGCGCCGTAGCCTTGGCGCTCAAATTATCAGCGTAATGTTTAGGGATGGCTCATGCTGCGCAAACTCTCACTGGCCCTTGCCGTGTCTTGTGCGTCCAATGGAATGGCCTGGGCAGCAGAAGCGCCCTTATCGACCAAGACCGATCTGGTCAGCGTCTATCAGGAAGCGGTGGACAACAATGCCGACATCGCTGCCGCCCGCGCCCAATATGGCGCCCAGAAGGAAGTCGTACCCCAGGCCCGCGCCGGGTTGCTGCCCAACCTGTCCGCCGGTGCCGACCTGAACAACACTCGCACCGAGCTCGATCAGCCATCGCTGACCTCGACCCGCAGTGGCACGGTGTATCAGGCAACCCTCGCGCAGCCGATTTTCCGCGCCGATCGCTGGTTCCAGTTGCAGGCCGCCAAGGACGTCAACGAACAGGCCGCCCTGCAACTCTCGGCCACCGAACAGAACCTGATCCTGCAAAGCGCCGAAAGCTACTTCAATGTACTGCGCAGCCAGGACACCCTGGCCTCGACCAAGGCCGAAGAAGCGGCGTTCAAGCGTCAACTCGACCAGTCCAACGAGCGCTTCGATGTCGGCCTGTCGGACAAGACCGACGTGCTGCAATCCCAAGCCAGTTACGACACGGCGCGGGCCAACCGGATTCTCGCGCAGCGTCAGGTAGATGACGCGTTCGAAGCGCTGATCACCTTGACCAACCGTCAGTACAACTCGATCCAGGGCATCGTCCATACCTTGCCGATCCTGCCGCCAGCACCGAACGACGCCAAGGCCTGGGTCGATACCGCCGCCAAACAGAACCTGAATTTGCTGGCCAGCAACTACGCGGTGAGCGCCGCCGAGGAGACTCTCAAGCAGCGCAAGGCCGGACATGCGCCCACCCTGGATGCGGTCGCGCAATACCAGAAAGGTGACAACGACGCCCTCGGCTTTACCAATCCGAACCCGAACGGCGTGCGTTACGGCGGTGATGTCGAGCAGCGCACTGTCGGCCTGCAATTGAGCATCCCGATCTACAGCGGCGGGTTGACCAGTTCCCAGGTGCGCGAGTCTTACTCACGGCTGGGTCAGACCGAACAACAACGCGAAGCGCTGCGTCGTCAGGTGGTGGAAAACACCCGCAACCTGCACCGTGCCGTGAACACCGACGTCGAACAAGTGCAGGCACGCCGACAGTCGATCATCTCCAACCAGAGCGCGGTGGAAGCGACCGAAATCGGTTATCAGGTGGGGACGCGCAACATCGTCGACGTGCTCGATGCCCAGCGTCAGCTGTACACCTCAGTGCGCAACTACAACAACACCCGCTACGACTACATCCTCGACAACCTGCGCCTGAAACAGGCCGCCGGTACTTTGAACCCGGGGGACTTGCAGGACCTGACGCGTTATCTCAAAGCCGACTACAACCCGGACAAGGACTTCCTGCCACCGGATCTGGCCAAGGCTGCGGCGGAACAACTCAAAGCCCGTCCTTGACACAGGACCTGTAGGAGCCAGGCTTGCCGGCGAAGGCGTCCTTAAGAGCGCCTTCGCCGGCAAGCCTGGCTCCTACAAGGTCAGGGCTTGATCAACTTGCCCAACCCATCCAGCAACCGCTGCAACGCGCCCTGGTTGGTGCGCATCACCTTCAACCCCGCCTCCGCCATCCGCTGCGCATCGCTCGGCAATTCGAACAGCCGCTGCACCGCCAGCGCCAGACCTTCGGCATCTTCGACCTCGGCCAACGCCCCGGCACTGTGCAACTGTGCGGCGATTTCGAGGAAGTTGAACAGGTGTGGCCCGCTGAGCACCGGTTTGGCCAGGGCCGCCGGCTCCAGCAGGTTATGACCGCCGTTCGGCACCAGACTGCCACCGACAAACGCGCTGTCGGCCAACGCATAGAGAAACAGCAACTCGCCCATGGTGTCGCCCAGCAGCACCGAAGTGCCTGCGGTGACCGGCTCGCCCATCGAACGCCGCACTGTGGCGAAACCCTGCTGCCGGCACAATTCGAATACCGGGTTGAAACGCTCCGGATGACGCGGCACCAGAATCAGCAAGGCATCGGGGTGACTGGCCAGCAGTCGACGATGGGCAGTCAGCACCACATCATCTTCACCTTCATGTGTACTCGCGGCGATCCATACCGGGCGATCCTGCGCCTGCCACTGCGCACGCAATTCGCCAGCACGCTGCAGCAGTTGCGGGTCGATGGTCAGGTCGAACTTGATCGAACCGGTTACTTCGACGGTTTCCGGGCGTGCGCCCAAATCCCGGAAGCGCTGCGCCTCGGCTTCGGTCTGCACCGCGAACAGGCTCATCTCGGCGAGCATCGGCTGAGTCAGTTTATGGAAGCGGCCATAACCTTTGGCCGAACGTTCGGACAGTCGCGCGTTGGCCAGCGCCACGGGAATCCCGCGTTTGGCGCATTGGTGGATATGGTTGGGCCAGAGCTCGGTTTCCATGATCACCGCCAGCTTCGGCCGGGCCCGATCAAGGAACCGCTTTGCTGCGCAGGGTAAGTCATAAGGCAAATAGCAGTGTTGAATGCGCGGCTCGTTGGCGAACAGTGCCTGGATGCGCTCGGACCCGGTCGGGGTCATGCAGGTGACCGTGATCGGCAGCGTCGGATACCGTTGCAGCAAGGCACGAATCATCGGCGCCGCGGCGATGCTTTCGCCCACCGACACCGCGTGCACCCAGAGGCCGCCCGGCTTCATCGCCGGCAGCGAGAGAGAGAAACGCTCGCCAATGCGCTTGGCATACGCCGGCGCCTTGCGCGCCCGCAGCCAAAGCCGAATCGCTACCAATGGCAGCCCCAGGTAAAACAGCGCGGTATAGAGAGTTCTATTCATGGCGGCGGAGTTTATCGGTTTTTTAGCCGATCGCCTGCAAGTGCACGGCAAAACGTTCCGCCAGCCAACGAGCCGCCGGGCCGAGGGGCTCGTCGCGGCGCCAGACCAGTTCGACAATCAGTGCCGGCGGAGTCCATTCGCTGGTCAATTCGACCATCTGATTCTGGTACGCCGGGTACTGCACCACATGTCGCGGCAGCCAGGCCCAGCCGAGACCGCGCATCACCCATTCAGCCATCACGTAGAAACTGTCGGCGCGCCAGACCTGCGGGCTGGCCGGCTCGTTGCCGGGATAGACGCTGGACTGCGTGGACATCAGCAACTGTCGATGCTGCGCCATTTGCTGGCAATCGATCTGCGCCTGCTTCGCCAAGGGATGCCCCACGCCGCACACCGTGACCATTTCGACACTGCCCAGCACCCGCCGCTCAAGGGCTTCGGGAATCTGTTCGTGATAGAACAACAAGCCCAGATCGGCCCGGCGCTCCACTAATTTACGCGCGACATCGCCCTGGGCGGCGCTGGTCAGTTGCACTTCGAGGCTGGGAAACTTTTCCGCCAGGGCCTCGAAGCTTTCAACCACCGCTTGATAGGGCATTGCTTCGTCCTGAGCCACCCGCAGACTCGCTTCCTGGCCACGCATCATCGCCAATGCGCGGCCGTTGAGGCGCTCGCATTGGCGCAGCACTTCCCGCGCCTCTTCAAGCAGGGCGGTGCCGGCTTCGGTGAGTTTCGGCTGACGACCACTGCTGCGATCGAACAGGCTGACACCCAGGTCCTCTTCCAGCAGCGCAATCGAACTGCTGACCGCCGACTGTGCCTTGCGCTGATCCCGCGCCACCGCGGAAAACGAACGCTGTTCCGCGACGCTGACAAACAAGCGCAGCTGTTCCAGATTCCATTGCATGTTCATGGCTCAACCCATCTTTAGAACAGATAGGTAATGACTTTACCGCATCTGGCGAATCTCTAGAATGCCGACCTCAGAGAGCAACACTTCACACGAGGATTGACCCATGACCGCTTACTACTACCTGGCCATCGCCATCTGCGCCGAAGTGATCGCTACCGTTTCGATGAAAGCGGTCAAGGGTTTCAGCACGCCGTTGCCGCTGCTGCTGGTCATTGTCGGTTACGGCATTGCTTTCTGGATGCTGACCCTGGTGGTGCGCAGCGTTCCGGTGGGCGTGGCCTACGCGGTGTGGGCCGGCATGGGGATTGTGATGGTCAGCGTCGCGGCGCTGTTCATCTACGGGCAGAAGCTGGATGTGCCGGCGATGCTGGGGATGGCGCTGATTGTGCTGGGGGTTGTGGTTATTCAGCTGTTCTCCAAGAGCGCCGGACACTAAGGCCTGTAGGAGCTGGCTTGCCAGCGAAATGGCCGTATCTGGCACACCGCTTTCGCTGGCAAGCCAGCTCCTACAGACATCAAACCCGCCTCCCTTGTATATACTGCGCCCTCGTCTTGAACACTGAGGTCGCTGCATGCCATCCGTTATTTCCACCGACGTACTGATTGTCGGCGCTGGTGTCGCCGGCCTCTGGCTGAATGCGCGCCTGCGCCGCCAGGGTTTTTCGACCGTGCTGGTGGAAAGCGCCAGCCTCGGTGGCGGGCAAAGCCTGAAGTCCCAGGGCATCATCCACGGCGGCGCCAAGTACGCGCTGCACGGTGCTCTGACCGGCGCCTCGGAAGCCATTGCCGACATGCCGCGTCGCTGGCGCGAAGCGCTGGCCGGTGACGGCGAGTTGGACCTGTCCGGTGTGCGTCTATTGTCCGAAGCCCATTACCTCTGGTCCCCCGGCACCCTCGCCGGCAACCTCACCAGTTTCTTTGCCAGCAAAGCCGTGCGCGGGCGGGTCGATCAGGTCAAGGGCGAGCAGCTACCGCCAGCCCTGCAAGACAAGCGCTTCAAGGGCAAAGTCTACCGCTTGGCGGAACTGGTGGTTGACGTACCGAGCCTGATCCGGCGCCTGGCCGAACTGGCGGGCGATGGTTTGCTTGCCGGCCAGAAGATCGAACCGTTGCTGGAGGATGGAACACTGGTCGGCCTGAAAGTCGACGAGCGCGAGATCCGTGCCCAGCGCATCGTCCTGAGCGCCGGGGCCGGCACGGCGGCGCTGCTCGAAGCACTGGGGCTGAGCCAGCCCGCCATGCAGCGCCGGTCGTTGCACATGATCATCGCCAAAGGCCCAAGCCTCAAACCGCTGTACGCCCACTGTCTGGGCGGCGGCACCAAACCGCGCATCACCGTCACCACTCATCCGGCCGCCGATGGCCAATGGGTCTGGTATCTGGGCGGCGATATCGCCGAAGCCGAAGGTGTTGCCCGCGAACCCGCCGAACAAATCGCCACTGCGCAGAAAGAGCTCGGCCAATTGCTGCCATGGATCGACCTGAGCACGGTGCAATGGGCAACCTTGCGCGTGGATCGCGCCGAGCCGCTGCAATCGGGACTGACCCGCCCGGACAATGCGTTCCTTGCCGAACAGGGCCGCTTGCTGGTTGGCTGGCCGACCAAACTGGCGCTGGCGCCAGACTTCGCGGACCGGGTTATGGCAAGCCTTGACCGCGACGGAATCCAGCCCGGCCCGACGGCGACATTGCCACCGCTGCCGAAACCGCCAATGGGCGTCCCTGCCTGGGAGCAACTGCTGCCATGAGCCAACCCACCCTGCACGATCTGCATCGCCCTCTGGGCAGCACCGGCCTGCTGGTATCGCCTCTGGGCCTGGGCACGGTGAAACTTGGCCGCGATCAAGGGGTGAAATACCCCAACGGCTTCCAGATCCCCGGCGATGATGAAGCGCGCATGCTGCTCAAACTCGCGCAGGATCTGGGCATCAATCTGATCGATACCGCGCCGGCCTATGGCCGCAGCGAAGAGCGTCTAGGCCCGTTGCTGCGTGGTCAGCGTCAGGACTGGGTGATCGTCAGCAAGGTTGGCGAAGAGTTTGTCGACGGCCAGTCGCACCACGATTTCAGCGCCGCCCATACTCGCCTCTCGGTGGAGCGCAGCCTGCAAAGGCTGGAGACGGATGTTATCGATCTGGTGCTGGTGCACTCCGATGGCAACGACCTGGCAATCCTCAATGACAGCGAGGTCTATGCGACCCTTGCCGAGCTCAAGCGCGAAGGCAAGATTCGCGGTTTCGGTTTCTCCGGAAAAACCGTCGAAGGCGGCTTGAAGGCTCTGGAACAAGGTGATTGCGCGATGGTCACCTACAATCTGAACGAACAGAACGAGAAGCCAGTCATTGACTATGCTGCTGCTCACGGCAAAGCGATCCTGGTCAAAAAAGCCCTGGCCAGCGGCCACGTCTGCCTGAGCCCGGGCGTGGACCCGGTACGCGCCAGCTTCGAATTGTTGTTTGAACACCCGGGGGTGGCCAGTGCTATTGTCGGGACCATCAATCCGCTGCACCTCGCCCACAACGTCGCGACTGTTGCCCAAGTCCTTCGTAGCCATTGATGCCGCCCACGCGGCCTTAAGCAGGAGTCGACATGCCGCGTACGCTGATCAGAAAGAACCCGAGCAACTTCAAGACCCTGCCGTTATTCGTCGAAGCGACCCCCGAAGGCCTGAGTTATCAGAGCGTCGGAATGCCGCTGAATTTCTCCCAGACCCTGCAACGTCGCCGCCCGGTGACGGTGCCTGACAGCGAGCGGTTTGCCCTGGAGCTGGCGAATCTTGGGGTTTCGGTGCGCCTGACCCTGCATTGGCAGAATCGCGATTACTGGGTGTTGGTGCGTCAGCGTCGGCAGGACCGCGGCGATGTGGTGCTAAAGCTGATCTCGGGTTACGTGCCGGCCCATGAACTGAACCTGCCGTTGCACACGGCGACCCAGGAAATCGCCGAAGAGTGCCTGTTGGAAACCCCGGAAGGCTGGCTCAGCGGGCGTTTCAACGACACCTGGCTGCCAGCGCCCTATTCATCCGCCTTGCATTACCGCGAAGCCCTGCCGTTTCGCCTGACGCCGTTGTCCGGCTCGGCGCGGCCGGTGCGCTGCGCCCATATGCCGCTGATCGAACGCCCACAGGCCTACGTGCATTTGCCGACCGCGTCGCTGCAATTGATCTACGACTTGCGCCTGGACGTGCCCAAGGAAGCCAAATCCCTGAGCCTGTTTCATGTCGACGAACGGCTGGAGGGCGATCAACTGGTGGCCCGGCTCGATCGCAAACGTCCTGACTTGTATC
This sequence comes from Pseudomonas sp. PGPR40, assembly GCF_022014505.1. Lineage (NCBI taxonomy): Bacteria > Pseudomonadati > Pseudomonadota > Gammaproteobacteria > Pseudomonadales > Pseudomonadaceae > Pseudomonas > Pseudomonas sp. PGPR40. The sequence goes on along the minus strand of NZ_JAKLSP010000010.1, from coordinate 86,568 downwards.
TGATGCCATTGCAGGACGGTCTGCCCACTGCCGAGCTGTATACCTTGAAAAAGGATCAGCTGTACCCCGCGAGTACCCGCGGATTGTATCTGGCAGAGAGTTTTGCCCGACAGGAAGGATGGCTGGTGAAGGATGAGCGGATTCGCTGGAAAGACTGGGTGCGGCAACAGGGTTTGAGCCCGCCGGGGAAGGATTCGGGTTTAGCCCGCTTGCACGGAAAAGCAAAGCAACTGCTGAAAAGAATCGTGCCGCGCAAGGCTGCACGCCCCTGATCATTCCCACGCTCTGCGTGGGAATGCAGCCCGAGACGCTCCGCGTCTCAAAGCGGACGCAGAGCGTCCATAGAGGCGTTCCCACGCAGAGCGTGGGAACGATCAAGCACTCTCACCGCTATCAGTGATTGCGGATCTTCTCGACAATCGCCGTGGTCGAGCTGTTTTCCACCAGCCCCAGCACTTTCACGGTCCCGCCGTATGCAGTGACGATGTCTGCGCCGACTACTTGATCGATCCCGTAATCGCCGCCCTTGACCAACACATCTGGCTTGACCTCGCGCAGAAGGTTTTCCGGGGTACCTTCAGCGAAGCTGATTACCCAGTCCACGGCGCCCAGACCTGCCAGTACCGCCATGCGACGGTCGACGCTGTTGATCGGCCGACCCGGCCCTTTCAAGCGGCTCACCGACGCATCGTCGTTGACCGCCACGATCAGACGATCACCCTGGGCACGTGCCTGTTCGAGATAGGTCACGTGGCCGGCGTGCAGAATGTCGAAGCAGCCATTGGTGAACACAATCTTCTCGTTGTGCGCGCGTGCGTCGTCGACTGCCAGCAGCAGCTGCTCCAGCCCCAACACACCACGCTCGGAACCTTCTTCACGCTGAATCGCACGACGCAGTTCCGGCGCGCTGATAGCCGCCGTACCGAGCTTGCCGACCACGATGCCCGCCGCCAGATTGGCCAGGGCCACCGCGTGGGGCAGTTCTTCGCCAGCGGCGATCGCCGCCGCCAGGGTAGAAATGACGGTGTCACCGGCGCCGGTCACGTCGAACACTTCACGGGCACGGGCCGGCAGGTGCAACGCCGGATGATCCGGGCGCAGCAAGGTCATGCCGTGTTCGCCACGGGTCACCAGCAAGGCGCCGAGGTCGAGGTCGTGCATCAGCTGCGCGCCTTTGCTCACCAATTCGTGTTCGTCGGCGCAACCACCGACAATGGTTTCGAACTCGCTGAGGTTCGGGGTGATCAGGCTCGCGCCGCGGTAAATCGAGAAATCTTTGCCCTTGGGATCGGCCAACACCGGAATGCCACGGGCACGGGCGGCCTGGATCAGCACCTGATGGTTCTTCAGCGCGCCTTTGCCGTAGTCGGACAGCACCAGCACCTTGATGCCTTCGAGCAATTCGTCGACTTGCTCGCCCAGCGCCAGCGCGTCGGTAGAGAAAGGTTCTTCGAAGTCGATACGCAGCAATTGCTGGTGGCGGCTCATCACCCGCAGCTTGACGATGGTCGGCTGATGCGCGATGCGCTGGAACAATGCCCGTACGCCAGCGCCCTTGAGGCTATTGACCAGACTGTCGGCAGCCTCGTCGTCGCCAGTCACGCCGACCAGCGAGGCCGGCGCACCCAGCGCGGCAATGTTCAGGGCAACGTTGGCGGCACCGCCCGGGCGGTCCTCGATTTGCTCGACTTTGACGACCGGTACCGGTGCCTCAGGGGAAATCCGTGAGGTACCACCATGCCAGTAACGGTCGAGCATGACATCACCGACCACCAGGACAGGGGCCTGATCGAATCGTGGCATGGATAACTTCATGGAAACTCCAGGGGCAATAAAAGCGTCGCGGATAATAACATAGCGAAAGTGTACGGCCGCACGCGAGCAAAGAGGCTCAACGGCGGTCATCCTGTGGAGGGCCATCCAGCGGACGCACCCAGAAAAGTTCGTGTCGGCGCACCGCTTTGCGGAAGAACTCGTCTTCACCGGTGCGGGGCCAGCGACGCCCGGCCAATAACCGCTGAATCACCCGGCGCAGACGTCTTTTAAGCGGTGGACGGCCCTGCAAGTCGTGCTGCATGCCCAAGGCCATGGCTTTGTCCATGCGGGTTGGCGCGTCCAGCAACGGGCTCCATAGCCCATCGGCCGGCAACGGCTCGATGGTCGGCGGCAGGGCAATGCCATAACCCGCCGGGCCCATCGGCCAGCGGTCGTTGTCGTGCAGGTGATTGGCGTAGAGCAGCAGGGTACGCGGGCGCCAGGTACTGAGTTCAATCGCCTCCATCAAGGCGCGCGTGCTGGCGACATGATCGCTGTGCGGATCCAGTTCCGGATGGGGTGTCAGCACCGCATCGGGCCGGTGATGCTCAAGCAGACGCGCCAGATCAGCCACCAGGTTGCGCCAATGGGGCTGACCATCGACGTCCCCCGGCAGGCTCAGGGCATTGTGCCGACGCACCTCGCGTATATCGCTCTCCCCCGACTCCCGGGAACCGAAGCTTTGCTCCGGCTGCTGCGCCATCGCATTCAGTTGCAAGCAGTAGTAGCCCAATTGCACACACTGTTGTTGTGGCACCCCGCCCCACAGCGGCACTGCCAGACTGTCCCAACTGCGCAGACGCCCCTTTAGTCGGGCAGCCTGAGCGCTGTCGAGGCCCATATCGCGGTAGTTTTCGGCCTCGATCTCGCCTTGGGTCAACGTGACGATAGCCACCTCGGACGCCCGGCTATAGAGACCGAAAGCTGCCAGTTCGGCATCATCGGCATGGGGGGCGATGATCAACAGTCGCTGTTGACCAAAATCCGGATGACTCAGGGCGTGCAAAGTTGCCTGTGGCGCCAGGCTGCAAAAGCGTCCACGTAATGTCAGGGTTCCGGCTGCCAGCGCCGAACCTTGCCCGGACAGATTGAGAAAACGCTCTCCCGCTACACCGCGCTCCAGATCCTGACGGTCGTCTCCGATCCATACCTGGGGATCAAGAAAGCGACCCAGCCAGTGACTCTTGACTCGCACCTGCAAAACCAGGGTTTGCGCCACATCAAAGTCACCCGCCACTTGCAAGATGTCATTGGCCAGGGTGGCGGGGAACTGCGGCGTACCCGCCGGGAAGTCATAGCGATAATCGTCGCCCGGGGCATAGAACAGGTGGTCGGCGAACCAGGCTTCATGGGCGATCCAGCCCAGCAGCAGGAACAGCGGCAGCGGCCACCAGGCGACAAAAATGCCAAATAGCAATGCCACCAACAATGCACCGATCAGCACCACACGTTTGCGTTGGCGATGGCGTTTCAGCAATTGTTGCTTGCGTGCGCTCATGACTGCCTGTCCTCGCTCAAACCTGATAGACCGGAACCCGGTGACACCAGCGATCCTTGTATTCGCGATCGGCGCGACCGAACGAGTAACGCAGCGGCTTGCCCACGGCTCGGGCCTGCTCCCACGCGGCTTGGGTGTTGACGAAACTGAGTACACTGCCGGGGCTGAATTCGCGATTCTGCGGGTCGACACCGCCGTTAATGTATTCCAGGCTGACCCATTTGGGCGCCTCGACCCGGTACAGAATCTGGATCGCCACCGGCTCGTCGTTCAGGTAGATCAAGGACCCGGTCATGAACTCACGCAACAGGCTGAACACTTCAGCCAGATGCGTCTTGCCCGGGGCTGCAAAGTTCCAGCGGCGCTGGAACAGGTCGGCATAGATGCTCGCCTGTTCGCTGGCGCCAAGCTCCAGCATCGGTCGGATGATGCCACCCGCCTCTTCCAGCAAACGCTGATCGCGACGTTGGTTGTAGCGAAACTTCTTGCTGTAGTCCTCGGGCTCACGCGCCAGCGCCAGGCCTTCGGGCTGCTCAGCGAGGCCGGTGATGTTTGGGGCATTGAGTTCGGACACATAACGCGCGCGATGCCGCACACGAACCTGGGTATCTTCGGCAACCGGCAGGATGATCTCGGCATTGCCGAGATCGAGCAGGCCACGTTTGCCTTCACGCTTGAGCACTTCCTTGGACAAGGCCACATGACGGCCCCAGGTCGGCATCGCGGCGCACAATTCACCCTCGACGAACCAGCCCAGATAACGCACCGGAATGCCTACCAGCCCCGCCAGGCGCTCAACGATTTCGGGATGAGTCGCCACGCTGCCGCCAAACTGTTGCCAGGCCTGGGCGTAAGCCGTGGCATCAATGGGAGTCCAACCGCTTTCTCGCCAGGTTCGCCAGTAACTCAAAATCAAACGTGAGACTCCGTCATCGCCTCGTCGGTGCTTTCGACGAAATCCTTCTCGTGCAGGCGTGCATAGAGACCGTTCAACGCCAACAACTCGGCGTGGGAGCCGCGTTCGACGATGCGGCCCTGGTCCATCAGCAGGATCAGGTCAGCCTTCTCGATGGTCGACAAGCGGTGAGCGATCACCAGCGTGGTACGGCCCTTCATGACTTGCTCCAGAGCCCCTTGAATGTGGCGCTCGGATTCGGTGTCGAGGGCCGAAGTGGCCTCATCGAGGATCAGCAATGGCGCATTCTTGAGCAGTGCCCGGGCAATCGCCAGACGCTGGCGCTGGCCGCCGGAAAGCAGCACGCCATTTTCGCCCACCAGGGTGTCGTAGCCTTGAGGCATTTGCTCGATGAACTCGGCCGCGTAGGCATCTTCGGCAGCCTTGCGCACATCTTCAAATGGTGCGCCGGCGAGGTCGCCGTAGGCGATGTTGTTCGAGACGCTGTCGTTGAACAGGGTGACCTGTTGGGTCACCAGGGCAATGTGTCGACGCAGGTTGGTCAGCTTGTATTCCTCGACATCCAGACCGTCGAGCAGGATCTGGCCTTTGTCGTGGTGATAGAAACGCGGAATCAGGTTGGCCAGGGTCGACTTGCCGCTGCCTGAACGCCCCACCAGAGCCACCATCTGGCCCTCTTCGGCGGTAAAGGAAATATCATTGAGCACGACTTTCTCGGTGCCCGGGTACTGGAAGCTCAGGTTACGCACCTCCAGGCGACCGCTGACGCGCACCATCTCCTTGGTACCCGTATCGACTTCCGGAGCTTCGTCGAGCTGCTCGAAGATGCTCTCCGCACCGGCCAGCCCTTTCTGGATCGTGGCGCTGACTTCCGACAACTGACGAATCGGCTTGGGTAACAAACCAGCGGCGGTAATGTAGGCAACCAGTTCGCCAGCAGAGGCATCGCCGCGAAGGTAAAGCACCAGATACATCAACACAGCCATGCCGACGTAAATCACCAGTTGCAGCATCGGGGTGTAGATCGACTGGGTGCGGGTCATGCCCAGGCTGCGGTTCATGTTGTCGGCGCTGGCCTTGTGGAACCGATCGATTTCGTAGGTCTCACCGCCAAAGCTGCGAACCACGCGATAGCCCTGGATCGTCTCCGAAGCCACATGGGTCACATCGCCCATCGCCACCTGGATTTTCTTGCTTTGCTTGCGAAATTTCTTGCTGGCGCTACTCACCAGAATCGCGATGACCGGCAGGATCGCCAGCAATACCAGGGTCATTTTCCAGTTGCTATAGAGCAGGTAACCGAACAGGAACACCACCGTCAGGCCTTCGCGGATCACCACTTTGATCGCATCGGTGGCGGCACCGGTGACCATGGTCACGTTATAGGTGATACGGGAAATCAGGTGACCGGAGTTGTGGTTGTCGAAGTAGCGGTTAGGCAGGGTCAACAGGTTGTCGAACAAGGCGCAACGCAAGTCGTGGACTACGCCACGGGCAACCTTGGCCAGGTAATAGTTGCCCAGAAATGAGCCGATACCCTGGTAGACGGCAATCAGCACAATCAACAACGGTACGCCGAGTACCAGCGAGACACCCATAAACTTGGTGTCATTGGGTTTTTGCAAGGCGTCGAGAAAATGCTTGAGCATGTCCGCCAGCATCGGCTGGCTAGATGCAAATAGCACGAAACCGACAATACTGACGGCGAAAGCACCCCAGTACGGAAGCACGTATTTCAGCAACCGCAGGTAAATCTTCATGCTTGATTGCTGGTCGGAACTGGCCATTCGGCACGCCTCGTACGTTTGAAAAGACAGACAAGCTGTGGATTGTAACAGCGAACGAATTACAACATCGGTTCAGCCAGGATGAGGTGCCGAAAACGCAGCGTTAGCACTTCGCTTCCGGGCCAGCAGCATCAGGGGTTGAAACACTCCAGACGGAACCTTTGGTTTCATTGCTCCCACGAGTGGCCAACACGATACTCAAGGCAATCGGTAACCAGGTGATCAACCAGTCCGCATTGGGCTTGAGCCAGAGACCAATGCCATCGGTCATCAATGACGCCCCGGAAAACACCCAGAGTGCGAGCAACACTTGCCCCAATGGCTGCGCGCGCGAAATCCAGCCACGCCAGCCGGCCGTGAGCCACAGCCAGCCGAACAGCAGCAGGCCAGGTACTCCCAGACGCACACCGATATCCAGGAACAGGTTATGGGGATGTTTGAATGACTGTCCGATTTCAGGAACAGGAATCAGATACTCATGGAATCCCAATCCCATCCCCCAATGATCCAGCATCAATTGAATGCCGCCATTCCATAGCTCGGGACGGAAAGAAACGCCACGCTGCAAGAGGATTTCCGGCTTGAATACAGCAATGGACGCCGCCCCGAGGACCACCAGAATAATCAGCCCACCCCCCAGGCGCGACGGCCGTGCCACTCCCATCACGAACAGACAGGCCAACAAGCCGATCCACACACCACGGGTTTGGCTGAAGCCCAGGAATAACGCATATCCCAGTGCAGGAATCAGCAGCAACACCATCATCCAGGGATTGAAGCGCCTGGTCTGCAACGTGAAGACGCCAATAATCAGCAAGGCCCCCACCGCATGCGCGGCCATGATCGCAGTGTCCCATAAGCCAATAGCAATCAGCCTGCCGCTGAAAGGTTGAGCGGACACGTCATAAAAGTAGACCCAGGAAGCCGCAGCAAAAAAACCGCCCATGATCGACGCATACAACAACATGGACTCGAACCGCCACTTACGGTTCTGCGCAGCCAGTAGCACGCCTGACAAGGTAAGGGCCACATAGAGCGTCACCTTGCTTTTGCCGACGACGTTAGCGCCCCCCTCAACCATCAGCACCAATAACGTCCAGGCCGCGAAGATAGCAAAGAGGATGCACTCCGGCTGCTTGAGCATCACGCGAAAATCCCTGTGGAACAGCGCCAACGAGGCAGGCAACCACAGCAGGAAAATCATCATTTGGTGATAAAGCTTGTTGTCCGGCAGTACCCACGCCCCACACAGCAGCACGAGAAAACCGACAGACGCCCACATCGCCAAGGCATCCTTACCGATAATTTGCTTCATTCCTGTCAGCATTCGGCTTTACCCAGCATTCGATTGGCGACTCGCTGCAACTGGGCCTTGTCGGCATTCTTCCAGCCACCCTTGATACAGTAGTGTTCAGAGAGGTAATGGAGAAAGTTACGCCTCAATCGCTCATTGAGTGGCCATTGCGGGAATGCGCGCGCCAGTTCCACCACCTGCTCGGCGTTATCGGCATGCATCACCAGCCCCTCGATATTGAAAAACGCCTGGCCCAAGGTTAGTACGGGCTTACCCAAGAGGAGGCTTTCCAGGCCAACCGTCGAGTTCAGCGTGACCACAAACTGACTGGACTCGATCAACTGCTGAGTGGCGTTGCCGTTGGCGAACAGCAGACGTTCGTGAGTACGCTCATGCAACTCGGGATACGTTTCGCGACTGGATGGATGTTCCTTGAACACCACTGTCAGACCCGTTTCATTGGCCAAGCGCTCGCCCAACGCAAACATCTCGCGCATGTTCTTGATCCAGGGAGAAAACAGCCGAACCTGACTATCGCGGTCATCCTGGAACGGAATAAAGACGAATTGCTCCGGCAACACGATCGGCGCCGGGCCACTGGTACGCGGCTGGCGTGGAATCAGCACGGGCGCTGTCTGATTTTCAGGAACTGGGTAAGGATAGTTGAGATAAAAACCGGCCTCGCGTGGAACGGCGTTCAGGTAGTTCACGCCCCGCGGATCAACGGTTGTGGTGTCGGGCAACAGACCGTTCTCGAAGAAGAAAGTCTTACAACCCGGCGGCGCCAGAGCCGTCAGCAATCGGCAGTATCGATGGGAACCATTCCAGAACACCAGCGCGTCGGGGCGCTCGCGATCAAGCAGGGCTTGGGCACGCAGTGCCATCCAAATCAGCTCAAGACGTAACAACAGACGATACAAGCGACCATCGTTTTTGTTCTTGACGCGCCGCTCCTCGCATTTTTCTTCGATCAGGCTCGGCCAGTCGATTCGCGAAAGCACTCTGGAAGTCTGCAGCAACCTTGGCCAGGGCATCTGTGGTGGGGTAACGACTTTACCTTGCAACTCGGTCTCATTGAGTAACCGATTGAAATAGAGGCCTTGATGCTTGGCCAAGGAAATGAACAGCATTGTCGTCATAGGGTGTCCAAAAAATAGGCCGCATCCACCCGCCAAAGCGCGATATAACCACGTGCGACACGTCCGCAGACATCAACACCCTGCTATTCGCCCGTTCGCGTTTGGAAGTATAAAGCCAAGAATCAGAAGCCAGCACTCGGTGGTATTGCGCCAGGCAACCCGGTGAGCGGGCAACTGCCTCTTAAAAAGCGAGGCGATTGTACCACAGCAGTTTTTTGCAGCATGTGCACTGCGGTAACATAGCCGGCTGCCCATCCCATCAGGCCAAGCCTTGGAGCCTTGATGCAAACGCTCGACCATACCGCTTATCTCAACATGCGCGAGGGCGCCGACGTTCTCGAGGCCGATGGTAAAGGGGATAAAGTTTTGTGCCTGGCCGATGGCTCGATGCTCAAGCTGTTTCGCCGTAAACGCCTGCTGACCTCCGCGCTTTGGGCGCCTTACGCCCGTCGATTCGCTGACAACTGCCGTGCACTGCGCGAACGCAATATCGAATGCCCAACAGTTCGCCAGATTTATCGCATCCCCAGCATCGAGCGCGACGCCGTACATTACGATCCCCTGCCCGGCCGCACCCTGCGTCAGTTGCTGGGCACCGACAATAACGAATCTCTTCGGGCACAATTGGGCGAGTTCATTGCACACCTGCATGAGAACGGCATCTACTTTCGCTCCGCGCACCTGGGCAATGTGGTGTTGACGCCTGAAAACACGCTGGGACTGATCGACATCGCCGACCTGCGCGCCTATCGCAAGCCGCTGCGCAAAGGCCTGCGCCTGCGCAATTTCAAACATATGTTGCGCTATCGCCAGGATCGCGAGTGGCTGCTCAAGGACAACCAGTTCCTTGAGCATTACCTGAACCATCAACGCGTGTGCAATGGACGGGAACTGAGCCTGGCGCTCAACCCTTAAGCCCTTAAGCCCTTAAGCCGCCAGTGTCAGCCGGCGGCAGACAACTTGAAGGTCTCGAAGTCACGCGCAGGGTCTGCGCCTCGCAGCAAGCTATCAACCAATTGAATGGTCTTTGCCAACCCCTGAGAGCCGTACACCAGGTGGTAATCGGCAAAACGCCGGGCTTGAGCCACATGCCCCGGATAATCCTGCTCAAGCGCTTGCAACTGGCGAGAAAACTCTTGCTCATCGCGCACTTGAGGCCCAAAAAACAGCGAGTGAGAGAAGATATCCACATCGCTGCCCGCATTCACATGGATCACCGGCCGGCCCGCCAGCCCTGCCTCGATACCGGCATTGGACATGATATTGACGACAACGCTGGCCTGCGCCAGAGCGTCCGCCAGTGAACACGTGCTATCCAGCAAGTCGATGCTGGCTAACTGCGCAGCGGCATCGCTCCAGAATTGCGCCTTGCTGCGCGGATGACGCTTGAACAGCACGCGATAATGCGGATGCTGCTCGGCCCAGTTGCGCAGTAACTGATAGGTGCGCTGGTAGCCCGGTTCTTTTTCTCGATCAGGGCCAACCCCCAGAATCAACAACGTCCGCAGAGCGGGATCGGCAACGGGCAGATCATAAGTTTCATCGGCGAGGTAAGAACCGATCAGCACCACCGTCGACTCACCGAACCGCAAGGTTCTTTCTTGCAAGGCAACCAGCGAACTATGGCCAAAGACGCCGTAATAGTCGTAGTCGTTCATCCCCAGTCGCCGTGAAGATTCCAGCGTCGTGGCATGTGCCAGTTGCAGCAGGCGGGCACCACGCGCAGCCAATGCCAAGCGCAGGAACGGTGCATGAAGACTGCCGTTGCGTTCGTTGATCAACACCTTGGGCGAATACGTCATCACCAGCCACTGGGCATGGGCGGCGTACACCAGATAACGCAGCGGTACAGGCTGCGGCGGCGCCAGGAGCATGCGCTGGGCGCAGGCGTCCGACGGAGAACGTAACGCTGCCTCTGTCAGATGCCGCCCGCGCTTGCGCAGGCCCTCGATCAGAATATTCTTGCGCTGCAACGCCATGGATTTGGGTGCCGAATGCAGCAACAGCACCTCACAGGGTGCAGCGACGACCGAATCACTCAGGCACGCCTTGGCGCGTATCCCGACCGCCACGTCCACCAACACATCACGAACCAGGCGCAAAAAGCTGCCACAGCGACCATGACGCTCGCGCAGCAGCTTCCAGCGATAACGGTCCAGCTCACGCGCTTTTTGTGCCCAGCATCCCTGCGCCTGGAACACACTGGTGTCAGACGGCGGCGTGTTCACTTGAACAACAACCGGATGGCCTTGCGGGTATAGGACCAGCGTGTGAGCGAGCGCAGATCGGCGCGCACGGCGCGGGCGTAAAAAGCCTTGGCGTTGACATAATCGCCGGCACTGTAGCAATCGCGGAACAACGACAGGCAGCGCTGAGCCAGGAAAGCCTGGCGCAGGTCCTGCAGTTCTTGAGGCATGCGTACCGAGGAAAATACCTCGTCAACCATCCCCACGCCCGCCGCCAGACTTTGCTTGAGGTCATGCCGCATGCTGTCGCCATGCTTGTAGATCAACGCCAGCGGCTGATCGAGCACAGTGCACGGGAAACGCGCCAGCACCTGAGCGAACACCGGAATATCTTCAACGTTGCGCAAGTGCTCAGGATAGTTGCCCGGCGCAAACACGTCGCGATGCATTGCGCAGGCGCCGTTAGACAGCGATACCGTCTTGTCCAGCAAGTAGCCCCGCACACGCTGGCGCGGGGTGGCTGGCAAGGGTTTTACGGCATGCTGGACGCGACGACCGTCGTCGAACACAGACCAGTGACCGCCAATGATCAAACGGCTGTCAGGATGGCTGGAGATATGCCGGGTCAATGCAGCCAGCGCACCAGGCGCCATCTCATCATCGGCATCGAGGAAGATCAGGTATTGCCCCCGAGCCTCCTCGATCCCGCGATTACGTACCGAAGACAAACCGCCATTGGGTTTGCGCAGAGCTCTGAAGCATCCGCCATATTCAGTCAGGAGCTGCTCCAGAACTTGCGGCGTCGCGTCAGTGGAACCGTCATCGATCACCAGCAACTCAGCCTGGGCATCACCCAACTGCGCCAGCACCGATTTCACCGCACGCGGCAAGGTTTTGGCGTAGTTATAAGCAGGAATAACGACAGTGATCAGCACGTCAGTCAACGGCATACCCGTCCGCACCTTCTTTGACCACCAGAATGTCTTCCATGATCAGGTATTGCAGGTCGGAGCCGAAGAACATGTTCAAGGCGTCGGTCGGCGAGCAGATCATCGGCTCGCCACGACGGTTGAGCGAAGTGTTCAGCGACACGCCGTTGCCGGTCAGTACTTCCAGCGCTTTCATCATGTCGTAGTAGCGCGGGTTGTATTCGCGCTTGAGCACCTGGGCCCGGGAAGTGCCGTCTTCGTGGACAACTTCCGGCACGCGGGTTTTCCACTCTTCAGCCACTTCGAAGGTGAAGGTCATGAACGGCGCCGGGTGATCGATCTTGATCATCTGCGGCGCAACGGTGTCGAGCATCGATGGGCAGAAAGGCCTCCAGCGCTCGCGGAACTTGATCTGGTGGTTGATCCGGTCAGCCACGCCGGTCGCGCTCGGGCAACCGATGATCGAACGACCGCCCAAGGCGCGCGGACCGAATTCCATACGGCCCTGGAACCAGGCTACCGGGTTGCCGTCGACCATGATTTTGGCGATTTTTTCCGGCATGTTGTCGAGTTTGCGCCACGCTGGCGCACTCGGGTGACGGGCACAGGCGGCGATCACGTCTTCGTTGCTGTAGGACGGGCCGAGGTAGACGTGTTCCATCTTCTCGACCGGTACACCACGAGCGTGGGATACGTAGGCCGCAGCGCCGACCGCAGTGCCGGCATCGCCGGACGCAGGCTGAACGAACAGCTCTTTGATGTCGTCACGGGCAATGATTTTCTGGTTCAGCTTGACGTTCAACGCACAGCCGCCGGCGAAGGCCAGCTTGCCGGTTTCCTTGAGCACATCGCCCAGGTAGTGGTCGATCATCTGCAACGCCAGCTTCTCGAACAGCGCTTGCATGCTCGCGGCGTAATGAATGTACGGCTCGTCGGCGATATCGCCTTCGCGTTTCGGACCCAGCCATTCGATCAGCTTCGGCGAGAAGTAGAAACCTTTGCCCTTCTCTTTATAGCGACGCAGGCCGATGACGTTGGCGTAGTCGGTGTTGATCACCAGTTCGCCGTTCTCGAACGAGGCCAGACGCGAGAAATCGTATTTGCTGGCATCCCCATACGGCGCCATGCCCATGACTTTGAATTCACCGTCGAGCATCTCGAAACCGAGGAACTCGGTGATCGCGCCGTACAGTCCGCCGAGGGAGTCCGGATCGAAGAATTCCTTGATCTTGTGGATCTTGCCGTTTTCGCCGTAACCGAAGAAGGTCGTGGCGTACTCGCCCTTGCCGTCGATCCCGAGAATCGCGGTTTTCTCTTTGAAACCGGAACAGTGGTAGGCACTGGAGGCGTGGGCCAGGTGGTGCTCGACCGGCTCGATCTTGATTTTCTTCGGGTCGAAGCCCAGTTGCTCGAGGCACCAGACAATCTTGTTGCGATAGCGCTTGTAGCGACGATTGCCCATCAGGATCGCGTCGAGGGCGCGGTCCGGGGCGTACCAGTAACGCTTGGCGTAGTGCCAGCGAGCCTTGCCGAACAGACTGATCGGTGCGAACGGAATCGCTACCACATCAACGTCGGACGGCTTGATGCCCGCCTGTTCGAGGCAGAACTTCGCCGATTCGTAAGGCATGCGGTTCTTTGCATGTTTATCGCGTACGAAGCGCTCTTCTTCAGCCGCCGCGACCAGCTTGCCGTCGATATACAGGGCTGCGGAAGGATCATGGCTAAGGGCGCCGGACAGGCCAAGAATCGTCAATGCCACAGGGGTCTAGCCTCTTTAGTCTGCATGCAGGCGCAATGCGCCTCAAAAATTAATGTGCCTTCGCAAGGGGCGAGAGACAGCTAAAGGGCGGGATTATAGCTTAAAAGCAGCGGCAAGCCTCTAGGGGGAAGTGGCAAGCTGGTGCATTGACAGATGAAGCCTCGACACAGACTCCTGCGCAAATGGACTGGGGGATCCCGGTCGGTGTTGCCCAGCCCTTTTTTATCGTCAAAATCTGCCCTCCGAAAACGTCAGGCAAACTAGCATCGTGGCTATTCAGGGCACAGTTCATGGGGTCTGTAGATCATGTTAGGACGGTTCATAAGAACCTGTTCTCTAGATCTCGGAAGACCGATCTGGCGCCATCGCGGCATAGGTATCTACACATCTATTGAGCTACAGAGATTCATTGCCGGCGCTTGGTGCCTGGTGCTTGGTGTTGGGGGGTACATATCCGTTTCTGCGGTCACGGCCGCTGGCGGTTTCGCTTTTACAGCGAGTCACTTGGAAAAGCCCCAAGTAACCAAGGGCTCTTGCCCCGCCATTCGGTGCCTCGCCTAGGCTCGGCATACCCTCTCTCCGGCATTGCTCCGGGGGCCCGCCGCGATCGGCCATCCATGGCCGTGCGCGGCTACCGCGGCATCCTTGCCGCGGTGCCCCCTGCGCAACGCCTGCGTTCGGCCTCTGGGAAAGGGGCAAGCAGATCAGGATCAAAAGCCAAAGCAACGGCAACGGCAACGGCGAGATCAACAGCATCGCGAGCAGGCTCGCTCCCGCATTGGATGGGTGGTGTTGCCGGTTTCTGGTTGGCATCGCTGCCTGAACAACTACCGCTCCCGCAAACACCCAATATCCCTGTAGGAGCGAGGCTTGCCCGCGAAGGCGCAGTGTCAGCCGACATCAATGTTGAATATGCTGGCCTCTTCGCGAGCAAGCCCGCTCCCACAGTCGGAGTGGGTGCATCCGGGGAAGATGGGTCGGCTGACAGGCCGCCATCGCAGCGATGCGGCGACCCGACAAGCTCCCACAAAAAATCAGCGCACATCCAGAATCAGCGCCCAGCCGCTTTGCCTTTCACCACTCAACAGGCCGAGCGTTAGCTCGCCTGCAGCTCTTGATCTTGATGCACCGCCCCCTCGAGAGGCCGAGTGGAGGTTCTGCGCAGTGGGCAACCCGGCATGGATGCCGGGTTAGCCGCGCACGGCCATGGATGGCCGATCGCGGCGGGCCCACGGAGCAGGACCGGAGCGAGGGCATGCCGAGCCTAAGCGAGGCACCGAACGACAGGGGCAGAAGCGCTTTGGTTACTTTCGCGCTTTTCGAAAGTGACTCGCCGTAAGGGCGAAACCGCCAGTGGCCGTTACCGCAGAAACGGATATGTACACCCTCGTCAAACTCAGGAAGATGTGTAGATACCCATGGCCATCGCGGGCTTGCGCGATAGGGATTCAGGCAGCCCTGGAAATATCTTTGGGAAGACGCTGATCAATCACCCTATACAGCGCACTGCTCTCGGGCCAATTGCGCATGAACCGCGCCCGATCCCTCGCGTACGCCGGGGCAAAGCTGCTGACCGAACCATGCTGGCGCATCGAATCCAGATCGATCAGCGCCCAGCGATCCTGCTGCCAGAACAGGTTATGACCCTTGAAATCGCCATGGCTGATCCGCTCGCGAATCAGCTCGGCGAACAGGTGATCCAACGCCTGCAACTCGGCTTGCGGCGCTTCGCCGCTGTCCACGTACGGCGCGAAGCGCTCGATGATGTCCGGCCCCGGCAAATATTCGGTCACCAGGTACGCCCGACTGCGCAGCCAGAGAAAACGCTTCTCCAGCAGGGCCAATGGCTTGGGTGTGGCAATGCCCAGGAACGCCAGGCGATTGCCTTCACGCCATGAGTGCCAGGCGCGGCTCGGGCGCCAGAAACGTTTGAGCCAGTGGGCAAAACCCTTGATGTTGTAGCGTTTGACCAACAATGTGCGCCCGGCCGCCTCGACCTTGCCGACGCTCGCCGCGCCGCCGGTCTTGTACAGATGGCCCTGATCGAGCAAGGCATCGGCCTGCTCCAGCACTGGCAGCATCGCCGCCTCTTCCTCACGACGAATCGCTCGCAAGCCGAACGCTCCGCGCTGGACACTGAACAACGTGCATTCGCGGCCGACCTTGATCAGGAAATCCTTCAAACGCCAGCTGCGGACCTTGTCGACCTGCTTCTGCAACGCCTCCATGGGCAAGGCATGTTCGCCGTTGCTCAGCAGGTAATAGACCAGCAATTCTTCGGTGAAGGGTTCCAGGGATTTGGGCAACTGAGCGAAAAACACCCCGAGGTTTTCCAGGACTTTCTGCTGTGACAGCGGCTTGCCTGCCGTCTCGGCACAGATCCCGGCGCCATCGATCAAATACAACTGACCGCCGTGGCGCAGCAGGTTGTCCAGGTGCAGATCCTCCTGCCACAGGCCTTTGCTATGCAGCTGCCCAATGGCGCCCAATGCCTCGGCCAGCACCACGGATTGTTCATCCGCCAACACGGGCAAGTGCTCGACCTGTTTCCAGGCGTCCCCCAGGCTCTCGGCGCCTTCAAGGAAATCGAACAACAACCAGCCACCCTCGCCGTCCTTCAAGCCATCAGCCAATAGCAAGGGCGTGGTCAGCCCTTGAGCGGCGAGCAAACGCACGCCATCCAGCTCCCGCTGAAAATGCCGCGCGGCTTTGCCACCGACCAGCAACTTGGCCAACACCGGCCGGCCGCGCCAGACTCCGGCACCCACGTAACGCTGCCCTGGCAACACCCGCAGCAGACTCAGCAGCTGTAACTCGGCAGGCCCCGCGGCATCGGCCAATGGAATGCTCAGCGGCAGGCTCGGGCTGCGGCCGGCGTTTTTCAGATCGGACAAACGCATCAACGCGCCTCCTTGTGACTGCGCCGCTTACTCAGGCGCGATACCCAACTGTCCACCAGCGAACTGTCCAATGGCTGATCCAGATAAACCGCCAACAACTCGCGCAGCTGACTTTCGCTCCATTCCCGCGCCCGACGCAGCAACGGATCCAGGTCCTTGATCCGATCACGTTGACCAAAAAACAACGGGCGGGTTTTTTCCAGATCGATCAACCGAGCCTGATAACCGTCACCGGTGGCCTGGAGAAAAATGTGCTTGGGGTAGAAGCAACCGTGGAGTTGATGCACCTCGTGCAGGCGTCGCGCCAGTTGCCCACAGGCTTTCAGAATCGCCGAATGCTGCGCCGCGCTCAGCTCGGACCAGCGTTGTAACAGCGAATCCAGGTCATCCCAACCGTCCAGCGCGCGGGTCAGCAGAATCGCCCGGACTTCACCGTCGACTTTGCGCTCACCGAAAAACGCCGCTTGCAGCGCCGGTATCCCCAGTTTCTGATAACGACTGATGTTGCGAAACTCACGGGCAAAACTCGGCTCGCCAAAGGGCGAATGCAATGTGCGTGTCAGGTAGTTGCTCTGGCGTTTGAGGTAATAGCCATGACCTTCCAGCTCCAGCCGAAACACACTGCTCCAGCCACCCCGACCAGTGTTGGGTTCGTCCACGGCTTCGAGCTGTTTGGCCCAGAGCGCATCGAAGGTGCCGAGACCATGACGCTCAAGCAGCACACGATCTTCAGCGGCCAGAAAATCAGTCATTCGCGCCCCTCGAAAAATCTCACCACGTGCCGAATCCGTTTTTTGTCGGCGGCATTGAGCCGGGTGCATTGGCGGTATTGCAGATAAAAGCGCAGACGCTGGGTGGCCGACAGGTGATATTTGGCAACTTTGTCCAGACAAGCCAGGTCTTTGGTGATCCGGTAGTTGAGCCAGAAGCCGCGCCAGAAATCACCGTTGGGGCAGTCGATCAGAAACAGCCGGGATTCATCGTCGATCAGCAAGTTGCGCCACTTCAAATCGTTATGGGTAAAGCGGTGATCGTGCATGGTCCGGGTATAGCCGGCCAGCTGTCGACTGATGTTGTCGACCCAGGCGCGGTCCGCCAGTTTCGGATCATGCCGACCCGCCAAAGCCGATAAGTCTTCGGTATTGGGCAGCTCGCGAGTGATCATCGCCCCACGATCGTATGCCGCGCCGCGCCGCTCCAGCCCCCAGGCCACTACTTCGGCGGTGGGAATGCCCCACTTGGCGAAACGCTTGAGGTTCTGCCACTCGGCTTTCACCCGCGGTTTGCCCAAGTAACGGCGCAAGCCTTTGCCGGCGCCGACGTAGCGCTTGACGTAATAGTTGACGCCGTTGCGCTGGACGCGAATGACCTCGGACAACGGATCACGGGTCAGTCGCTCGCCCTTGAGCGCGAACACCGCGTCAAGACTGCCGAAGTCTTCTGCCAGATCGCTGTAAGCAGGTTCCAGTGTCCAACCCGACATCAGAGCGCGTCCCCGTATCGCTGCTTACGCTCGTAGAGCTTGTTGGCCTTGCCTTCGAGCCATGCCAGCAGCCCCGCTTCCTCGGCCAGAATCTGGCGCAGGGGCTGTTGGAAGTACCCCTTGAGGAAACGCAGCTTGTCGCGACGGGTCAGGCCGATGTCCAGCGCCGAAAAATACAGCGCCGCCAGGTCCTTGTTGCGCCAGCGTTGGGTAATCGTCGGACGGGTCTGAGCACGGTGCAGATCGATCACCGACAGCTTGAAGTCGTCGGCTGTCACCGGTTTGTCGGTGTGCAGCAGGAAGTGGCAGATGTAGCAGTCGCGGTGGTTGACCCCGGCGCGGTGCATCATGCCGGTCATGCGCGCGACTTCGGCGATCAAGGCGCGCTTGAGTTTTGGCTCGGGCGGTTGCTTGACCCAATTGATGCTGAAGTCTTCGAGGCTGACGGTGGGCGCCAACTCTTCAGTGACGATGAACGAATGCTGATCCGCCGGGTTGCTGCCTTTTTCGCCGTAAGCGACGGCGGTCATGGTCGGCACGCCGACTTCTTGCAGGCGCTGAATGGCCTTCCACTCCTGCCCCGCGCCCAGCACCGGCAGCTTGGCGGTCAGCAGGTTCTTGAAGATCTCGCCCCAGCCGATGCCACGGTGGATTTTCACGAAGAACCCGTGGCCGTCCACTTCAGTACGCAGTGTCCGGCGCGCTTCAAGCTCGCGATACACCTCGCCCTTGAGGCCCTCGACTTCGGCGAACGGATCGCGTCCGGCCCAGAGGCTCTTGAACGGTTCAGCCAGCATCAACTTCATTAAGCGTGCTCCGCCAGAATCACATCGGCCGCGTGCTGCGGCATGCTGTAGAGGTCGGCCGTCTCGGCGAAAGCCAGACCGTTGCGGCTCCAGGCCGCCCGTGCATTTGCGTCGTTCAACATGCCGGTCAGGTACTGCGTCAGTTGCGCCTGATCGAAGGGCTCGTCCAGCACCAGGCCGGCGTCGGCCTCGGCGATGTAATGGGCATAGCCGCACACCGCGCTCACCAGCACCGGCAGGCCGGCTACCACGGCTTCAAGCAGCACCGTCCCGGTATTTTCGTTGTACGCCGGGTGAATCAATAGATCGGCACCGAGCAGGAAACGCGGGATATCGCTGCGACCCTTGAGGAACTGTACGTTGTCGCCAAGCCCCAATGTGGCGCTCTGCAACTGGAATACTTTGGGGTCGTCCTGGCCAATTACAAACAGCCGGGTGCGTTTTTTCAGCTCGGCGGGCAAGGCGGCCAGCGCCTTGAGGCTGCGGTCCACGCCTTTGGTCTTGAACCCGGAGCCGATCTGCACCAGCAGCAAATCGTCATCCTTGAGGTTGAACTCTTGACGGAATTCGGCCCGAATCTCGGCCGCATTCGCGGGTGCACGACGGTCCTGAGAGATACCCGGCGGCAGTAAATGGAAGCGCGCAAGCGGCGTGTCGTAATGCTTGATGAACAGCGGCTGCTGGACTTCGGAAATCATCAGCACTTCGGTCTTGGCATCCTTGGCGAACACCGCGCGCTCGTACTCGGCGAAGTGGCGGTAGCGGCCCCAACGACGGTACAGCGAGTTGCGCAGGTTTTGTGCCTTGTCTTCGAAGCAGCCGTCGGCGGCGTAGTAAACGTCCAGACCCGGCATTTTGTTGAAACCGATCAGGCGATCCACCGGACGCTTGGCCAGATCGGCCTCCATCCATTCGGTGAGTTTTTCGTTGCGCCGATGATTGAAGAACGCCTTGACCGGCGCCACCAGCACTTCGAAACCCGGTGGAATATCGCCTTCCCAGATCAGTGTGTAGACGCGAATCTGATGGCCGCGCTGCTGGCATTCAAGGGCGATGCGCATGAAGTCGCGCTGCAAGCCACCAAACGGAAAATACTTGTACAGGACAAATGCCAATTGCATCAGCGCAGCTCCTCAGCCAGTAACAACGTGCTCAGTCGGCTCGCGACACGCTCGGGATTCAGACGCGTGAAGCACAGGGGCCACTCGCGTTTCAGGTCGAACCGACGGGCATCGTCGGCCGTCGGTTGATAGGTGCATTTCTTTTGCAGGCACGGCGCGCAGGGAAAGTCGCTGGCCATGTGAATCTGCGACTTGCCGTACGCGCCGGTCAGGCCCGGGTTGGTCGGGCCGAACAGCGACAGGGTCGGCACGTCCAGCGCCGCAGCGAGGTGACCGAGACCGGTATCCACTGCCACGCAGGCTTGCGCCCCGGCCAGGACTTTGCCGACACCCGCCAGGTTCAATTTGGGCAGCACTTCGACGTGCTTCATGTCTTTGGCGATGCGCTCGGCGCGGGCCTTTTCGACCGGGTTACCCCACGGCAGCTTTACCGCCACGCCAAGATAACCCACCCGCTCGGCCAGCTCGCGCCAATAGGCTTCAGGCCAGTGTTTGGTGTCCCAGGTGGTGCCATGGAGAAACACCACGTACGGATTCTTGCGTGGCAACTCCACCAAGCGCTCGACGCTCAGGCCGTAGTCGCCCAAGCCTTTGGGCAGGTCGTAACCCAGTGCCAGCGCAAACAACTGGCGCACTCGCTCTACCGCGTGCTGCCCACGGGCCACGGCCAGACGTCGGGAATAGAAACGCGCGGCGATCGGTTCGCGGGCCGAGTTCTTGTCCAGCCCGGCCACCGGTGCTTTGGCGTAGCGAGTCAACAAGGCGCTTTTCAGCAGGCCCTGTGCATCGATCACCAAGTCATATTGGGTCGCGCGAACGCTTTGCTTGAAGCGCTTCCACTCACCGCTCTTGAGGGTCTGCCAGATGTTCTTGCGCCAGCGACGGATCGCCACCGGAATCACCTTGCCCACGGCCGGGTGCCAGGTCGGAATCTCGGCGAAGCCTTCTTCCACCACCCAGTCGAACGTGATGCCGGGGATCGCCCGCGCCGCGTCGGTCAACGCTGGCAACGCGTGAATCACGTCGCCCAGCGAAGAAGTCTTGATCAACAGTACCCGCAAACTATTTGACCTCGACCACAGTGCCCAGCAACCGCTGCAAGGCTTCGTTCACCGCTTTTGGCATGAGCTGGCGCAAGCAATTGTAATGACCGAAACGGCAGGTGCGATCGAAGCACGGACTGCATTCGATGCCCAGGCGCACGATTTCGACATGCTCGGCCAATGGTGGTGTGAAACCCGGCGACGTCGAGCCGTACACCGCCACCAACGGGCGGTTCAGCGCGGCCGCCACGTGCATCAGGCCGGAGTCGTTGGAGACCACCGCGTCAGCGCAGGACAGCAGATCGATGGCCTCGGCCAGGGAAGTGCCGCCACTGAGGTTCACCGACTCTTCACGCAGACCGGGAATCAACCGCGCGCGAATGTCTTCGCCCACCGCGTGATCATTTTTCGAGCCGAACAGCCAGACCTGCCAGCCTTCACGGATCTTCGCTTCGGCGACCTTGGCATAGTGCTCGGACGGCCAGCGCTTGGACTCGCCGAACTCGGCGCCAGGGCACAGCGCCAACACCGGACGGTCCAGGGCCAGACCGAACTTGGCCAGTGCGCCGTCGCGAGTCACCGGGTCGATCTGCAGGTTCGGCCGTGGATACGGTTTTGGCAATTCGACGCCGGGCTCAAAAGCCAGGGCCATGAAGCGTTCGATCATCAACGGGTAACGTTCTTTGTCGAGCGTACGCACGTCATTGAGCAGGCCATAGCGGAACTCGCCGCGCCAGCCGGTGCGTTTCGGGATACCGGCAAAAAACGGCACCAGTGCCGATTTCAGGGAATTGGGCAGCAGGATGGCCTGGTCGTACTGACCGGCCAGGGATTTACCGATGCGCCGACGCGTCGCCAGTTCCAGCACGCCGTGGCCGAGCGGGAAGCTCAAGGCCTGGCGCACTTCGGGCATGCGCTCGAGAATCGGCCGGCTCCACTCGGGGGCCAGCACGTCGATTTCGCACTGCGGGTGGCGCTGCTTGAGACACTGAAAAAGTGTCTGTGCCATCACCATGTCACCGACCCAACTGGGCCCAACGATCAGAATTTTCATGTAGTTTCCAAAAACGAGCCGGGGAGGCATACGCCTCCCCGCCTCGAGAATCACTGTGGAAGTCTGCTTGCCCGCGATGGGATCATCACCTTCAACATTCCTGTCGACTGACACCCCGCCTTCGCGAGCAAGCTCGCTCCTACATTGGGTATTGGTGCACATCCCGTGCGGTGCAGCCTGGCCGCCTCAATCTCCAAAACACCGAAGATCCACTGTGGGAGCGGGCTTGCTCGCGAAAGGGCCGGCACATCCAGGATCAATGCCGACTGACACTCCGCCTTCGCGAGCAAGCTCGCTCCTACATTGGGTATCAGGTGTTACAAATATCCCTTCTCAGCTTAACCCCAGCTCGCGCCAGATCCGCATGACCTGCCGTCGTTCATCCACGAACTGGTCGCCCGGTATCACTCCGGCGTCCTTTTGCAAGGCCTCCCGGTGAGCGGCGGAGCGGTAGGCCTTATAGGCTTCACGCAACAGGCTGGCATCTTCGGCGGGCATTAGCCCGACCTCCTCCAACCCTTCCAGAATGCGGATATTGTCGGTATAGCGCAGCAATGACGGATGCGCCTCAGACCATGCCAGAGCCGCGTATTGCACCATAAATTCAATATCGACGATACCTCCGGCGTCCTGCTTGAGATCGAACGGCGCCGTGGCCTCGAAGGCATTTGCCGCCGTGCCCGCCGCCGTGCTCTTGCTGCCGAGATTATCGCGCATCTTGGCACGCATCTCGCTGACCTCCTGGCGCAAGGTCTGCAGATCCCGCGACTTGCCCAATACCGCCGCGCGAACTTTCTCGAACGCCTCGCCGACATCCTGACTGCCCACCAGCACCCGTGCTCGCACCAGCGCCTGATGTTCCCAGGTCCAGGCTTCGTTTTCCTGATACCGGGCAAACGCCCCCAGGGAACTCACCAACAAACCGGACGCACCGGACGGACGCAGGCGCATGTCCACCTCATACAGCTGGCCGGAGTTGGTCTGCGCCGTCAGCAAATGAATGATGCGCTGCCCGAGCCGGGTAAAAAACTGTGCACCGTCAATAGGCTTCGACCCGTCGGTTTCCGCCTGTGGATCGCCGTCGTGGATGAACACCAGATCCAGGTCCGAACTGTGCCCCAGTTCCAGACCGCCGACTTTCCCGTAACCGACAATGATGAAACCAGGGTCGCACAAGCTGCCGTCGGTGCGTTGCGGCGTGCCGTACTTGGCCACGGTCTGACGCCAGGCCAGGGCCAGGACCTGTTCGAGAATCGCTTCGGCGAGCCAGGTCAGGTAATCACTGACCTTCATTAATGGCAGGCTGCCGGCGATTTCCGAGGCGGCGACGCGCAAGCGGTGCGCCAGTTTGAAATGCCGCAGGGCTTCCATTTGCTGTTCGAGGTCGTCTTCGGGAATCCGCGTCAAACGCTCGCGCAGCTCGGCCGTCAGTTCCGGCGCCAGCGGTGGCTTGAACAACCGGCCTTCGTTGAGCAACTCGTCGAGCAGCAACGGGAAGCGCGTGATCTGTTCGGCAATCCACGGGCTCGCGGCGCATAGCGTCAGCAAGCGACGCAGGGCGCCGGGATTCTCGGTCAACAACACCAGATAGGCGGAACGACGCGCCACGGCTTCCACCAACGGCAGTACCCGCTCCAACACCAGATCGGGATTGGCGTGCTCCACCGCCTGAGCCAGCAAGCGCGGAATAAAAGCATCGAGACGTTCACGCCCCAGGCGCTGCATGGCGCGTAATTGCGGACTGCCGCGCAGATTGGCCAGGGCTTTCAGCGCCTTGGAAGCATCGGCGAAACCACCCTCTTCCAGCTGACGGCACGCGGCCTCCTCGTCCTGCGCCTCTTCCCACAGCGGCAGCCATTCCCCGCCGACCACCACTTCGCTCTCGGCGCCGTCCTCTTCGTCGGGATCGGCGATCACCTGAGCAAAGTGCCAGGCCACCCGGCCACGCCAGTACATCAGCTGTTCGTGGAACGCTGTCCAGTTGGCGAACCCGAGCATAAAGGCAATGCGCGCCTGATCCTGCGGGCTATCTGGCAGCATCTGGGTCTGACGGTCGGCAATCGCCTGGATCGCGTGTTCGGTGTAACGCAGAAATTCGTAGGCTTCTCGCAGTTCACTGACTACCGCCGCCGGCAGGTAACCCTGACCTTCCAATGTGCTCAGTACTTTTAATAAAGGACGCTGCTGCAGGCTCAAGTCGCGACCGCCGTGAATCAGCTGGAAGGCCTGGGCGATAAATTCGACTTCACGAATGCCGCCGGAACCGAGTTTGATGTTGTCGGCCATGCCCTTGCGCCGGACTTCCTGCTGGATCAGCTGCTTCATGGTGCGCAGCGCTTCGATGGCCGAGAAGTCCAGGTAACGCCGGTAAACGAACGGCCGCAGCATGTCGAGCAATTGGGCGCCGGCCACTTGATCGCCGGCCACCACGCGCGCCTTGATCATCGCGTAGCGTTCCCAATCGCGGCCCTGATCCTGGTAATACTGCTCCAGCGCATTGAAGCTCAGCACCAGGGCGCCGGACGAACCGTAAGGCCGCAAGCGCATGTCGACGCGGAACACGAAACCGTCGACGGTCATCGGGTCCAGGGCCTTGATCAGCCGCTGCCCCAGACGAATGAAAAACTCCTGATTATCCAGCGAGCGCTTCACGCCGACGGTTTCACCGCCCTCGGGGTAGGCGAAGATCAGGTCGATGTCTGACGACAGGTTCAGCTCCACGGCACCGAGCTTGCCCATGCCGAGGATGACCATCTGTTGCGGTTTACCACTGCGCCGCCCGGTGGGCGTGCCGAACTGTTGGCAATGGCGCTGATACAACCACTGACAGGCCTGATCGATGCTGGCATCGGCCATGTCCGAGAGGTCGCGACAGGTCTGGATCAGATCGGCCTGGCGTGTCAGATCGCGCCAGATGATCCGCACTTGCTGACGGGCGCGCTGGCGACGCAGGGCGTGGCCAAGTTGGTCGTCGGTTTCGGCGGCGCTCACCGCCGTCGCAATCTGTGCGCACAACTCACCCGGCGCAAAGGCACGGTCCAGTTCGCCGGACTGCACCAGCTCCAGCAACATCAAAGGGTCACGCAGGCTCTGTTCAATGACAAAGTCGCTGGCAGCGCTGACACGGGCAAATTGCGCCCAGCGCTCAGGCGTCCAGGCAGACAGGCCATGATCGTCGGGGAGAACCCCGACAGTCGTACGGAACGACTGCTCGGCACGGGTGACAAACGGCAGAAGTACGCCGGGCAGTTCGGCAAGCGAAGGGAGGCTCATGGTCTATCCTTGATCGGCGTGCGAAAGGCTGCATGTAGTGATTTTTGAAAATACACTACGTGATTGACTGTCGAACAAAGGTTAGAAATAGCTGTAATTTGTTTATTTTTGGCAGCGATCATCAAGCCTTCACCTTTTTTGGTTGGCAAAAGACCAACCTTAACGATTATTCTCACAACGCAGCCGGAGGCCACAAGCCAATCTTCTGTAGTTTTACTACTCGTCTATACATTCGAAAGGCTGAAATGCCCGATGATTTGTAGTAAAACTACACGCCGCCGGAACAACCTATCGGCAATCCAAGAATTTATATCGTCTGCCCACAAGGCCAGTCGCAAACTCAGGCAACCGATTCTGGAAGCCTTTCCGCCCTGGAGCAAGCCATGCAAGACCTCGATCCCGTCGAAACCCAGGAATGGCTGGACGCCCTGGAATCGGTTCTCGACAAAGAAGGCGAAGACCGTGCTCACTATCTGATGACCCGTATGGGTGAACTCGCGACCCGTAGCGGCTCGCAGCTCCCTTACGCCATCACTACGCCGTACCGCAACACGATCCCCGTTACCCACGAAGCACGCATGCCTGGCGACCTGTTCATGGAACGCCGCATTCGCTCGTTGGTACGCTGGAACGCGATGGCCATGGTAATGCGTACGAACCTGAAAGATTCTGACCTCGGCGGTCACATCTCCAGCTTCGCTTCCAGTGCGACCCTGTATGACATCGGCTTCAACTACTTCTTCCAGGCCCCGAGCGACGAACACGGCGGCGACCTGATCTACTTCCAGGGCCACACCTCGCCAGGCGTTTACGCCCGTGCATTCATGGAAGGCCGCATCACCGAAGACCAGATGAACAACTTCCGTCAGGAAGTCGACGGCCAGGGCTTGTCGTCCTATCCGCACCCGTGGCTGATGCCTGACTTCTGGCAGTTCCCGACCGTATCCATGGGTCTGGGCCCGATCCAGGCGATCTACCAGGCTCGCTTCATGAAGTACCTGGAACACCGTGGTTTCATCCAGCCAGGCAAACAGAAAGTCTGGTGCTTCCTGGGCGATGGCGAGTGCGACGAGCCGGAATCCCTGGGCGCGATCTCCCTGGCCGGCCGCGAGAAGCTGGACAACCTGATCTTCGTCATCAACTGCAACCTGCAGCGCCTCGACGGCCCGGTTCGCGGCAACGGCAAGATCATCCAGGAACTCGAAGGCGTGTTCCGCGGCGCTCAGTGGAACGTGACCAAGGTCATCTGGGGCCGCTTCTGGGACCCGCTGCTGGCCAAGGATGTCGACGGTATCCTGCAACGCCGCATGGACGAAGTCATCGACGGCGAGTACCAGAACTACAAAGCCAAAGACGGCGCGTTCGTGCGTGAACACTTCTTCAACACGCCTGAACTCAAGGCGATGGTTGCAGACCTGTCTGACGACGAGATCTGGAAACTCAACCGTGGCGGCCACGACCCGTACAAGGTCTACGCGGCGTACCACGAAGCGGTCAACCACAAAGAACAACCGACTGTCATCCTGGCCAAGACCATCAAGGGTTATGGCACCGGTGCCGGCGAAGCGAAAAACACTGCGCACAACACCAAGAAAGTCGATGTCGACAGCCTGAAGTTGTTCCGCGATCGTTTCGACATTCCGGTCAAGGACGAAGAACTGGAAAACCTGCCGTTCTTCAAGCCGGAGCCGAACAGCGCCGAAGCCCGTTACCTGGCAGAGCGCCGTACCGCGCTGGGCGGTTTCGTGCCACAGCGTCGCGCCAAGAGCTTCAACATCCCGACCCCGCCACTGGACACTCTCAAGGCGATCCTGGACGGCTCGGGCGACCGTGAAATCTCCACCACCATGGCTTTCGTGCGGATCCTCGCGCAATTGGTCAAGGACAAGGAAATCGGCCCACGCATCGTTCCGATCATCCCGGACGAAGCCCGTACCTTCGGTATGGAAGGCATGTTCCGTCAGTTGGGCATCTACTCCTCCGTCGGCCAGCTCTACGAGCCAGTCGATAAAGACCAGGTGATGTTCTACAAGGAAGACCAGAAGGGCCAGATTCTCGAAGAAGGCATCAACGAAGCGGGCGCCATGAGCTCCTTCATCGCTGCCGGTACTTCGTACTCCAGCCACAACCAGCCAATGCTGCCGTTCTACATCTTCTACTCGATGTTCGGCTTCCAGCGTATCGGCGACCTGGCCTGGGCCGCTGGCGACAGCCGTACCCGTGGCTTCCTGATCGGCGGCACCGCCGGCCGTACCACCCTGAACGGTGAAGGCCTGCAGCACGAAGACGGTCACAGCCACCTGCTGGCTGCCACCATCCCGAACTGCCGCACCTACGATCCAACCTACGGCTACGAGCTGGCGGTGATCATTCAGGACGGCATGAAGAAGATGACCGAAGAGCAACAGGACGTCTTCTACTACATCACCGTGATGAACGAGTCCTACCAGCAGCCAGCCATGCCGGCCGGTGCCGAAGAAGGCATCAAGAAAGGCATGTACCTGCTCGAGGAAGACACCCGCGAAGCGGCGCACCACGTTCAGCTGATGGGCTCCGGCACCATCCTGCGTGAAGTCCGTGAAGCGGCGAAGATCCTGCGTGAAGAGTTCAACGTCGGTGCTGACGTATGGAGCGTTACCAGCTTCAACGAACTGCGTCGCGACGGCCTGGCCGTTGAGCGCACCAACCGTCTGCACCCTGGCCAGAAACCTAAACTGAGCTACGTCGAAGAGTGCCTGAACGGCCGTAAAGGTCCGGTCATCGCGTCTACCGACTACATGAAGCTGTTCGCTGAGCAAATTCGTCAGTGGGTCCCGTCCAAGGAATTCAAAGTCCTGGGCACCGATGGTTTCGGCCGCAGTGACAGCCGCAAGAAGCTGCGTCACTTCTTCGAAGTCGATCGTCATTTCGTGGTGTTGGCAGCCCTGGAAGCCTTGGCTGACCGTGGTGACATCGAACCTAAGGTTGTGGCTGAAGCCATCGCCAAGTTCGGTATCAACCCGGAAAAACGCAACCCACTGGACTGCTGAGGAGACACTCTGTGAGCGAACTCATTCGCGTACCTGACATCGGCAGCGGTGAAGGTGAAGTAATTGAACTGTTTGTGAAGGTCGGCGACCGTATCGAAGCCGATCAGAGCATCCTGACGCTGGAATCGGACAAGGCGAGCATGGAAGTGCCTGCGCCTAAGACCGGCATCATCAAGAGCCTGAAAGTGAAGCTGGGCGATCGCCTGAAAGAAGGCGACGAACTGCTGGAGCTGGAAGTAGAAGGTGCTGCTGCGCCAGCCCCTGCGGCTGCCGCTGCACCGGCGGCCAAGGCTGAAGCCAAACCGGCTGCGGCTCCTGCCGCCGCTGCTCCTGCTGCTGCGCCGGCTGCTGCCAGCGTTCAGCAAGTGCACGTGCCGGACATCGGTTCGTCGGGCAAGGCCCAGATCATCGAGATCCAGGTCAAGGTCGGCGACACCGTCGAGGCTGATCAGTCGCTGATCACCCTGGAATCCGACAAGGCCAGCATGGAAATCCCTTCGCCCGCCGCTGGCGTGGTCAAAGCCATCAGCGTCAAGCTCAACGACGAAGTCGGCACTGGCGATCTGATTCTGGATCTGGAAGTGGCAGGTGCTGCTGCACCGGCCGCGGCCGCGCCAGCCCAGGCTGCTGCGCCTGCTGCCGCTGCTCCGGCGCCAGCCGCTGCGGCTCCGGCGGCTCCGGTTGCCGACACTGTTCAGGATATTCATGTCCCGGACATCGGTTCGTCGGGCAAGGCCAAGATCATCGAAGTGCTGGTCAAGGCTGGTGATACCGTCGCCGCCGACCAGTCGCTGATCACCCTGGAATCCGACAAGGCGAGCATGGAAATTCCATCGCCTGCCGCAGGCGTGGTGGAAAGCGTTGCCATCAAGCTGGATGACGAAGTCGGTACCGGCGACCTGATCCTGAAGCTGAAAGTCAAAGGCGCAGCGCCTGCTGCGGCTCCGGCTCCAGCCGCTGCGCCTGCTCCAGCCGCTACTGCACCTGCTGCTCCGGCAGCTGCCGCACCTGCTGCGGCACCTGCTGCGGCACCGGCCGCTGCTCCAGCCAAGCCAGGCGCCAAGGTTCACGCAGGCCCGGCAGTGCGCCAACTGGCCCGTGAGTTCGGCGTCGAGCTGAGCGCGGTCAGCCCAAGCGGCCCGCACGGTCGTGTGCTGAAAGAAGACGTGCAGGTTTACGTCAAAGCCATGATGCAGAAAGCCAAGGAAGCACCGGCCGCTGCGGCTGGCGCAACCGGCGGCGCGGGCATCCCGCCGATTCCGGTCGTGGACTTCAGCCGCTTCGGTGAAACCGAAGAAGTGCCGATGACTCGCCTGATGCAAATCGGCGCGTCGAGCCTGCACCGCAGCTGGTTGAACATTCCTCACGTGACTCAGTTCGATTCGGCTGATATCACCGACCTGGAAGCGTTCCGCAATGCTCAGAAAGCCGTTGCAGAGAAGGCTGGCGTCAAGCTGACCATCCTGCCGCTGCTGCTCAAATCGTGCGCACACCTGCTCAAGGAACTCCCGGACTTCAACAGTTCTCTGGCGCCAAGCGGCAAAGCGATCATCCGCAAGAAGTACGTGAACATCGGCTTCGCCGTCGACACCCCTGAAGGCCTGTTGGTACCGGTCATCAAGAACGTCGACCAGAAGAGCCTGTTGCAATTGGCAGCCGAAGCCGCTGCGCTGGCCGCCAAAGCCCGCGACAAAAAGCTCACCGCTGACGACATGCAAGGCGCCTGCTTCACCATTTCCAGCCTCGGCCACATTGGCGGCACCGGCTTCACGCCGATCGTCAACGCGCCGGAAGTGGCGATCCTCGGTGTTTCCAAGGCGACCATCCAGCCAGTCTGGGACGGCAAAGCCTTCCAGCCGAAGCTGATGCTGCCCCTGTCGCTGTCCTACGATCACCGTGTGATCAACGGCGCCGCTGCTGCACGCTTCACCAAGCGTCTGAGCGACCTGCTGGCGGACATTCGCACTATCCTGCTGTAACACCGGCCGGCCCTCCTTCACCGGAGGGCCAGTCGCGTCATGTTTTCCGAGCGCCACGCTCGTACCTCAACCCCGTCAATTTGGCGGGGCTTTTTTTTGCCCTGAAAAAAGCCCTCTGCCTCCGAGCTCTATTCCTACATTCACGGCTTACGCCGCCTACAACTCGAGTCCACTTCCGGCTGATATTTTTAGCGAGTCAATAACTAGGATCAGTTTGGAGAATTCCTAATAGAAATCTCGACAACTTAATCTGCTTAGTTAGCATTACTTCGAATGGATTCGAACATGTTCAAACCGACTGTCGGGCCAATTATTGGCCACACCACAACTAACCATGCCCGCATTTTCTTGCGCGGTGAATTACAGAAGGATGCCTTGGTATTTGCAGGTATTCGTTATCGACGCACGGGGGATGAGCAGTGGTCCAAAGGACTCTTTTCAAAACTGACCATCTTGCGTGACATGTCCGATGTCATTGCCCTCAACAATCTCGCCACCGATACAGACTATGAATACCAGGCAGGCTGGTTCAGCCCCATGAGCCCGGTGCATACCGTGGAGACGGTTCAGGAATTGCCACTGCAATGGCCGCGGCAGATCTATCGTTTTCGCACTCAGTCCAGCAAAACCAAGACACCACGGGCGTATGTTGTCGGTTCATGTCGTTACCTGCGAATAACCGCCGGCAGTGCATCGGCCCCGCATTTGGGCGACCGGATCTTTGCCTCGGTTACTAGCCTGGCGGAACGCGCCGAGCCACCTATCAGCGCCATGCTGATGACGGGCGACCAAATCTACGTCGATGACTTGAACCTTGTCGCACCCGACCGGGAATACAAGGACATTCTCAGAAAATACCGCACGGCTTTCTCTCAGCCTCATATTTCGAAGTTAATGTCCGGCGTGCCAACTTACATGATCCTCGACGACCATGAAATTGAAGACAACTGGCCGGCTAACGAGAGTAAGTACGACGCTTACTTATACAAAAATGCCATGGCGGCCTATGAGTTATATCAAGCGAGCCACAGCCCTGCCCATGAGTTACTTGCCAACGGACAAGTAAGCAGGAAACTTCAACAGTATTGGTATCAATTCTCCGATGGCGATATCGAATGGTTTATCACCGACAGCCGAACCCGACGCAATCTGTCGGCCAGCGACCGGCGCATCCTGGACGAAGAGCAGGAACAGGCGCTGCTCAAATGGCTGATCAACAGCCTGGCCCGGGTGAAATTCGTGGTCACCAGCGTCATGTTCTATCCCGACCGCAAACTTCACGGTGATGACGCCTGGAAAGCCTACCCGGAACAACGATTACGGCTGTTGGAGACGATTCGTACGCAGGGCATCAAGAACGTCTTCTTCATTTCCGGCGATGTCCACGGTTCGCTGACCAGTCGCCTGACCCACAGCGAGGATCCGGATTTCGAAGTTCACACCATCGTGTCTTCACCGCTGTGCAACAGCAAATTGCTGCCGTATGCCAAGGCATCCACGTTCATTCTCGACCAAGCGCTGGCCCGAACAGCTGCGGGAGATTATCGGCATGAGCTGACCAGTGAGGTGATCAGCCAGGATAATTTCGCGCATCTGATCGTCGATACTGAACAGGTTCGCGTCAATTATCACGATCGGGATGGCAAGCAACTGCAGTCGGTAAGCATCAAATTGCGTTGATTCCGGAAAAGATCGCAGCCTTGTAGGGGCTGCCGAAGGCTGCGATTTTTTGACTCACAACATTACTTTTGGCGCCTCGCTGGAGAAATCTTCACGCCTGCCGACATATTCTTATAGCACTTGGCCTTCATCTCTCTTGTCAGTCGGTGTCGCAATGATGCAACCTTGCCGCAGACAACAGAAAAGAGGGCGAGAGCCCGGCGCGATCAGCATATTCGAAGCGAGTTTCCCTCCATATGAAGAGCCAACCCGATGCCGCCAGCCGTATGGTGGCCGAGGTAGTGACGCAGTTGCCTGTGCCCTCGCGGCTCGGCATGCTGCGTTTCGAACGGCTGAATGAACCGAGCTGGGCGCTGTTGTTTCTCGACCCCAATTGCGAACGACAGTTTGGCCTGCCGGCAGTGGAGCTCTGTGCCCTGGTCGGCTCGCCCTATGCCAGCCTGATGGAGCCCGAGGCGCGCTATCAACTGCACGACACGATCCAGCAGCAACTCACCGAAAGCCCGCATTACCTGATCCGCTACACCTTGCACACCGCCGCAGGCGTACTGAGCCTGCTGGAACTGGGCGAAGCTTACAAACAACACAATCGACACCTGCTGCGCGGCTACCTGATGGTGGTGGACGGTCTGTTCGACGGCGAACCGCTGCTGCCTGCGCTGGACCTGGAAACCCAGAACTCACGCCTGCAAATCGCCCTGGAACTCAATCAGCGCGCCCAGCAGGAGCAACTGCTACACCTCGACCGGGTGCGCGCCCAGCAAGACCTGATTCTGCTGCTGACCCGCCAGCGCTACAGCACCAACAATTCCCTGCAAGAAGCTGCCGAATTGATCACTCGTAGCGCCTGCGACATTTACGAAGTCGACTGCGCCAGCCTGTGGCACCTCGACGGCTCGCTGCTGACGCCGATCTCGGCCTATCACCGTGCCACCCGGGATCGCCAACTGCCTGAGTCGATCGACGCCAGCGGTTTTCCCGATTATCTGGACGCCTTGCACACCGGCCGTGCCATCGACGCCCATAACGCCATCCGTGACCCGCGCACCCGGGAAATAGCCGAGAGCCTGCGTCCGCGCGACGTCAACGCCATGCTTGACGCCAGCATTCGCGTGGATGGCCAGGTAGTCGGCGTGCTCTGCCTGGAGCAGATCGGTGCGACCCGCGCCTGGCAGTCGGATGAAATCGCCTTTGCCGGCGAGCTGGCGGATCAGTTCGCCCAGGTGATCAACAACCATAACCGTCGCACCGCCACCAGCGCCCTGCACTTGTTCCAGCGTGCGGTGGAGCAAAGCGCCAACGCCTTTCTGCTGGTCAATTGCGACGGCGTGGTGGAGTACGTCAACCCAAGCTTTACCGCGATCACCCAGTACACCACCGAGGAAGTCCACGGCCAGCGGCTGTCGGAATTGCCGGCGCTGGAAAACCTCAGCGAACTGCTGTTCGATGCGCCGTCGGCGCTGGCCAAAAGCAATAGCTGGCAGGGCGAGTTCAAGAGCCGGCGCAAAAACCTCGAACCCTACTGGGGCCAATTGTCGATTTCCAAGGTCTATGGCGACAACCGTGAGCTGACGCATTACATCGGCATCTACGAAGACATCACCCAGACCAAACTCGCCCAGCAACGTATCGAACGCCTGGCCTACACCGACAATCTGACCAACCTCGGCAATCGCCCGGCGTTCATCCGCAACCTCGATGAACGCTTCGCCCGAGACAGCGATACACCGATCAGCCTGCTGCTGGTGGACATCGACAACTTCAAACGCATCAACGACAGCCTCGGCCACCAGACCGGCGACAAGCTGCTGATTAGCCTGGCGCGACGCTTGCGCAACAGCCTGAGCCCGAGCGGCAGCCTGGCACGTTTCGCCAGTAACGAATTCGCAGTGCTGCTGGACGACACTGACCTTTCGACTGGTCAGCAGGTCGCCAACCAATTGCTGGCAACCCTCGACAAACCGTTGTTCGTCGACAACCAATTGATCAGCGTCACCGGCTCCGTGGGCCTGGCCTGCGCGCCGCTGCATGGCCGCGACCCACAGACGCTGATGCGCAACGCCGGCCTGGCACTGCACAAGGCCAAGGCCAACGGAAAGCACCAGGTGCAAGTCTTCACCGAAGCGCTGAACGCCGAGGCCAGCTACAAACTGTTCGTCGAAAACAACCTGCGCCGCGCCCTGACCCAGAACGAGCTGGACGTGTTCTACCAACCCAAGCTGTGCCTGCGTAGCGGTCGCTTGCTGGGCATGGAAGCGCTGCTGCGCTGGAATCATCCGGAAAAGGGCATGATCCGCCCGGACCAGTTCATCAGCGTCGCCGAAGAAACCGGGCTGATCATCCCGATCGGCAAATGGATCGCCCGCCAGGCCTGCCGCATGAGCAAAGACCTGACCGCCGCCGGCCTCGGTAATCTGCAAGTGGCGATCAATCTGTCGCCCAAGCAGTTCTCCGACCCGGACCTGGTGGCGTCCATCGCCAACATCCTCAAGGAAGAAGAGCTGCCAGCGAACCTGCTGGAGCTGGAGTTGACCGAAGGCCTGCTGCTGGAAGCCACCGAAGACACGCACTTGCAACTCGACCAACTCAAGCGTCTGGGCCTGACCCTGGCGATGGACGACTTTGGCACCGGTTACTCGTCACTCAGTTACTTGAAAAAATTCCCGATCGACATCATCAAGATCGATCGAAGCTTCATCCACGAAATCCCGGACAACCAGGACGACATGGAAATCACCTCCGCGGTAATCGCCATGGCCCATAACCTGAAACTCAAGGTCGTGGCTGAAGGCATCGAAACAGCCGAGCAGTTGGCCTTCCTGCGCCGCCACCGCTGCGACGTCGGCCAGGGCTACCTGTTCGACCGACCGATCCCCGGCACAGAGCTGATCGAAAAGCTCAAACGCTACCCGCGCGGCCCAATCGCCTGACAACGGTGTCGCAACACCTGTGGGAGCGGGCTTGCTCGCGAAGGCGGTGTCTAAGGCGCCGTGGATGTCGACTGTCACGCCGCCTTCGCGAGCAAGCCTGCTCC
Source organism: Pseudomonas sp. PGPR40 (assembly GCF_022014505.1). Classification (NCBI taxonomy): domain Bacteria; kingdom Pseudomonadati; phylum Pseudomonadota; class Gammaproteobacteria; order Pseudomonadales; family Pseudomonadaceae; genus Pseudomonas; species Pseudomonas sp. PGPR40. The sequence continues at coordinate 51,840 of NZ_JAKLSP010000010.1, read as the reverse complement.
CACATTGGGTAGTGATTAACTTGGCATCATTCGGCACACTGGCGGTCTGTGTATTTACATCTCAACCAAACTGAGAGGACTGATCATGGTCTTGCGCTCGGAAATTCTGGTGAACAAAAACGTGCTCCCGACTAAAGAACAAGCTCTGCCTGGCCGCGAAACCCCAATGACCGTGCCGGAAAAACACTTCGTCCACGATGCCCCGCTGCTGGGCCCCTTTGCGATGGACGTGGATTTCGCGATCTTCGGCCTGGGTTGCTTCTGGGGCGCGGAGCGCAAGTTCTGGCAGCGCGAAGGCGTGGTCAGTACGGCGGTGGGTTACGCCGGCGGCTTTACGCCGAACCCGACGTATGAAGAAGTCTGCTCGGGCCTGACCGGCCATAGCGAAGTGGTACTGGTGGTCTACGAGCCGGCAAAAGTCAGCTACGAAGAGCTGCTGAAGATGTTCTGGGAACTGCACAACCCGACCCAGGGCATGCGCCAGGGCAATGACATCGGGACCCAGTACCGCTCGGTGATCTACGCCACCAACCCGACTCAACTGGCTGCGGCCAAGCACAGCGAGCAAGTGTTCCAGGCCGAGTTGACCAAGGCTGGCAAAGGCACCATCACCACCGAAATCGAAGAAGCCCCGACGTTCTACTTCGCCGAGGCGTATCACCAGCAGTACCTGGCCAAAAATCCGGAAGGCTATTGCGGGATTGGCGGTACAGGCGTGACTTGCCCGATCTAACCGCACACCGATCGTTCCCACGCTCTGCGTGGGAATGCCGCCGGGGACGCTCCGCGTTCCGCTTTCAGGTGACACAGAGCGTCACGGGATGCATTCCCACGCAGAGCGTGGGAACGATCACTGGTCAACTCTCAGCAATCAACCAATCCATCTGCCACCCACCCTGGGTCTGCCCAAGCTTCTTGGACAACCACGGCAGCAACTCACGCAATTCCTCTTCAAGCCCCCACGGCGGATTGGCAATCGCCAAACCCGAGCCATTCAAGCTATTGGGCGTATCCAGCGGATGCACCAACAACTCCACCCGCAATAACTTCGGCGCGCCCGTGCCGGCCAGATCCTGATAAAAACGCCGCAACATGCGCTGATCCTTCACCGGGTACCAGATCGCCGCCACCGTCTGACGCATCCGGCCAACCGCTTCTTTCAACGACGCCGCACAACGCTGCATCTCATCGAGCTGCTCGAACGGCGGATCAATCAACATCACCGCCCGCTTCTCCTGCACCGGCAACATCGCCCGCGGCACATGCCAGCCTTCGCCCAAGTGAACCTTCACCCGACGATCGCCGGCCATGTTGTCCTTGAGCAGCAAGCCGTCTTCGGGGTGCTTCTCGTTGAGCATCAGCCGATCCTGCGGCCGCGTCAGACGCCGCGCCAACTCCGGCGAGCCCGGGTAATAGCGCAACTGGCCATCCGGGTTCATCTCGTGCAGCACCTTCATGTAATCGGCGGTCAACGCCGGCAAATCCGGCTGATCCCACAACCGCGCGATCCCTTCCAGGTACTCACCGGTACGACTGGCCTGATCGCCCTGCAGGTCATACAGACCAATGCCGGCGTGAGTGTCGAGATAGGCAAACGGCTGCTCCTTGCGCGACATCAAGGCGATGAGGCGGGTCAAAGTCAGGTGTTTGAACACATCGGCGTGATTGCCGGCATGGAAGGCGTGACGATAATTCATGATTGCTCCTGCGAAGGCCGGGAAGTTTACCTTGTACGGCGCAGAACGTCAGGGGTTGGTGGCTGAGCGGGCAATCTTGGTGTCTACACGATGATCGTTCCCACGCTCCGCGTGGGAATGCCTCAAGGGACGCTCCGCGTTCCAGCCACACCACCGCTGTGGAGCCAGGCACCGATGTGACGCAGAGCGTCACGGGCTGCATTCCCACGCAGAGCGTGGGAACGATCTTTCAGCAGTCTTACTCCGAAGGCCAAGCCCGCAACCGCCGCCCAATCACATCCAGCACATCACACCCATCCCGCAACGGAATGGCGCACAGCAACGCAAAATCACTAAGAATGAACGACTCACACTCAACCGAACCGCGCATCGACATGTTCTCCAGCACCTGCGTAACGGCGCGAATTCGATAGTTGGCGGCATCGTATAAAACATCGAGCGGCGCGTGGGTATCGACGAACAGCGTGGGCATGTCGGTGCAGTTGCCGGTCAACGCCATGAAGCGGTTTTCGGGATGAGGGATTATTTTTTCGTAGGGAGGATCGGGTGTAAGTGTTGTCATTTTTTAGAGACCTTTGGCGGACAAATTTAAGCTACCAACGGCCTTTCCTACGGGCTTGGGTGGCAGCCGTACGCGAGAGTAGGAAACTGAGGAGATCCACCAAAACTCAGCCACGCCGAAGCGTGTCCCGCGTACAGCCGCCGCGAACGATGTTACGGACACAAATTAAGTGCCGCAATCAAACGACAGCGCTGATGCGCGGTAAATCTCCAAGGGTTCCTACACCCTGCCACTGCATTTGCAGCGACAGCCAAAGACTATCCATGGATCTCACTTCGCACCAGTTCATGGAAACCGATACGTTTTGAAGGAAACTTCCGACGACCTTGCCCAGAAATTTCTCTTCCTCCTTCACCCGATGAGCGCAGAAAAGCTAACAGGATTCACTGCTAAAGCATGCTCAAAATATGCTCCAACCATGCTTTACCTGAGGGCCACGCATAGGGGTAATAGTAAGAACATCCAATTTCCTCAAACAAAAAAACCTGCAATTCCTCTTCACTTTGGATAGAACGTAAAACGACCTGCAACTCATCCTTCACTTGAGAAATCCTTTCTGGAGAAGATTCAGCAACAAACGATCGAACGACATCATCTTCTGACTCGTGATCACAGCTCCAATCCTCATGAAAGTAGCCAGCCAAGAACTGGAATAGTGCCGGAAATCTTGCGCTCATTACTCTGCATATCCTGTATGTATTCGATAACCATCTGGCATTCGCTGGTCCTTGCGTAAAAGTAGATACACCCCGGATACAGGCATAACGGTGGATGCTCTACGTCTTAAAACAACTCCAACTGGATAAGGGACAGAGTCACTAATAATGATCTGAGTGTCTCGGCTCTGTAAGAATCTTGCTATCACTGCCTTATTGGTAGTTATGACGCTGGACATAGCTTTTTCCGCCGTTGTTCGATCATAGAAAGTAGACGCCCTGCCAAGCCACCCCTCATCTTCAAGCCTTTTTGCCAACTGAGCTTCAGATCGACCAATGTGTTTTTCAATCAGATGCCCACCCCGAGCCTCATGCGCAGCTAAACCCCCACCGGGAACAATTTCGCTATACGGTCCATCGACATTTCTATCACCAGGGCACGGGTTACAAGACAACCCCAACGGATCAACCCACCCCGTCGGATTCGGCGTGTACTGATACTGATTGAGCCCACCCACCAACTTGATCGGGTCCGACGTCAAGTACCGACCCACCTCCGGATCATAGTAGCGATGCCGGTTGTAATGCAGACCACTCTCGGCGTCGAAGTACTGCCCTTGAAAGCGCAGCGGTTGCTCAAGCTGCTCGCCCCCGCCGAACGCCAGGTGCGTGACTTTTCCGTAGGCGTTGTACTTCGCCGACCACACGATCTCGCCACCAAAATCGGTCAGTTCCTGCGGCGTGCCGAGGTGGTCGAGTTGGTAGTAGAACGGGCAAGCCTTGCGCGGGCCTTTGCCGTCGAGCATGGCCAGAGGGCGGAAGCTGCCGGGTTCGTAGACGTAGCTGCGGTAGTGTTCGCGGCTGCTTTCGGCGACGAGGTGGTCGCCTTGCCAAAAGAATTCAGTGGTGTGGCCGTCGATGGTTTTGGCGATGCGGCGGCCGAAGGCGTCGTAGCGGTAGCTGGCGGTGCGACCGTCCGGGGTGGTGACGCCGACCAGGCGGTGCTGGCAGTCGTAGCGGTATTCGGTGACGAGCTTTTGCGCGGTGCCGCGGCGTTCGCGGATCAGATTACCGAAGGCGTCGTAGTCGTAGTGGCGGTCGCCCTGCATTAGCAAGCGATTACCCCGCACCTTCGCGGCGCCGGAGCGGTCCTGCATCAGCAGGTTGCCGGCCGGGTCGTGGGCGAAGGTTTCCGCTGGCTCGTCGCGGGTGTGGCGAACGCGAGTCAGGCGGTTGAGCGGGTCGTATTGGTAATTGCGTTGGCCATGGCGGGTGTCGGCGATGTGGTCGAGATTGCCGTTGAGGCTGTAGGCATAGTCGCGGCGGTACAGATTTTTTTGCTGTTGGCTGACAGCGTGGGCCTTCAGTCGGCCCTGATCGTCGTAGGCATATTCGCTGAACAGCAGGCCCTGTTGGCGTTTTTGTTCGCGACCGGCGAGGAAGGTGTGCGACGTCAGGCGTGTGCCATTGAGATCGATCGCCGTCAGCGCACCGCCCTTGGCGTGGTGGTAATCGAGTTTGCTGCTGTCCGGCAGGCGCAATCGCTTGAGCTGGCCACAGGCGTCGTAGCCATAACGCAAGGTGCCCCAGCCCTGGTGCTCGGTGATTAGGCGATCCTGTTGGTCGTACTCGAACTCCAGCGGGTGATCGTGACCGTCGTCGACGCTGATCAGTCGGCCCAACGAGTCGTAGCGGTACTCGACCTTGATACCGTCAGGCGGGGTTTTGGTCAGCAAACGCCCAACTGAGTCCCGCTCATAAGCCGTAACCAGCTGCGAGCCGTCGTCGCCGAACTCGGTTTTCTCCTGCAGCTGGCCGTTGAGGTCGTAGCTATAAGCGGTGCGGCGGCCGTCGAAGCCGGTTTCCTGTCGGATCAATCCGCTGGGCGTGTAGTCCAGCTGATATTTTTCGCCGGACTCGTTTTCGATTTCCGTCAGCAACAGCTGCGCGTTGTCGTAGCGGTACTTGAGCTGGGTGCCATCGGGGTTGATGCGGCGGCTGACCAGGTGCAGGTCGTCGGCGTATTCGTAGCGGGTGACGCGGCCCAGTTCATTGCGTTCGGCGGTGATCTGGCCGTAGGCGTTGTAGCTGAAGGCGCGAGTGGCACCGGTAGGCAGCGTCGTCTGGAGCAGTCGGCCGATGGCATCCCATTGGTAGCGAGTGACCGCACCGTGCTCGTCCAGACGGGTCGTCTGCCGGCCCAGCGCATCGTAGGAAAAGCGTCGCTGCCCGCCATCCGGTAGCGTTTCCTCAAGCAGTTGCCCCAAGGCATTCCAGACGAACACATGTCGGCTGGTGTCCGGGTAGCGGATCGACAGCAAACGCCCCTGAGCGTCGTAGTGGTAATGAGTAACCTGGCCATCAGGATCGGTGGCTTCAGTGACATCGCCCTGAGCATTGCGCTGATATTTCCACACCGCCTTGCCGCGATAGCGCGCGTGCAGGAAACCGTTGCGATACTCGTAGGCCGTCGGCTCGTCTTCCGGCGGAATCAGCGCCACCAACCGTCCGACTTCGTCGTAACGATATTCGGTGATGGCCCCGAGCGGATCCTGCTCGGCCACCAACCGGCCGTTGTCGTCATAGGCCTTGAGCTGTTCACCACCATTCAGCTCGACCTTGCGTACCAGCCGCGCGCGGTCGTCGTGGAGGTAAACCTCTTGGCTGCCATCGACGTTATGGACCGTGACGCTGCCCTGGTCGTCCCAGACGTAGCACGCATCCATCTGCGCAAACGACGCCCAATGCCGCACGCAGCGCGCCGCCTTGCCGGAGCGTTCCCACGCCCAGAAGAAACTCGCGCCACCGGCCAGTTGCCGCTGCAGGATCACGTGCCGGTCGTCGTAGTCGTAACGCTCGCTCTCCCCGGCGGCATTGCTCGCTTCGATCAGTTGATCGCGTTCGTCGTAGTGGTAACTGACCAGCGTTTGTTCAGTTTGCCAGGCTTCGTCGAGGGTCTGCGCCGGGACAAACACCTGATAGTCGACGGCGATCAGGTGCGCGCGGTCATAGCGCAACAGCAAGGCGCGGCCGGCGCCGTTGTCGAGGCGTTGAATACGCTCCTGACGGTCGCGGGTGATGCGCAAGCGGTTGTCGTACGCGTCGCTGATCGCCGTCAGCCGACCGTTGTGAAAGTGGTAGAAACGCGCGTCGTCGCCGGCCTGGGCGAGGATCAGCTCCTCGGGAACAGCCCCGAGATAAATCGCCGCGCGCGACAGGCTGTTATGGATCGCCGGGCGTTCGGCATTCGGCAGCGGAAACGTGGTGCGGCGGTTTTCGTGGTCGATCCAGATGACATGATCGCCCTCCATCTCCAGTCGATGGGCGAGCGAATGGCTCCAGCCAAAACCCAGCCCGCAGTCGATCTCGGCAGCGCTGGTGCGATAGAACCGGATGAAGTCGAACGGCAGAATCCCGTCCAGCGCACCATCGGTGAGGGTCAGCAGTTCTTCGCCGGTGACCATCGACACCGGGCATTTGTTGGTCGCGGTTTTATCGGCGGAATCGGCACTGTCGCCGTTGGGGTTGGTGGCCTGTTTCGAGACATCGTCGTGGTGTTCGTTTTTTTTCAGCGTGGTGTTACGCCGGGCATCCCAACGCAGTTGCATGCGACCCTTTTTCAGTCCCGCTGCAACACCGCGCACGGCGACTTTCTTATAGCGGTCGACGTACTCCATGAAGTTGTTGATGATCGCGACCATCGACCTCACGAAGCCCATTGCGGCCTGAAAAATCTGCGCGCTGTACTTGGCCAGGCGCACCGTCAGCCAGGCAATACCTACCCCAACGACACTCAGCACCAAGCCAATTAACAAGTCGATGACCAAGCCGACCACGACCTTGGAGATGGCTTCAGCCGAGGACCCTGCCAGTTGCGAAGGTGGCAATGCTTCGAGCCATAGCACTGCGGTGCGTACCAGCAAACACAGTGCTGCCTCGTCGCTGGCCAGCAACATGGCCTTTTCCATTTTGTCTGGGGCAGTGACGGCCAGATTGGCGAGTTGACCGGCACTTTCACCGAGCTTTTCGGCAAAGGCGTCGGGGTCTTTCAGGATGTCGGTGAGTTCACCAATGCCATCCCAAACAGCTTGAATCGCCGCCCAACTTCCTGCGAGTACTCCATTTCCCACTGCTGCCAATGAAGCTGATGCCGATTGTTGCGACCACTGCGGCTTGAACCCCTCCCACTCCTTGCGCAGCCAGCCCTCCAGCTCTGTGGTCAGGCCATCGTATGAGGAGAAAAGATCATTGATTTGAGTCGGGGTAACTTCACTCTGAACATGAACGCGATAGAACTTGCCGGGTAAACCCTTAAACTTTCCTTTACCGCTTTCGTCGAGCGAGACCGGCGTGCTTTCCCCGCCATCACTGGCAATCACATCGACCTGAATATTCCCCAACGGAATGTCATAAACCGATTCAAACTTGCTCTCGATTTCCAGAATTCCGCTGTCCGGACACTGCGCAACACTGGAGAGAAAATCATCGTCGCCACTACTAACTGACTTACTGGTATTTCCCAGCTTGATCTTCCGCTCCATGCCCATCAGCGACGGCATATCCGCAGCCCGGCTAACCCTGTCCGCATTCCTGCTCAAGAAGCTACCCAGTTGCTGGCGATACAAACTCAAGGTGTCTTTAAAACCGTCGAGCTCCTGCTCGATGCGTTCGATCTGATCCATCAGTCCAGCTCCGATATCAGGTAATCCACCAAGGCTGATTTCGGTGCTTGAGGCAGGTCTGGCGCTTGCAAAAAGATCGCAACTTTGTGCTGCAATACACTTTCGGAAAACGCCTCGTAAAGGTCTGGGCGGTCTTCGCTCAGCCACTTCAGCAAGTTGTTGATGTGTGTTGTAGCGGACTCGGCGGGTTTGAGCAGCGATTCAGAAACTTCCCACCATGGGAAAACCCTGGAGGTTTTCAGTGCACTACCGCCGACTTCGAGGGCGATGCCATTAATCAGACAGCGCCCAACCACCGGTATCAGTTGCGCGGCGCCAACCTCGGCAGATTGCAAAATCGGCAGTAAATAGCGCCCATCCCAGAATCGGAAAAACACCGTGTTGCGATTGGGCAGCAGAACTTGCGTGAGGCTGCGCAGATGCTCGACCAATACCTCTTGAGTGGCAGAAGAAACCGCCAACCATCCCCAATCACGAGACTCAGTAGCAGCAACCCACTCCAGAAACTCACCATCAACAGCGACGATTCCGACATAGGGCATCACCGCTTCCCACTCGGCATACGCGGTATCTGCCCAAATCGGGCTCGGCGCTTGAGCCGTGATCGAGCGTTGCCAGGCTTTGAACGGTTCAGCCGCACTGGCACTGCTGAAGATCGCGAACAGTTGCTCCGACGGTTTCAGCGGCTGGCGCTCCAGCCAGGCGTGAGGTGACAAGGCATCAGGCGGCACAAACACCGTCCTTGCAGCGCTCGCATTCTTCGCAGAATGGCGCGTCGCTTTGCAGGCTGAGTATTTGTGCGGCACTGAGCAGCGCTGCCGGGGCGGCTGCGAGTTTCAACGGAACATCCGGCAAGCTCGGCGCCGCAGTCATGGCCGCCATCGGTGCGCCACCGACCTGAATCGGCACGCTGCTGAAAATCCCGCCGGGGCCGATGTTGATCCACTGCCCGCCCGCCTGAATGGTCGCACTGGCACCGCCGTCGATGACCACTTGCTGGCCGGCGCTGACGTGGAATTGCTGACTGGCATTGAGCGCCTGACTGGTCACGCGAATGTGGCGGTCGCCGACTACCACCAAGTGATCGTCCAGCCGCACTTCGGTCTGGCGCTGACCGTGGGTGATGCGTTTTTCGTCAGCCTTCAACTCATGGCGGGCGGTGCCGGTGACGACGATGCTGCGCTGGTTGTCGACCTGCACGTGTTGATCGTTCAGCACATGCTGAGTCCAGTTTCGCTGGGCGCGCAGGTAGATTTCCTCGGCGCCTTTGCGATCCTCGATGCGCAATTCGTTGTAACCGCCGCCACCGGGACTGCTTTGACTGCGGAAAATGCTGCGGGTCTTGTCCGCCGGCAGATCGAGCGGCACTGGGGTTGCCGCATTGGGCAGGCAACCCATGACCAGCGGTTTGTCGGCATCGGCGTCGATGAATCCCACCAACACTTCCATGCCGACGCGCGGAATCATCACGCTGCCGTAACGGTCGTGCGCCCAGCCAGTGGCGACACGCAGCCAGCAACTGGAATGCTCGTTGAGCTGACCGTCACGGTCCCAGGCGAGCTGAACCTTGATTCGGCCATATGCGTCGCAATGGATTTCGCTGTCTTTCGGGCCGGTGACCACGGCAGGCTGATAGCCAAGCATGCGCGGTTTTTCTGGCCCCAGCGGCGGGCGAAAAAAAACATCCCACGGCGTCGCCAGAAAGGTATTGCGATAGCCCTGGAAATCATCCGGGCTGTCGTTGGCGGCCGACTCTTCCAGCACCTGCGGCTGCCGGCCACGGTGTTCAATTTCAGTGATCAACCACAGGTCATTCCACGTCTGACGCGGGTGTTCGGCAAGGCGTAGGAAATGCCCACTGACTAAAGCAGATTCATCGCCGCAACCTTCAGCCTGGCGGTAATCTGCCCCGTGGCGCTCCAAGGCCCGTTGAGCCAGACGTTTGCCGTGCTCGCGATCACTGAATTGACCGGGGAAGTGGTAATCCTCGAGCAGCGGTCGCTGCTCGCTATCGAGGCGGCTTTCGAGTTGCAAACGCGGTTTATGAAAGTCGTAGTCCCGGCGAGTGACCGCTGTAGTCCGGGTTTCCAGCCGCACGTTGAAGCGCTTGATCGCCGGCGCCTCAGCCGCCATCCCACTGCCTGGCAGATACAGTGTCGGCTCGGGCAGCCGGGGGAAAACCGTCTGGTCATCGCCGAACACCAACAGATGCCCGTCGGGGCTGTGTTGGAAGTGGTAATGAATGCCGACTTCTGCACATAACCGCTGGATGAACGCCAGATCGCTTTCGGCGTATTGCACGCAATACTCGCGATCGGAATAGTCGCTGCCGAGCTGGAACTTGAAGGCATCGCGCTGGATGCCATGGTCTTTGAGAACTTCCTCGACGATGGTCGGCACGTTTTTGCGCTGAAAGATTCGCTGATTGATGCGCCGAGCGAGGTACGCCAGACGCGGTACAAGACTGATTTGGTAACCCGTCAGACGTTGACCGGAATCACCCTGGCCAACGCGAAAAATCTGACCGTGGATACCAGAACCTTGTGCATCGAAACTCAGAAACGCCTGACGATGCAGCAGGCTTTCGAGGTCAATGTCGGGCCGTTCGCTGACCAGTTCCAGGTCAAAACGGTAGGGTTGGCTAATGGCTTCCTTGCCCGTGAACTCAAGTACCTTGAGCTGATTCTGGACGCCGTCGAGGGTCAACGTGAAACGCGGTTGATTGGCAGGCGCGAACATCCGATGTGTCTCTGCAGAATGAAGGCGGGCGATTCTGCATGAGCGACAAGGGGTGTTGACGGAGGGACAGGGAAATCAGATTTGTCCTGTTTTTTTAGGGATTTTTCCTTCAAAAATCGGGATGTTGGGCTACAGACATTCCACGCAAAAGTAGTGTGTTGCTGCGGATGGCCTCTTCGCGGGCAAGCCTCGCTCCTACAGAACACACAAATCCGTAGGAGCGAGGCTTGCCCGCGAAGGGGCCATCAAAAACACCAAACCTTTCCCCGCAAAAAAAACGGCCCGCCTCCATTAAGGAAACAGGCCGTTTCGTTGTAGCTGAAAGATCAGAGCATCAGCTCATCCCCATCACTGGTTCAGACGGAAATCCTTCTCGGCCGCAGCAAAGCGCTGAAGCATGCCGGCGGTCGGTGCGCCCATTTTGCTGACGAAGAAGATCGCCAGGCTGGCGAAGATGAAACCAGGGATGATTTCGTACAGACCCAGCAGTTCGAAGTGTTTCCAGACGATTACGGTGATCGCGCCAACCAGGATGCCGGCCAGTGCGCCGTTGCGGGTCATGTCTTTCCAGATCACGGAGATCAGGACAACTGGACCGAACGCAGCACCGAAACCAGCCCAGGCGTAGCTGACCAGACCCAGGACACGGTTTTCCGGATTTGCCGCCATCGCAATGGCGATCAGGGCAACCAGCAGCACCATGGCGCGGCCGACCCAGACCAGCTCAACCTGGGAAGCGGTTTTACGCAGGAAGGTTTTGTAGAAGTCTTCGGTCAGGGCGCTCGAGCACACCAGCAGTTGGCAGCTCAGGGTGCTCATCACCGCAGCCAGAATCGCCGACAGCAAGATACCGGCAACCCATGGGTTAAACAGGATTTTTGCCAGTTCGATAAACACACGTTCGTGGTTTTCGCTCACGGGCATGGCCACGGCAGGGTTTGCCGAGAAGTAAGCGATACCGAAGAAACCTACCGCGACGGTGCCGCCCAGGCACAGGATCATCCAGGTCATGGAGATGCGACGGGCGTTAGCGATCGACTTGACCGAATCCGCCGCCATGAAACGCGCCAGGATGTGCGGTTGGCCGAAGTAGCCCAGGCCCCAGCCCATCAGCGAGATGATGCCGATGAAGGTGGTGTTTTTCAGCATGTCGAAGTTGCTTGGATCTTGTGCTTCGATCGCCAGGAAGGTGGTGTCGATGCCACCAGTGGCCAGCAGCACAATGATCGGCGTCAGCAACAAGGCGAAGATCATCAGCGTGGCTTGTACGGTGTCAGTCCAGCTCACTGCCAGGAAACCACCGACGAAGGTGTAGGCAATCGTCGCCGCAGCACCGGCCCACAGCGCTGTCTCGTAGGACATGCCGAAGGTGCTTTCAAACAGACGGGCGCCGGCTACGATGCCGGAAGCGCAGTAAATGGTGAAGAACACCAGGATCACGACCGCAGAGATGATCCGCAGCAGGCCGCTTTTATCTTCGAAACGACTGGCGAAATAGTCCGGCAGGGTCAGCGCATCGCCGTTGTGCTCGGTCTGCACACGCAGACGGCCAGCGACGAAAAGCCAGTTCAGGTAAGCACCGATGATCAGGCCGATGGCGATCCAGCTTTCGGAAAGACCGGACATGTAGATAGCGCCTGGCAGGCCCATCAACAACCAGCCACTCATGTCGGAAGCACCAGCAGAAAGCGCGGTTACGACGCTGCCCAGGCTACGGCCGCCCAGAATATAGTCAGAAAGGTTGTTGGTGGAGCGATAGGCCATCAAGCCGATCAGCACCATTGCTGCGATGTAGATCACGAACGTGATCAGGGTTGGATTGCTTACGCTCATTGAGTTACGCCCTGGCATTGTTTTTATGTAACGGCGGCTTGGTGAACCGCTCGCAAACGACGACGTTTGACAGACGATTCAGGATCCCGCGCATTTATGACTGATGTTTCCCCAGGAAAGCCATCAGCCGGCGCACCGATCTTTTGGACCGGTTGCACCTTGGCCGCGAATGCTATTCAACAAAGCAAATAAGGTGCAACCAGTTTCGTGCGAATAAGTTGCACCTAGTCGGATTTTCTTGCAAAGGGTCGGTTTTTGCTCCTTTTTAGGGCGTTTTTCGGGTTGCACTAGAAGTAAAAGCACCAAGCAGGCACGGGAGCGATGCATCAGAATTGATTTCCTGACGAGCTGCTTATTATTCTGACAAAAAAAGGGTTGCACCCGGTTGCACCTCAACCAACGCACAGCTAATCTTGCCGCCAGCTGATGCCACGCGGTCGTGGCAAACATGAGGATAAAAATATGGCTACCACCACTCTTGGGGTCAAACTTGACGACCCGACCCGCGAACGCCTCAAGGCCGCCGCGACCTCGATTGATCGCACGCCGCACTGGCTGATCAAGCAGGCAATTTTCAATTACCTGGAAAAACTCGAGGGTGGTGCAACCCTGTCCGAGCTGAGCGGTTTGAACGGCAAGGAAGTTGACGAAGCGGGCGAGATCCACGTCGATCACGCGCATCAGTGCTTCCTGGAGTTCGCTGAAAGCATCCTGCCGCAATCGGTGCTGCGCGCTTCTATCACCGCCGCCTACCGTCGCCCGGAACCTGAAGTGGTGCCGATGCTGATCGAGCAGGCGCGTCTGCCGGCCCCGATGGCCGAGGCCACCAACAAGCTCGCCGCCTCGATTGCCGAGAAACTGCGCAATCAGAAAAGCGCCGGCGGCCGTGCCGGGATTGTTCAGGGCTTGTTGCAGGAATTTTCTCTGTCGTCCCAGGAAGGCGTGGCGCTGATGTGCCTGGCCGAAGCGCTGCTGCGCATCCCGGACAAAGGCACCCGTGACGCCCTGATTCGCGACAAGATCAGCACCGGCAACTGGCAGCCGCACTTGGGCAACAGCCCGTCGCTGTTCGTCAACGCCGCCACCTGGGGCTTGCTGCTGACCGGCAAACTGGTCGCGACCCACAACGAAGCGGGCCTGACTTCGTCCCTGAGCCGCATCATCGGCAAGAGCGGCGAGCCGATGATCCGCAAGGGCGTCGACATGGCCATGCGCCTGATGGGCGAGCAGTTCGTCACCGGCGAAACCATCGCCGAAGCCCTGGCCAACGCCAGCAAGTTCGAAGCCAAGGGCTTTCGCTACTCCTACGACATGCTGGGTGAAGCCGCACTCACCGAACATGACGCCCAGAAGTACCTGGCCTCGTACGAACAAGCCATCCACTCGATCGGCAAAGCCTCTCACGGTCGTGGGATTTATGAAGGTCCGGGCATTTCGATCAAGCTGTCCGCCTTGCACCCGCGTTACAGCCGCGCCCAGTACGAGCGCGTGATGGAAGAGCTGTACCCGCGCCTGCTGTCGCTGACCCTGCTGGCCAAGCAATACGACATCGGCCTGAACATCGACGCCGAAGAAGCCGACCGCCTCGAACTGTCGCTGGATCTGCTGGAGCGCCTGTGCTTCGAGCCGCAACTGACCGGCTGGAACGGCATCGGTTTCGTGATCCAGGCCTACCAGAAGCGTTGCCCTTATGTGATCGATTACGTAATCGATCTGGCTCGCCGCAGCCGTCATCGCCTGATGATTCGCCTGGTGAAAGGCGCCTACTGGGACAGCGAAATCAAGCGCGCTCAGGTCGAAGGCCTGGAAGGCTATCCGGTCTACACCCGCAAGGTGTACACCGACGTGTCCTATATCGCCTGCGCCCGCAAGTTGCTGTCGGTGCCGGAAGTCATTTATCCGCAGTTCGCCACGCACAACGCCCACACCTTGTCGGCCATTTACCATATCGCCGGTCAGAATTATTACCCTGGTCAGTACGAGTTCCAGTGCCTGCACGGCATGGGCGAACCGCTGTACGAACAGGTTGTCGGTAAAGTTTCCGAAGGCAAGCTGAACCGTCCGTGCCGCGTGTACGCACCGGTTGGCACTCACGAAACATTGCTGGCGTACCTGGTGCGTCGTCTGCTGGAAAACGGCGCGAACACTTCGTTCGTCAACCGTATCGCCGACCAGTCTATTTCGATTCAGGAGCTGGTGGCCGATCCAGTGGCCAGCATCGAGCAGATGGCGACGCTGGAAGGCGGCTTCGGCCTGCCGCACCCGCGTATCCCGCTGCCGCGTGATCTTTATGGTGCCGAGCGCGCCAACTCCAGCGGCATCGACATGGCCAACGAACATCGCCTGGCTTCCCTGTCCTGCGCCCTGCTGGCCACCGCTCACAACAACTGGAAAGCGGCGCCGATGCTCGGTTGCGCGTCCAGCAGCGAAACCCCTGCACCCGTCCTGAACCCGTCCGATCTGCGTGACGTGGTTGGCCATGTGCAGGAAGCCACCGTCGAAGACGTCGATAACGCGATCCAGTGCGCCCTGAAAGCCGCGCCGATCTGGCAGGCCACCCCGCCGGCAGAACGCGCCGCGATTCTGGAACGTGCCGCCGATTTGATGGAAGGCGAGATCCAGCCGCTGATGGGCCTGTTGGCTCGCGAAGCCGGCAAGACCTTCGCCAACGCCATCGCCGAAGTGCGTGAAGCCGTGGACTTCCTGCGTTACTACGCGGTGCAGGCGCGCAACGATTTCACCAACGATGCCCACCGCCCGTTGGGTCCGGTGGTCTGCATCAGCCCGTGGAACTTCCCGCTGGCGATCTTCAGTGGTCAGGTCGCCGCTGCTCTGGCCGCCGGTAACCCGGTACTGGCCAAACCAGCGGAACAAACCCCGCTGGTGGCCGCTCAAGCTGTGCGTTTGCTGATCGAAGCCGGGATTCCGGAAGGCGTGCTGCAACTGCTGCCGGGCCGTGGCGAAACCGTTGGCGCCCGTCTGGTCGGTGACGATCGGGTCAAAGGCGTGATGTTCACTGGCTCCACCGAAGTCGCTCGTTTGCTGCAACGCAACGTCGCCGGTCGTCTGGATGCCCAGGGTCGTCCGATTCCACTGATCGCTGAAACGGGCGGTCAGAACGCGATGATCGTCGACTCCTCGGCGCTGACCGAACAGGTGGTGATCGACGTGGTGTCGTCGGCCTTCGACAGTGCTGGCCAGCGTTGCTCGGCGCTGCGGGTACTGTGCCTGCAGGAAGATTCCGCCGACCGTGTCATCGAAATGCTCAAGGGCGCCATGGCGGAATGCCGTCTCGGCAACCCTGAGCGTCTGTCCGTGGACATCGGCCCGGTGATCGACGCCGAAGCCAAGGCCGGCATCGAGAAGCACATCCAGGCTATGCGCGACAAAGGTCGCAACGTGTATCAGGTGGCCATCGCCAACAGCGAAGAAGTCAAACGCGGCACCTTCGTGATGCCGACCCTGATCGAACTGGAAAGCTTCGACGAGCTGCAACGGGAGATCTTCGGCCCGGTGCTGCACGTGGTGCGCTACAAGCGCAAAGACATTGATCAACTGATCGGCCAGATCAACGCTTCCGGCTACGGCCTGACCCTGGGCGTGCACACTCGTATCGACGAGACCATCGCCAAGGTGATCGACAACGTCAACGCCGGTAACGTCTACGTGAACCGCAACATCGTCGGCGCTGTGGTCGGCGTGCAACCGTTCGGCGGCGAAGGCTTGTCGGGTACTGGCCCGAAAGCCGGTGGTCCGCTGTACCTGTACCGCTTGCTGTCGACACGTCCTACCGATGCGATCGAACAATCCTTCGCCCGCGGCGACGCTATCGCTGCACCGGACGTCCGTCTGCGTGATGCCATGAGCAAACCGCTGACCGCGCTGAAAGCCTGGGCCGACAGCAACAAGTTCGCTGACTTGAGCACCCTGTGTGCACAGTTCGCGGCGCAATCGCAGAGCGGCATCACCCGCGTACTGGCGGGCCCGACTGGCGAACGCAACAGCTACGCGATCCTGCCGCGCGAACACGTGCTGTGCCTGGCGGACGTCGAAGGCGATCTGCTGACCCAACTGGCGGCGGTATTGGCCGTCGGCGGCTCGGCGGTGTGGCCGGACGCTGAACCGGGCAAGGCCCTGTTCGCACGCCTGCCGAAAGAAGTTCAGGCGCGGATCAAGCGGGTGGCCGACTGGACCAAGGACGAAGTGGTGATTGATGCGGTTCTGCATCATGGCCACTCCGACCAGTTGCGTGCGGTCTGCCAGCAAGTGGCCAAGCGTGCCGGCGCGATTGTTGGGGTTCATGGTTTGTCGCAGGGTGAGACCAATATTGCGTTGGAGCGTCTGGTGATCGAACGTGCGCTGAGCGTCAACACTGCGGCGGCGGGTGGTAATGCCAGTTTGATGACGATCGGCTGACACTCCACTGTTCATTCCCACGCTCTCGCGTGGGAATGCCTCCTGTGACGCTCTGCGTCACGTCGTTTGGGGACGCGGAGCGTCCCGGGCTGCATTCCCACGCGGAGCGTGGGAACGATCATGCCCTACCCTCGTTTTGCCCCTCCATCACGCTCATCAATCATCCTGTTCAGCCTTTATTCCTCCGCCTAGACTCGGTCCATTCCAAATAAAGGTAGGCCGCCATGTCCGAGACGTTGCTCAGTTCCCGTAATCTGGCTTTCGAGCTGTATGAAGTCCTTGATGCCGAGGGCCTGACCCAGCGTGAGCGGTTCGCCGAGCACAATCGCGAGACCTTCGATGCGGCCATCGGCACCGCTCGCAGCATCGCCGAGAAGTTCTTCGCCCCGCACAACCGCAAGGGCGACGAGAACGAACCGCGCTATGAGAACGGTCAGGCAATTCTGATTCCGGAAGTGAAACCGGCGGTGGATGCCTTCCTCGAAGCCGGTTTCCTCAACGCCGCGCGCAGTTTCGATGCCAGCGGCATGCAACTTCCTACGCTGGTGTCGCAAGCGTGCTTTGCACACTTTCAGTCAGCCAACGCGGCGTCGACCTCCTACCCGTTCCTGACCATGGGCGCAGCGAATCTGATTGAAAGCTTCGGCACCAAGGAACAGAAGCAGCGCTTTCTGCAACCAATGATCGACGGCCGTTTCTTCGGCACTATGGCCCTCACCGAGCCACATGCCGGCTCGTCGCTGTCGGATATTCATACCCGCGCCGAGCCTGCGTCCGACGGCACCTGGCGACTCAAGGGCAACAAGATTTTCATCTCCGGCGGCGATCACTCGCTGTCGGAAAACATCGTGCATATGGTGTTGGCCAAGCTGCCGGATGCACCGGCCGGTGTGAAGGGCATTTCGCTGTTTATCGTGCCCAAGTTTCTGGTCAACGATGACGGAAGCCTCGGCCAGCGCAATGACGTGCTGCTGGCCGGGTTGTTCCACAAGATGGGCTGGCGCGGCACGACGTCCACGGCGTTGAACTTCGGCGACAACGGCGAGTGTGTCGGCTATCTGGTGGGCAAGCCGCACCACGGTTTGAGCTACATGTTCCAGATGATGAACGAGGCGCGGATCGGCGTCGGCATGGGTGCGGTGATGCTGGGTTATGCCGGTTATCTGTACTCGCTGGAATACGCCCGCGAGCGGCCGCAAGGTCGGGTGCCAGACAGTAAAGACCCGACTACCGCGCCGGTGCCGATCATTCAGCACGCCGATGTCAGACGTATGCTGCTGACGCAAAAAACCTACGTTGAAGGAGCCTTTGACCTCGGGTTGTACGCGGCACGACTGTTTGACGACACCACGACGCTTGAGAGCGAAGCCGAGCGCAAGCAGGCTCATGAGCTGCTGGATTTGCTGACGCCGATCGTCAAATCCTGGCCGTCGGAGTTTTGCCTGAAGGCCAACGAACTGGCGATCCAGATTCTCGGCGGCCACGGTTATACCCGTGAGTACCCGGTGGAGCAGTATTACCGCGACAACCGCTTGAACCCGATTCATGAAGGGACTCACGGCATTCAGTCCCTGGATTTGCTGGGGCGCAAGCTGGCGCAGAACGGCGGTGCGGGGCTCAAGCAACTGATCCGCCTGATTGCCGACACCGCCGAACGAGCGCAAGCCTATGAATCGCTGACGCCGTTGCGTGAACCGCTGGAAAAACTGGTGGCACACCTGCAAACCGTGACCATCGGCCTGCTGACCGATCTGGCTCAAGGCAAGGTCAATAGCAGCCTGGCGAACTCGGCGCTGTATCTGAAAGTGTTCGGGCATACGGTGATTGGTTGGCGCTGGCTGGAACAGGCGATTCGCGCCGAGGAAGGGTTAGCCAAAGGGAACGCGGCGGATGTGAGCTTCTATAAAGGCAAGCTGCAGGCGGCGCGGTATTTCCTGACGTGGGAAGTGCCGGGTTGTCACCATGAGCTGGCGATTCTTGAGGCGCGGGATGATGTGTGTTTAACGATGCAGGATGAATGGTTCTGACAACCTTTCACTGATCGTTCCCACGCTCCGCGTGGGAATGCAGCCCGGGACGCTCCGCGTCCCTTTGCGATCGTGACGCAGAGCGTCACAGGAGGCATTCCCACGCGGAGCGTGGGAACGATCGGTTAGGTGAGTTTGAAACTGCCCATCTGCCGCGCCAGATCATCCGCCAACCGCTGCAACGTCTGACAGTCGTCCCGACAAGCCCTGACCTCCCCCGCCGTCGCCCGCGCCAGATCAGAAATCCCCTGCACATTGCGGTTGATCTCTTCCGTCACCGCCGACTGCTCTTCCGTCGCCGTGGCCACCTGATGGTTCATGTCGCTGATGCGCTCGACCTGCCCGGTAATCGCGGTCAACGACGCCCCGGTGCGCTGACTCGACTCAACGCCCGTGCCGGTTGCCGCTTGCCCGGCGTGCATGGATGACACCGCATTCTCCGCTCCCTGCTTTAGGCTACCGATCATCTGCTGGATTTCGTCGGTGGACGATTGAGTCCGCCGCGCCAGGGTCCGCACTTCATCGGCAACCACAGCAAACCCGCGGCCCATGTCGCCGGCCCGCGCCGCTTCGATGGCGGCGTTGAGCGCCAGCAAATTGGTCTGCTCGGAAATCCCGCGAATCACCGCCAACACCTGATCGATGGATGCCACCTGATGGGCCAACTCGCCCACCGCTCCGGCGGCGATGCCAATCTCATCGGACATGCTTTCGATATGCCGAATCGACCCGCCCACCACCTCCCGCGCTTGCAGCGCTTCATCCCGTGCAGTTTGCGAAGCGACCGCCGCGTTGCCGGCGTTCTGCGCGATTTCCTGCACGGTCAGGCCCATCTCGTGGACCGCGGTGGCGACCATGTCGGTCATTTCCTGCTGACGACCCGAACGTTCGGCCGTGTTGTCCACCACCCGTGCCACCTGGCCGACCGCCGTGCGCAAACGCTCACTGGTGGCCAGCACTTCGCCGATCATGTCGCGCTGGCTTTCAAGGAACCGATTGAAGCCGCGAGCGAGGTCACCCAGTTCATCGGCGCGGCTGGAATCTAACCTGTGGGTCAAATCTCCACCACCGCTACCGATGGCTACCAGCGCCGCTGTTACCTGACGAATCGGTCGCACCAACCCACGGGCCAGCAACACCACCAACAACAGGCAAACCAGCGCCACTGCCAGACCGATACCGCTGCTCATCCACATCGCGCGCCGGGCTTCGGCATAGATTTGCGACTGCGGCACTTCGGCCACCAAGGTCCAGCCCAAATCACGCAGCGGCAGGCTCAATGCCAGAAAATCTTCGCCATCGCGGACAAAACTGCTGGTGGCGGACGCGGTGGAGGTAGAGAGCTGCCCCATGACCGCTTGCGCCGCCGGAGCGCCGATCTGTTCAACCAGCGTGCGTTTGCCGCTGAACTGAGCCTCGGGGTGAACCTGGATCAAACCGTCGGAACGCACGAGATAGACCTTGCCGCGCTCACCGAAGTTGAAATTGTGGATCAACTCCGACAGCTCTTTCATGCTCAGCCCAAGGCCAGCGACGCCCACGACTTTGCCGGCCTGCTCGACCTTGAAGTCGATGAACAGGGCCAATTCGCCGGTGGCGGTGTCATTGTCGATATTGAGGGTGCGTGGCTGGTTGCTGTCGAGGAACGAATAGAACCAGGCGTCCTTTGGATTGGAGCGACTGAGGATCCGGTCCAGGCCTTTTTCAGTGAAGTAATGGTTGGACGCGGTGCCGATAATAATCGCGGTAAAGGCTTTGTGCTCGGCGCGAATGCCTTCCAGATAGTTGACGAAGCCAGCGGTCTGGCCACTGTTTTCACCTGCGGCCAACCAGTCACGCACCATGCTGTTACTGGCAATGTCCTTGGCGGCGGTGAGGGGTTGAACGAGGATTCGTTCGATGTCGTTGCGCATCGCTTCGATGCTCGATGGCAACGCCTGCTCGACCAGATAGCGCTGGGCGAGGCGGTTGACCACGAGGGTATAAACGCCAACCACGATCAGAATACTGACCAGCAGGGCGGTGCCCATGCTCAGGATCAACTGCCATTGAATACTGCGTCGCCAGAACTGCATGGAGCACCCCCAAAGAATAAGAGGCTGAAACACTGCAACAGCCATGCCGATTGTATACAACTAAATCGACAATTTATTCTTTGGTTGTGCGCAAAGCCGATCAGGCCTGATTGATCGTCTTGGCGATCACTTCAACCGTGGCGCTGACTTGCTCTTGGTAACGGTCGAGTTCCTGCTGGTGACGCTTTTGCATTTCGATCTGCTGCGAGCACAGATTCATCGCCGCCAGCACCAGCAAGCGGTCACCGATCAGCGCCGGGTATTTCTTTTTGGTCTCCGCCAGGGCGGCTTTCAACATTAAAGCGGCGTCCAGCAGGGTCTGCTCTTCCCCGGCCGGCGCCTTGATCGAATAGTCCTCACCCAGAATCGAGACAACTTTTACCCCTGCGGCACCGTGACTCATGCGCTGACAGGACCGGCGCTGACGCGCTCAACCAAGGCCTGAATGCGGGCGGCGGTGGCGCCTTGTTTCTCTTCCTGTTCCATCAGGCTCAGTTGCAGGCTTTCGTTTTCATCCTTGACCTGGGCCAGTTCGGCACTCAGGGATTGATGGGTGGCCAGCAGGGTCTGGTTCTGCTGCACCAGGTCGCTGACCAGTTGTTCCAATTGGCTTAGGGATGCTTCCAACATTTTGATTTTCCGGGCATTTTCAAAGGGCGCGTACGATAAAGAAAAGTCACCACAGATGCCAGGGTTATGCGGGCGCAAAGCCTTGATTTTCCTGGCGGACGACCTTCCTCGCGAGCTTTAGAGACTGTGAATGGCGGATCTGGTTCCTGCACTTCGTCGCCACGACCCTTCTGCGACAAAAACACCTAGCGCCTCAAGACTTTGGTCATATGACCGATAAGCCATCAATACAGCAGTCTCAGCCCCGCACGGATGCGCTTTTTTCGGTGAACACCATGTCTTTACGAAATATGAATATCGCACCGCGGGCGTTCCTCGGTTTTGCCTTGATTGGCAGCTTGATGCTGGTTCTGGGGGTGTTTGCGCTGAACCAGATGAGCAAGATTCGCGGCGCCGCCGAGGAAATCACTTCGAACAGCGTACCGAGCATTAAAAGCCTCGACGAGTTCACTCAACTAACCCTGCGCCTGCGCGTCCTGTCTTATCGCCTGTTGGTAAACCGCGAGCCAGACATCCAGCAGAAAACCATGGACCTGCTGGACACACGCAACCAGCAGATCCGAGCGGCGCAAGCTGTCTACGAAAAACTGATCGCCAGCCCGCAGGAACGTGCGGCCTATGATCAGTACGTGCAGTTGCTGGGTCAGTACCGTCAGATCGAAGACCGGATGAAGAGCCTGTCGCGCAGCAATCAGGTCGATGAATTGCGCACGCTGCTCAACAGCGATTTGCTGACCAATTCCGAAGCCATCAACACCGTGCTCAACCGTTTGCTGGAGATCAACACTCAGCAGACTGCCGACACCAACCAGCGAGCCACCGATCAGTACTCGTCGGCCTTCAACCTTGTGGTGACTCTGCTGGTTATCGCCACCGGCCTGACCGTGCTGTTCGCCTGGCTGTTGACCAACAGCATCACCAAGCCAATTGCCAACGCCCTGAGCGCTGCCGAACAAATCGCCGAGGGCAACCTGACGCGCCCCATCACGGTTGACGGTGAAGATGAAGCCGGTCGTCTGCTGGCCGCGATGGCGAAGATGCAGGAAAAACTGCGCGACACCCTGCAACGGATTTCCGGTTCGGCCACGCAACTGGCGTCCGCCGCCGAAGAACTCAACAGCGTCACCGATGAAAGCGCTCGTGGCCTGACCCAGCAGAACAACGAAATCGAACAGGCCGCCACTGCCGTCAATGAGATGACTAGCGCCGTGGAAGAAGTCGCCCGCAACGCCGTGAGCACTTCCGAAGCCTCGAAGAACGCCACAACGTCCGCAGGCGACGGTCGTGACCTGGTGCAGGAAACCGTCAGCGCCATCGAGCGCATGAGCACCGACGTACAGAGCACCGCCACCCTGATCGGTGATCTGGCCAACGAGTCGCGAGACATCGGCAAAGTGCTGGACGTGATTCGCGGCCTGGCGGACCAGACCAACCTTTTGGCGTTGAACGCCGCCATCGAAGCCGCACGTGCCGGTGAAGCCGGTCGTGGTTTTGCCGTGGTCGCCGACGAAGTGCGTGCCCTGGCTCATCGCACCCAGCAGTCGACCAGCGAAATCGAACGCATGATCGGCAGCATCCAGAGCGGCACCGAACACGCCGTGGATTCGATGCGCAACAGCACCGAACGCGCCGAGTCGACCTTGAATATCGCTCGCGGTGCCGGCCTGTCGCTGGACACTATTAATAGCGCCATCATCGAAATCAACGAGCGCAACCTGGTGATCGCCAGCGCGGCGGAAGAACAGGCGCAAGTGGCCCGTGAAGTGGACCGCAACCTGGTGAATATTCGTGACCTGTCGGTGCAATCGGCCACCGGTGCCAACCAGACGAGCGCTGCCAGCAGTGAACTGTCGCGCCTGGCTCTGGACCTGAACAACATGGTTGGGCGGTTTAGCCTGTAACCTGCGACTGATCGTTCCCATGCTCTGCGTGGGAATGCCTCAATGGACGCTCTGCGTCTGCTCTTGGGACGCGGAGCGTCCCGGGCTGCATTCCCACGCAGAGCGTGGGAACGATCATCGTTAAAAGCTTTTTGACAGCATCACATTTCAACAGGTTAGAATCGCTGGCACGCAGACTGCATGGTCAGTTTGTGCCCGCCTTTAGCTTTCTGGAGTACTGCCTTTGAATGCGACGACCATCAACAGCCTGTTCTTGATCGGCGCGTTGCTGGTAGGTGCGAGCATTCTGGTGAGCTCACTTTCATCGCGCCTCGGTATCCCGATTCTGGTGATCATCCTCGCGGTGGGCATGGCGGCCGGTGTCGACGGCGCCGGCATTATTTTCGATAACTACCCAACGGCTTATCTGGTCGGCAACCTCGCCCTGGCAGTGATTCTGCTCGACGGCGGCTTGCGCACCCGGGTGACGAGTTTCCGCGTGGCGTTATGGCCGGCGCTGTCGCTGGCCACGGTGGGTGTACTGATCACCACCGGCCTGACCGGAATGGCGGCAGCATGGTTGTTCGACCTGAATCTGATGCAAGGCCTGCTGATCGGCGCCATCGTCGGCTCTACCGACGCCGCGGCCGTGTTCTCGCTGCTGGGCGGCAAGGGCCTGAACGAACGGGTGAGCGCCAGCCTGGAGATCGAGTCCGGCAGCAACGACCCGATGGCGGTGTTCCTCACCGTGACCCTGATCGACATGCTCGCCAGCGGCGAGACCGGCTTGCACTGGAACCTGCTCGTGCATTTGGTGCGCGAGTTCGGCATCGGCGGTGTGATTGGCCTCGGCGGGGGTTGGCTCATGCTGCAACTGGTCAACCGTATCAACCTGGCTACGGGGCTTTATCCGATTCTGGTCATCGCTGGCGGCCTAGTGGTATTTGCCCTGACCAACACCCTGCACGGCAGCGGCTTTTTGGCGGTGTACCTGTGCGGCCTGGTGATCGGCAACCGCCCGGTGCGCAGCCGCCACGGCATTTTACATATGCTCGACGGCATGGCCTGGTTGGCCCAGATCGGCATGTTCCTGGTGCTGGGGCTGTTGGTCACGCCCCATGACCTGTTGCCGATTGCCTTGCCGGCGCTGGGCCTGGCGCTGTGGATGATTCTGTTTGCCCGGCCGCTGTCGGTACTGGTCGGCCTGTTGCCCTTCAAAGCGTTCCATGGCCGCGAAAAGGCCTTCATTTCCTGGGTTGGCCTGCGCGGCGCCGTACCGATCATTCTGGCGGTGTTCCCCCTGATGGCGGGGCTGCCCAACGCTCAGCTCTATTTCAATCTGGCGTTCTTTATCGTACTTGTGTCGCTGCTGGTGCAAGGCACGAGCCTGCCCTGGGTTGCCAAGCTCTTGAAAGTGACCGTCCCACCAGAGCCTTTGCCGATTTCCCGATCGGCGCTGGAAGTGCATGTCACCAGTGAGTGGGAGTTGTTTGTGTATCGCCTCGGCGCCGAGAAATGGTGCATTGGATCCCCCCTTCGCGAGCTGAAAATGCCCGAAGGCACCCGTATCGCAGCCTTGTTTCGTGGCCAGCAACTGCTCCATCCGTCGGGTAGTACGGTGCTCGAAGTCGATGATTTGCTCTGTGTGATCGGCCATGAACACAACCTTCCGGCCCTCGGAAAACTCTTCAGCCAGGCACCGCAACGGGGGCTGGATTTGCGTTTCTTCGGCGACTTCGTACTCGAAGGAGACGCCCAGCTGGGCGCGGTTGCTGCCCTGTACGGGTTGAAAGTCGAAGGCATCGATCCGAACATGTCCCTGGGCCACTTCATTGCCCAGAAAGTGGGCGGTGCACCCGTCGTCGGTGACCAGGTGGAATGGAACAACACCCTTTGGACAGTCGCTGTCATGGAAGGGAACAAGATTGGTAAGGTAGGCGTCAGATTCCCCGAAGGAAGTCGCCCCGGACCGGGACTCTTCCTCTAAACTCCACTCTTCGCCTCGTTTTCGATCGGTTTCTATGTCAACTCTGCGCACTTTTTTCATCATGGCCCTGCTGGGCTTGAGTCTTTCCATCAATACGCTGCAAGCCGCCGAACCGCCCTCCAGCGCCGCCGTGCAGGCGAGCCTGGACAAGATCGCCGAGCGCAAACTGCCTGAAGCCGATCAGAAAGCCCTGCAGAGCATTTTGCAAAACACGTTGACGCAACTCACCAACAAGCGTGATTACGAGCAAAAACTGGCTGATCTCAAGCAGCAGCTCGCTAGCGCACCGAAGCAGAACATCGAGAACCAGCGCGAATTGACCCGCCTCAAGGCCACCAATGTGGTGCCGGTGGCGCAGCGCTATACCAAAGAGTCCATTCAGCAGCTTGAGCAGCTTTTGACCGAACGCTCAACGCAGCAAAGCGATCTGCAGAAAGCACTGGCCGAGGCCAACAGTCTGGTAATTACCGCCCAGACTCGTCCCGAGCGTGCGCAAGCGGAAATTTCCGCCAGCCAGACGCGTATTCAGCAAATCAATAACATTCTTAAAATCGGCAAAGACAACGGCAAGACGTTGAGCGCTGAACAGCGCGACCAACTCAACGCGGAGCTCGCGGCCCTGAATGCGCTGATCCCGTTACGTCGACAGGAACTGGCCGGCAACAGTCAGCTGCAGGATCTGGGCAACAGCCAGCATGATCTGCTGTCGGAAAAATCCGATCGACTGGAGCGGGAAATCCAGGAACTGCAAACCCTGATCAACCAGAAGCGCCTGGCCCAGTCGCAAGAGACGGTGACCCAGCAATCCATCGAAGCACAGAAAGCCGGTGGCAGCAGCCTGCTGGCCACCGAAAGCGCGGCCAACCTGAAGCTCTCCGATTACCTGCTCAAAAGCACCGACCGCCTTAACGAAGTCACCCAACAGAACCTGCAGACCAAACAGCAACTGGACAGCGTGACCCAGAGCGATTCGGCGCTGGAAGAACAGATCAATGTGCTCAAGGGCAGCCTGCTGCTCTCCAAGATTCTCTACAAACAGAAACAGTCCCTGCCGAACCTCAAGCTGAACCGCGGCCGCGACTTGGCCGACCAGATCGCCGACATTCGCCTGTATCAGTTCGAAGTCAGCCAGCAACGGGAATTGCTCAGCAATCCGACCACCTATGTCGACAACCTGCTGGCGGCTCAACCACCCGAGCAAGTCACCCCGCAATTGCGCAAAAGCCTGCTGGAACTGGCCACCACCCGCGCAGACCTGCTGGAGCGTTTGAACCGTGAACTGAGCGCAGTGCTCAACGAATCCATCACGCTGCAACTCAACCAGAAGCAACTGCTCAGCACCGCACAAAGCCTGAGGGCTACGCTGGACGAGCAAATGTTCTGGATCCCCAGTAACAAGCCGCTGGATCTTGAGTGGATGCGCGCCGTGCCGGAGCGCCTGGAACGTCAGGTCACCACCCTGCCTTGGGCCTCAAGCCTGAGTGAACTGACGGATGGCCTGACGCAGCGGCCACTGTTGTTTCTGCCGCTGGCCTTTCTGATCGGGGCGCTGCTGTGGCGCCGCAAAAATCTTTATGCCCGCCTGAATAAAGTTCACCTGGACATCGGCCACTTCAAGCGCGACAGCCAGTGGCACACACCGCAAGCGATTCTGATCAACATCCTGCTGGCGATGCCGGTCTCCCTGGGTCTGGCCTTATGCGGTCTGGCCTTGCAGATCGATGCACGCGGGCAGAACGCCAATATGGGTGCGGCGCTGCTGCAAATGGCCCAGGCCTGGCTGGTGTTCTACACCGCCTACCGCATTCTCGCGCCGGGCGGCGTCGCCGAATTGCATTTCCGCTGGGAAAAACCCCAGGTCGAATTCCTTCAGGGCTGGATACGCCGACTCGGCCTGGTGGTGATGGCTCTGGTAACCGTGGTGGCTGTCGCCGAACTGCAACCGGCAGCGCTGGCCGACGACGTGCTCGGCATGCCAGTGGTGCTGACCTGCTACGCCTTGATGGCCTGGTTACTCAGCCGTCTGCTGATCAGCAGCCCGACCCACGAAAACACATCGCTGTTCCGTAAGGCCTTGGCAGTCCTTTTTACCGCTCTGCCGATCGCGTTGTTCATCGCCGTGTGCTTTGGCTACTACTACACCGCACTGAAACTCAGCGACCGGTTGATCAACACACTTTACCTGTTGATGTTCTGGCTGGTGATCGAAGCGACCTTCGTGCGCGGCCTCAGCGTTGCGGCACGGCGCCTGGCCTATCAGCGAGCGCTTGCCAAACGCCAGGCGGCCAAAGAAGCGGGCGATGGCGAAGCGGTGATCGAAGAGCCGACCCTGGACATCGAGAAGGTCAACGAACAGTCACTGCGACTGATTCGCCTGGCGCTGCTCGGCGGTTTCATCGCGGCGCTGTACTGGGTCTGGTCCGATCTGATCTCGGTATTTTCGTACCTGGACAACATCACCCTTTACGAATACACCAGCGGCACCGGCGCCAATATGAGCATGGTGCCGATCAGCATCGGTGACATGATCGGCGCATTGATCATCATTGGCATCACCCTGGCGCTTGCTCGCAACCTGCCAGGTTTGCTGGAAGTGTTTGTGTTGTCGAAGCTGAACCTGGCTCAGGGCAGTGCCTACGCCACGACGACGCTGTTGTCCTATGTGATCGCCGGCATCGGTTTCGTCTCGACCCTGTCCACGCTCGGCGTGAGCTGGGACAAGTTGCAATGGCTGGTGGCAGCGCTGTCGGTCGGCCTCGGTTTCGGGATGCAGGAGATCTTCGCCAACTTCATCTCCGGCATCATGATCCTGTTCGAACGCCCGGTGCGGATCGGCGACACCATCACCATCGGCAACCTGTCCGGCACGGTGAGCAAGATCCGCATCCGTGCCACGACCATCACCGACTTCGACCGCAAGGACATCATCGTCCCGAACAAGACGTTCATCACCGGGCAACTGATCAACTGGTCCCTGACCGACACGATCACCCGGGTGACTCTCAAGCTCGGCGTCGACTATGGCTCGGACCTGGACCTGGTGAAAGAGCTCTTGCTCAAGGCAGCCCGCGACAACCCGCGCGTGCTGAAGGACCCGGAACCCCACGTGTACTTCCTGAACTTCGGCGAAAGCACCCTCGACCATGAGTTGCGCATGCATGTGCGCGATCTTGGCGACCGCAACCCGGTACTTGATGAGGTCAACCGCTTTATCAATCGCGAGTTCAAGAAGCAGAAGATCAACATCTCGTTCCGGCAAATGGAGGTCTATCTCAAGAACCTTCATGGCCAGGAATACAAAATGGTGCCGGTCGAGCCGGAAACCAAAACCATCGTGCCGCTGCCCGACAGCAAATCGCACCGAGAGCCTCCGACGGTCGAACTCGACTAAGGGCTCTATCCCTAGCAGAATGCTCGGACATTCTGCTGGAGATGGCCGTTGAAAGCCCTCGACGAACTGACCTTCGACAATCGCTTCGCCCGCCTGGGCGACGCGTTCTCAACCCATGTGCTGCCCGAGCCCATCGCCGCTCCGCGACTGGTGGTCGCCAGCCCCGCCGCCATGGCGCTGCTTGACCTGGACCCGGCGCAGGCCCAGACACCGGTGTTTGCCGAGCTATTCGGCGGTCACAAGCTCTGGGCCGAAGCCGAGCCGCGGGCGATGGTCTATTCCGGGCATCAGTTCGGGTCCTACAACCCGCAGTTGGGCGACGGTCGCGGCCTGTTGCTGGGCGAGGTCTATAACGACGCCGGCGAGCATTGGGACCTGCACCTCAAGGGCGCCGGTCAGACGCCTTACTCACGCATGGGCGATGGACGGGCGGTGCTGCGTTCGTCGATTCGCGAATTTCTCGCCTCCGAAGCCCTGCATGCCCTGAACATTCCCACCACTCGCGCATTGTGCGTGATCGGCTCCGACACGCCGGTCTGGCGCGAGAAACAGGAACGCGCGGCCATGGTCTTGCGCCTGTCGCCGAGTCATGTGCGCTTCGGGCATTTCGAATTCTTTTATTACACCAAGCGCCCCGAGCAGCAAAAAGAACTCGGCGACCATGTGCTGGCCATGCATTTCCCGCACTGCCTGGAACAGCCGGAACCGTATCTGGCGATGTTCCGCGAAATCGTCGAACGCAACGCCGAGCTGATCGCCAAATGGCAGGCTTACGGGTTCTGCCACGGCGTGATGAACACCGACAACATGTCGATCCTCGGCATCACCTTCGACTTCGGCCCGTTCGCCTTCCTCGACGACTTCGACGCTCACTTCATCTGCAACCACTCCGATGATCAGGGCCGCTACTCCTTCAGCAACCAGGTACCGATCGGCCAGTGGAATCTCAGCGCCCTCGCCCAGGCCCTGACGCCGTTCATCAGCGTCGAAGCCCTGCGCGAAACCCTCGGCCTGTACCTGCCACTGTTCCAGGCCCACTATCTGGACCTGATGCGCCGCCGCCTCGGTCTCACCACTGCCGAAGACGACGACCAGAAACTGCTGGAGCATCTGCTGCAACTGATGCAGAACAGCGGCGTCGACTACAGCCTGTTCTTTCGCCGCCTGGGGGATGAGTCACCCGAACTGGCCGTCGCCCGTTTGCGCGATGACTTCGTCGACATCAAGGGCTTCGATGCGTGGGGCGCGCTCTACATCGCCCGGGTTGCTCGTGAAGGCGTGGTTGATCAAGAACAGCGCCGCAAGCGCATGCACGCGGTCAATCCGCTGTACATCCTGCGTAACTATCTGGCGCAGAAAGCCATCGATGCCGCGGAAAGTGGCGACTATGCGGAAGTTCGTCGTCTGCACTCGGTATTGAGCAATCCGTTCGAGGAACAACCTGGAATGGAGAGCTATGCCGAGCGGCCGCCGGAATGGGGCAAGCATCTGGAGATCAGTTGTTCGTCGTGAGGCGGGTCAGATAAACGTCTCCACTGACACACCGAAGCGTTCGGCTAACCAGCGGATCTGCCGCAGGTTGAGCTGACGCTTGCCGCTCAAGATCTCGGAAACCACCGATTGGGTGCCAACACCGGGCAGATCGCTCTGACTGAGGCCGTGTTCGCGCATCATGTAGCCGAGAACCTCCACACCAGAGGCCTCGCGCATAGGGTGGTGTTTGCGATCCCACTCCGCAATCCAGTCACCGATAATGTCCACCAAGCTCATCAACGGGTGCGACTCATCATCGCCGGTCATTTCAAGCAATTCATCGAGTGCCTGCGCCAACCTGTCATAGTCGTCTTCGTTTTTTGGTTTTCGAAGCAATGGAGAAACGAACTCCCAATGCTCGACAGCCTTTTTGATCAGAATACTCATGCCCTTCCCTCCTTCCATTTACCGCGGTCATATTCGCGGTGATCCAGCACATGCTTGATGTAAAGCTTTTGAGACCGACACCTGACGAAAGCGATCAGCCGTAACTTATTGCCACCAATGTCGAACACATGAAACTCTCCGACTTTGTCAGTCGCGGGAAAAATCGCCTTCATCGCCGCGAAGTCTCCCGGGGTACTCCCCTTGGCGAGTCGATACCACTGCTCTAGTGCATTGGCTACCTGCGGCCACTTTTCCTTGGCCTCACGGATTGGTTTTTCGGTGAATACATGCATGCAACATCCTTATCGCATTCTGCTATGGAAGTTAATCACAGATCAAAAATATCGCAAGTTGCGATAATTCTAAGCAGACCAACGGTGTCGCTCAGTACAACCCAGCCTAGTTACATCGCAGGACGCTGCACGATTGAAAACATGAGCAAACGTCTCCAAATAGAGGTAATCGGCTTCTTAACAGGACCACCCTCATGACCGACCCACTCCTAATCCCCTGCCCCCACTGCAACGGCCTCAACCGCATCCCCGCCGAGCGCCTCAACGACCATCCCAAATGCGGCCGCTGCAAGGCCGAGGTCTTGCTGAACAAACCGTTCGAATTGAAGCAAGGCGATTACGCCAGTCAGATCAAGGGCGACCTGCCGTTGCTGGTGGATGTGTGGGCGGACTGGTGCGGGCCGTGCAAGTCGTTTGCGCCGGTGTTCGAGCAGGCGGCAGGGCAATTGGCGGGCAAGTGTCGGCTGGCCAAACTGGACAGCGAGGCGAATCAGCAATTGTCGGCGCAATTGGGGATTCGCTCGATCCCGAGCCTGATTCTGTTCAAGAATGGCCGGGAAGTGGCTCGCCAGAGCGGAGCTTTCCCGTTAGCGCAGTTGATGAGCTGGTTGCGCAGTCAGGGGATTTGAACCCACCGCCCATCATGTAGGAGCGAGCGGTGCGGCGGTCCGACTTGCCCGCGAAGGCGTCGTGTCAGGCAACGATGATTTCGAATGTGCCGGCCTCTTCGCGGGCAAGTCGGACCGCCGCACCGCTCGCTCCTACAGGGGCGATTCAGGCATTTTCCAGCAGATTGTGCAGGTCGACGAACTGCTGGGTCAGTTTATGCCGCGGGTCGAGGTGGATCAGCGGCGTATTAGCTTGGTGGGATTCGCGCATGCGTACCGAACTGGCCAGGTACACCGGCAACACCGGTAGCCCTTCGGCGATCAGTTCGTCGAGGATTTGCTGAGGCAAACTGGCGCGGGCCTGGAACTGATTGACAACAATGCCTTCGACTTCCAGCCCTTCGTTGTGGTCCTCCTTCAATTCTTCGATTTCCGCCAACAGGCCATACAACGCCTGACGCGAGAAACTGTCGCAGTCGAAGGGAATCAGCACACGATCAGCGGCGATCAATGCCGAAACGGCATAGAAATTCAGCGCTGGCGGCGTATCGAGATAGATTCGGTCGTAATCGCCGTCCAGCTCCTCGAGCAATTTGCGCAGCTTGTTGATCTTGTGCTTGGCCTCAAGCTTGGGCTGCAGGTCAGCCAGCTCTGCGGTGGCGGTGACGACGTGAAGGTTGTCGAATGGGGTTTCGTAAATGTCGACCTGGTTTTTCTTCGAGAACGGCCCGGAGGACAGAGTCTGCTTGAAGAAGTCAGCGATCCCCATCGGGATATCATCACCGGTGAGTCCCGTCAGGTATTGAGTGGAGTTGGCCTGAGCATCGAGATCCACCAACAGCGTCCGATAGCCTTCGCTGGCACTGACCGCCGCCAGATTACAGGCAATGCTTGACTTGCCCACGCCACCTTTCTGATTGAACACCACGCGCCGCATGTCAAAACCTCCGTGTATCAAAGAATGACCGAGTGTAGTAGTCCACGGCGCTGCTTAGCTACCTCGCTGGCATCTGGACCACACAGTCATTGGTAAATATCCGACGGAAAAAGCCGCCAACACGTCCATCGCCAGCCGATCGAGCCGACAGACATGTCCGACGCAATGTGGACACTGGCTAAACGACAGCTTTTTTTCGCGAACGAGACGGTACATTTCGTTGCGCAAAATGTAACCAGCATTTGCTAACACACCCGTCGCACCGGGATAATGCGCGCCATTCGGCGTTAAGCGCCACATAAGGTCAGCTGCGTTTCTTTGCGACTCACCGCGTCAAAGAAAGCCCGCAGGGGCGGGATGAAATGTCTGTGATCAACTTCAACATCGCCCAATGGCGCGCGTGGGCCCCTGGGCTTGAAAGCGTGGATGATTGGCAAGCCTGGAGCCGACAACCGGTCGTGCCCGAGCGCAGCGATGCCGCCCCCGATGTGTCGTTTCTGCCGGCCATGCAGCGTCGGCGACTCAGCCGTCTGGCGCGGATGGCGTTCAGTGTCGGCTGGCCGTTGGCTGATGGCCGCCAGGACCTGCCGTTGGTCTTTATTTCCCGTCACGGCGAGACCCCGCGCACATTCGAAATTCTCAGCGATCTGGCGACCGATCAACCCTTGTCGCCGACCCAGTTCAGCCTGTCGGTGCACAATGCGGTCATTGGACTGTGGTCGATCATGCGCGGTGAAACCAGCGAAATGACCGCCCTCGCCGCAGCCGGTGATGGCCTTGAATACGGCATGCTGGAGGCGGCGGCGCTGCTTGCCGAAGGCGCACCCGCCGTACTGCTGATAGTGACCGAAGAGCAACCGCCCGCAGCCTATTCGGCCTGGATCGACGATGTGCCATTCCCTTACGCGGTCGGCCTGTTGATCACGCCCGGTAATCAGTGGCAGCTGTCGCTGAACAGCACCTCGCAAGCGTTGTCCAAAGCCCACTGGCCGCATGCCCTGAACCTGTTGCGTACCCTGCTCGGCCAGCAGACAACCTGCCAACATGCCTGGAAAAATCGTGTATGGACCTGGCAACGCAACCCGTAACCGATAAAAACCGCGACGCCTATTACTGGCGCCTGCTGGCCACTGCGGCAAGCTTTACCCTGTTCGGGTTGGGCGGCCTATGCTTGCGACTGGTGGTGTTCCCGCTGTTGAACTGCCTGCCGGGAGACGCCCTGGCCCATCGTCAGCGGGCACGACAGACGGTCAGCCGCTGTTTCTGGTTTTTCATTCGGTTCATGGCTCGCACTGGCGTGCTGACCTACGACATTCAGGGGGCAGACAAGCTCGGACGGCCAGGCCAGATGATCGTCGCCAATCACCCCTCGCTGATCGATGTGGTGTTTTTGATCGGCCTGGTGGGCCACGCCAACTGCGTGGTCAAAAAAAGCCTCTGGGAAAATCCGTTCACCCGCGGTCCGCTACGCCGCACCGACTACATCAGCAACGACGGAAGCATGGACATGCTCGACGCCGCTGCCGACGCGCTGAAAAGCGGTCAGACCCTGATCATTTTCCCCGAGGGCACCCGCACTCAACCCGGTCAACCGCCGGCCTTTCATCGGGGGGGCGCGGCAATCGCCCTGCGCGGTGCGAGAATCCTCACCCCGGTGATCATCAAGGTCAGCCCGACTACATTGACCAAGGCCGAACCCTGGTATCGGATCCCCAAACGCCGCGTGCACTTCAGTTTTCGCGTCGGGGCCGATATAGACCCACAGGCTTTCGCTACGCAAGGACCTGCGCCTCAGGCCTCGCGCAAGCTCAACGACTATTTGCACTCTTACTTTATCAAGGAGCTCGCCGAAGATGAGCGATCTGCAACCTAATAGCCTGATGCTGGAAATCAAAGAATTGATCATCGAAGCCCTGGGCCTCGAAGACATCAGCGTCGACGACATTGGCGATGACCAGACACTGTTCGGCGAAGGCCTGGGCCTGGACTCGGTGGATGCCCTGGAACTCGGCCTGGCGATCCAGAAAAAGTACGGCATCAAAATCGATGCCGACGCCAAGGACACCCGTAATCACTTCACCAACGTGGCGAGCCTTGCGGCGTTCGTCACTGCAAAACAGGCAGCTTGAGACCGGACCATGCAAACTCGTGACGATATTTTCAATACCCTGCGCGATGCTCTGGTCGAACTCTTTGAGCTGGAGCCCGAGCGCATCAGCCTGGGGTCCAACCTGTATCAGGATCTGGAAATCGACAGCATCGATGCGGTCGACCTGATCGATCACATCAAACGCCAGACCGGCAAGAAAATCGCCGCCGAAGAATTCAAATCGGTGCGTACCGTCAGCGACGTGGTCGAGGCGGTCTACCGTCTGGTTCAACCGGCCGCATGAGCCGACTGATCGGCCTCGGCCTGCTGCTGGCAGGCCTGCTGTACCCCTTTGCGGTGTATTTCGGCATGGAACATTTTGCCCCGTGGCAGTTCGGTCTGCTGCTGGGTAGCCTGTGGCTGGCGCGAGCGCTGACCGGCGTGCGGCGCCCCGGAAGCCTGTGGATGGCCACGGTCGCCATCGGGTTTTGCCTGCTGCTGGCTCTATTCGACAGTCCGGTGCTGCTGCGCTGGTATCCGGTGCTGATCAGCGCGTTCATGCTGGTGCTGTTCGGCCTGAGCCTGAAATATGGCCCGCCGATGATCGAACGCCTGGCCCGTCTGCGAGAACCGGAATTACCGGCCAGGGCCATTCGCTACACCCGCCAGGTGACGATTGCCTGGAGCGTGTTTTTTCTCTGCAACGGCTTGTGCGCCGCCGCCCTGACCCTTTGGGCGCCGCTGAGTTGGTGGATGTTGTACACCGGCCTGATCTCCTATGGATTGATCGGCCTGATGTTTGCCATTGAATGGCTCATACGACAACGGGTAAGAGGCCGCCCATGAATTGGATAACACTTGAGCAACTATTGCTCAAGGCTCGGCCGGACCGCACCGTGACGGTGGAACCGGCGTTGAATCACGCGCAATTGTGCGAACAGGCCCTGAGCCTGGCGGCTGGCCTGCAAGCTCAGGGGGTACAGCGCATCGCCGTGCACCTTGAGGACGCCGCCGACCTGGCCATTGCCCTGTTCGGCGCCTGGCGTGCCGGGATCAGCGTGCTGCTGCCCGCCGACCTGCAAGCGCAGACTCGCCAGCGCTGGTCGACCGACGTCGATCTGTGGCTGACCGATCACGCCGACGATGCGCACCTGAGCGATTATCGACATCCACCGCTGCCGGCCAACCCGCTGGATCTGGATCGCTGTCAGCTGAGCCTGTGCACCTCCGGCTCCAGTGGCGAACCCAAGCGCATCGACAAAACCCTGCGCCAATTGGCCAATGAAGTCGAAGCGCTGGAGCACTTGTGGGGCGCAGATCTGGGTGAGGCCTGCATCATCGGCAGCGTCGCCACGCAGCACATCTACGGCTTGCTGTTTCGGGTGCTATGGCCATTGTGCGCCGGGCGTTCGTTTGTGCGTACACAACTGGCCTTCCCGGAAGACCTGCAACGCGCCAGCCGCGAACACCTGGCCTTCGCCTGGGTCGCCAGCCCGGCGCTGCTCAAACGCATGGGCGACAACCTCGACTGGCCAGCGCTGAGCGCAGTGCGCCGAGTATTTTCCTCCGGTGGCGCGTTGCCCGCCGAAGCGGCGCAAAGCCTGTACGAACGCCTGCAACAATGGCCGACCGAAATTTTCGGCAGCTCGGAAACCGGCGGCATCGCCTGGCGTCAGGGCCAGAATCTCTGGCAGACCTTCGCCGATGTTGCGCTGAGCCAGGACAGCGATGGCGCCCTGCTTGTTGCGTCACCGTACTTGCCTGCCGGCCATATCGAGCACACCGCCGATGCCGCGCGCATGGCCGCCGACGGTCGTTTCGAGCTGTTGGGACGGCTGGACCGAATCGTCAAACTGGAAGAAAAACGTATCTCGCTGCCGATGCTCGAACAAGCGCTGATGGCTCACGCCTGGGTCGCCGAAGCGCGCCTCGGTGTGATTCAGGAAAATCGCGCCTCATTGGGTGCGCTGCTGGTGCTCAGCGAACGAGGCCTGCATGCGTTGCGTAATCAGGGGCGACGCAGCTTCACTCAAGCCTTGCGTCAGCATCTGAGTCAACATTGTGAAACGCTGGCCCTGCCACGCCGCTGGCGTTTGTTGCGGCAGCTGCCGCTGAACGCGCAAGGCAAACTGCCCCAGACCGAAGTTGAAGCCTTGCTGCTGACACCTCGGCCAAAGGCGGCGCAAGTGCTGGAGCAGGTCGAAGTCGATGGCGAGTGGAGCCTGCAACTGGCCGTCCCGCCAGACCTGGCCTACTTCAGCGGCCATTTCCCCCGGGCGCCGGTATTGCCCGGTGTGGTGCAGGTGGAATGGGCATTGAGCCTGGGCCAGCAATTGATGGATCTGCCGGCAAAATTCGCCGGCATGGAAGTGCTGAAATTCCAGCAACTGGTGCGTCCCGGCGATGAAATCCAGTTGCACCTGCGCTTCGACTCGGCGCGCAGTAAATTGTATTTCGCCTATCGCAATGAAACCGCCACCTGCTCCAGCGGGCGGATTTTGCTGGAGGCTGCCAGCGATGCATAACCCCTGCGCCGTAATCCCGGTCTACAACCACGAAACCGCAATCACCGCCGTGCTCGATGCGCTGCTTGCCAGTGGCCTGCCGTGCATTCTGGTGGACGATGCCAGCAGCCCGGCCTGTGCCAAGGTGCTTGACCAACTGGCGCAGCGTGATCGGGTTTACCTGATCAGGCTCACCATCAATCAAGGCAAGGGCGGCGCGGTAATGACCGGCCTGCGGGAAGCCTCGCGCCTGGGCTTCAGCCATGCCTTGCAGGTGGACGCCGACGGCCAGCATGACCTGCAAGACGTCAAAATCTTCATCGAGCATTCGCGCACTCATCCTGAGGCGGTAATCTGCGGTTATCCGCAATACGACGCCAGCGTGCCGAAAGGTCGTTTGTACGCCCGGTACCTGACTCATGTGATGGTCTGGCTCAACACCCTGTCGTTGCAGATTCGCGATTCCATGTGCGGCTTCCGCGT
The DNA here is from genome assembly GCF_022014505.1 of Pseudomonas sp. PGPR40. Taxonomy (NCBI): domain Bacteria; kingdom Pseudomonadati; phylum Pseudomonadota; class Gammaproteobacteria; order Pseudomonadales; family Pseudomonadaceae; genus Pseudomonas; species Pseudomonas sp. PGPR40. The sequence continues at coordinate 14,431 of NZ_JAKLSP010000010.1, read as the reverse complement.
CTACCCATTACCGCCAACCCTGGCCCTGATCGACTCGGCCAGAATCGGCAAACGCATGGACTTCGACTCCGACATTCTGGTGCGCCTGGCCTGGCGCAATCAGCCGATGCAGTGGCTGAAAACCAGGGTTCATTACCCGCTGGATGGCGTCTCGCATTTCCGCCTGTTCCACGACAATGTACTGATTTCGGGCATGCACACCCGGCTGTTCTTCGGCATGTTGTTGCGGGCACCGGTGATCCTCTGGCGACGGTGGCGAGCATGAGCGGCAACGCAGACAAACAGCACTGGGCCGACCGTGAGGAGCGCGGCAGTTTCTGGTTGATGAAGTTCACTGCGCTTTGCGCAAAAGTCTTGGGCCGTCGGTTGTTGAGCCCGTTGCTGTACGGCATCGTCCTGTACTTTTTCCTGTTCGGGCGCAGCGCCCGCCAAAGCGCCTGGCAATACCAGCAGCGGCTCGCCGACTGGAGCGGTCGGCGCGAATTGCGCCCGACCCATTGGCGGGTGTTCGGTCAGTTCATGGCCTTCGCCGACTCCATGCTCGACAAGCTCGACGTGTGGAACGGCAAACTGAGCATCGAGCAGATCGAAATCATCGACCCGGCGTTGCTACGCAACAAACTGCGCGGCACACGCGGACAAATGCTGGTGGGCGCACACCTGGGCAATCTCGAGGTCTGCCGGGCGCTGGCCGAGATCGGCGAGAAAGTCACCATGAACGTGCTGGTACACACCAAGCATGCCGAACAATTCAACCGTCTGTTGGGCGAAGCCGGAGCGACCAATCTGCGGCTGATTCAGGTCAGCGAGCTGGACCCGGTGATCATGCTGCAACTGCATGAACGCCTGGAGCGCGGCGAATGGCTGGCGATTGCCGGCGATCGCGTGCCGTTACATGGCGGGCGCAGCGTGACAGTGGATTTTCTTGGGCATCAGGCAGCCTTTCCCCAAGGCCCGTGGCTATTGGCCGGTCTGCTGAAATGCCCGGTCAATTTGCTGCTGTGCCTGAAGAAACCGACGGGCGACTATCGACTGACCCTCGAACCGTTCACCGAGGCAGTGGTGTGGAAACGCAGCGACCGCGAACAGGTCATTCATCAGTGGGCCTCCCGCTACGCCGAACGCCTGGGTCACTATTGCCTCGAAGCACCCCAACAATGGTTCAACTTTTACCCTTTCTGGAAGACCGATGACGACGCCAATGCTTGAGCCGGTAACCTTCGGCGAACTCCCTTTGCGCATCGAAGACGTGCTGGCCCTGGCCAACCGTCAGGTGCCGACGCAGTTGCAGGGCGACCCCGAGTTTCGCCAGCGCATCGCCAAGGGTCCGCAATTCCTTGATTCCCTGTTGGACAAGGAAGGCGTGATCTATGGCGTGACCACCGGTTATGGCGACTCCTGCGTGGTGGCGGTGCCGCTGCACCACGTCGAAGCCCTGCCCCGTCATCTGTATACCTTCCACGGTTGCGGCCTGGGTAAACTGCTCGACGCCCAAGCCACCCGCGCGGTGCTGGCGGCGCGTTTGCAATCGCTTTGCTACGGCGTTTCCGGGGTACGCGTGGAACTGCTGGAGCGTCTGCAAGCCTTCCTCGAACACGACATTCTGCCGCTGATTCCGGAAGAAGGTTCGGTGGGCGCCAGTGGTGATCTGACGCCGCTGTCCTACGTCGCCGCAACCTTGTCCGGCGAGCGCGAAGTGATGTTCCGTGGTGAGCGTCGACAAGCCGTCGATGTGCACAGCGAACTGGGTTGGGAACCGCTGGTATTGCGTCCGAAAGAAGCGCTGGCGCTGATGAACGGCACTGCCGTAATGACCGGCCTCGCCTGCCTGGCTTACGCCCGCGCTGATTACCTGCTGCAACTGGCCACGCGCATCACCGCGCTGAACGTGGTCGCTTTACAGGGCAACCCGGAGCATTTCGACGAGCGTCTGTTCGCCGCCAAACCTCATCCAGGGCAGATGCAAGTCGCCGCGTGGCTGCGCAAGGATTTGGCGATCGATGCGCCGACCGCGCCGCTGCATCGCCTGCAAGACCGCTATTCCCTGCGTTGTGCGCCGCACGTGCTCGGTGTGCTGGCAGACAGCCTGAACTGGCTGCGCTCGTTCATCGAGATCGAACTCAACAGCGCCAACGACAACCCGATCATCGACGCCGAAGCCGAACGCGTGCTGCACGGCGGGCACTTCTACGGCGGCCACATTGCGTTTGCCATGGACAGCCTGAAAAACCTGGTGGCCAACGTCGCCGATTTGCTTGATCGTCAGCTCGCGCTGCTGGTGGACGAGCGTTACAACCATGGCTTGCCGAGCAATCTGTCCGGCGCCACCGCCGACCGCGCGATGCTTAATCATGGCTTCAAGGCGGTGCAGATCGGCACCAGCGCCTGGACCGCCGAGGCCCTGAAAAACACCCTGCCGGCCAGCGTCTTTTCGCGCTCCACCGAGTGCCACAACCAGGACAAAGTCAGCATGGGCACCATCGCTGCCCGCGACGCCATCCGCGTGCTGGAGCTGACCGAACAGGTCGCCGCCGCCACCTTGCTCGCCGCCAACCAAGGCGTCTGGCTACGCGGCCAGGCTGAAGACGCGCGTCCACTGCCACCGGCCCTGGCCGCGATGCATGAAGAATTGGCCAAGGACTTCCCGCCGGTCATCGAAGACCGTGCTCTGGAAGGCGAATTGCGCCTGTGCCTGCAACGCATCGCCGAACAACACTGGAGGCTGCATGCGTAGCAAGGGAGTGCTTCACACCGACACGGAAATCCTCGTACCGTTCTTTGACGTCGACACCATGAACGTGGTCTGGCACGGCCATTACGTCAAATACCTGGAAGTCGCCCGCTGTGCGCTGCTGGACAAGATCGGCCACAACTACGACGCCATGGTGGCGTCGGGTTACGCGTGGCCGGTGATCGACTTGCAGCTGCGCTATGTGCGTGGCGCCGTGTTCGGCCAGAAGTTGAATGTGCGCGCCAGTCTGGTGGAGTGGGAAAACCGTCTGAAGATCAATTACCTGATCAGCGATCTTGCAACCGGTGAACGTTTGACCCGCGCTGTTTCAGTGCAGGTCGCCGTCGACATGAGCAGCCGCGAAATGCAGTTGGCTTCGCCGAAGGTGTTCACCGACGCGGTTGAAAGGATGCTGCCATGAACTCGCTGTTCAAATGCCTTGGCGCTTTAGCGTTGCTCGGGCTTTCATCATTGGCCCAGGCTTTCGATCTACAGCAGTTGAGCGATCAACTGGCCAAGCCCGATGTGATCCACGGCAGCTTCATCCAGGAAAAACACCTGCGCGCCCTGCCCCAGCCGCTGACCAGCAAAGGCACCTTCGTTTTGGCGAAGAATCACGGCCTGCTCTGGTTGCTGAAAACCCCGCTGCAACAGGACTACCGCATCAGCGACAAGGGCATTGCCCGGCGTGACGCCAACGGCTGGCAAATGTTGCCGAACAAGAGTGCCGGCGCCGAACAGAACCGTTTGTTCCTCGCGGTGCTGCAAGGCGACAGCAGTGGCCTGCAACGGGATTTCGAACTGTCGCTGAGCGGCGATGCACAGAACTGGAAGCTGACCCTGACCCCGCGCTCGATGCTGCTCAAGCAGGTGTTCAATCAGATCAACATTGACGGCGGCGAACTGGTGCACAGCATCGAGCTGCTCGAAACCCAGGGTGACCGAACCCTGTTGCGCATGCAGGACAGCACCCGCTTACAACCTTTGAGCGATGCGGAGCAACATGACTTTGCCGAGTGAACGCATGCTGCCGCGGCTGTTTCTGATCCTGCTGCTGGCGGTGCTCGCGCTCGCCGGCTGGCAATGGCGTGACGACGCGCCGCTGTCGGCCAACCTGATGGAACTGGTGCCAGGCACCGCGCCGGACGCGCTGGAACTGCGCGCCGAACAACGCATGCAAGAACCGCTGAACCGGGAAATGTTGGTGCTGGTCGGCCATAAAGAGCGCCAGCAAGCCATCGCCATGGCGCAAAAACTGGGCGAGCAGTGGCAGGCCAGCGGCGTCTTCGAAAAGGTCCAGTGGAACCTGCAGGCCGACTTGCCGGCGCTCCGCACACAATTGCTGCAAGGCCGACTGGCAATGCTGTCCGTGGCCGACCGGCAGCAACTCATCGAACACCCCGACGCCTTTATTCAGCAACGGGTACAAGCCCTGTTCGACCCATTCACCGGCTTCAGCCTGGTGCCGAGCCAGGACGATTGGCTCGGCCTGACCGGACGTATCCAGAACAGCCAGCCACAGCATGGTTTGGTGCAACTGGACATCGGCAGCGGTGCGCTGGTTGCCGATGCCGACGGCAAGAGTTGGGTGATGCTGCGGGCGCGAACCGCCGGCAACGCGTTCGACATGAGCCTGCCGCTGCAAGTGGCCGACCTGCTCCAGTACAGTCGCGAAGAAGCCTCCCGGGCGGATGTGCAACTACTCGCCGCCAGCGGCCTGTTGTACGCCGCCAGCGGGCAACGGCAAGCCGCTCGCGAGATGACCTGGGTCGGCGGCGGCGCCACGGTCGGGATTCTGTTGCTGCTGTTGCTGGCCTTCCGGCGTTGGCGGGTGTTGTTGGCGTTCGTCCCGGTGCTGGTGGGCATGCTGTTCGGCGCAGTGGCCTGCGTGGCGCTGTTCGGTCACATGCATGTGATGACGCTGGTGCTGGGTTCAAGCCTGATCGGCGTGGCGGTGGATTACCCGCTGCATTACCTCTCGAAAAGCTGGAGCCTGAAACCCTGGCACAGCTGGCCGGCGTTGCGCCTGACCCTGCCGGGGCTGACACTGAGCCTGATCACCAGTTGCATCGGCTACCTGGCCCTGGCCTGGACGCCGTTTCCGGCCCTGACCCAGATTGCCGTGTTCTCCGCTGCCGGCCTGGTGGGCGCCTACCTGTCGGCAGTGTGCCTGTTGCCGGCGCTGCTCAAGGGCGTGGATCTGCGACCGGCGCAATGGCCGATGCGCATCGCCGAGAAGTTGCTGGAGCTGCGTGAATCGCTGCTGAAATACTTGCGCACGCCAGTACTGCTGGCACTGCTGATCGCCTTCTGTGTCGGCGGTCTGTTGCAGCTGCAAAGCAAAAACGATATTCGCCAATGGGTCGGCACGCCGCAGCAACTGACTGACGAGGCCCAGACCATCGCACGCATCACCGGCTATCAACCTACCAGCCAGTTCTTCCTGGTGCGCGCGTCCAATCAGCAGGAACTGCTCGAACGTCTGACGGCACTGAGCGAGCGTCTGGATCAGTTGGTCAATCTGGAAAAACTTCAGGGCTATCTGTCGCTCAACCAACTGGTCAGCCCACCGAGCGAACAGCGCAAAGTGCGTGAAGCACTGAGCAAGCTGCCGCAATTCTGGCAACCGTTGCTCGCCCTCGGCGTGCCGGCCACCGCGTTGCAGGCCGAGTTGGCAACGTTGCAAGCGCTGCCCGTCGAAGACATCGACGCAGCGCTGGCGGGCCCATTGGCCGAGCCCTATCGCACGCTGTGGCTGGGGCCGACCGATGACGGTGTGGCTGCGATGGTCAGTCTGCAAGGCTTGAACAATCCTGCGCTGTTGCGGGTCCAGGCGCAGGACTTGGCGGGCGTGGAACTGGTGGACCGCCTCGGTGAATTGAACCAGGTTTTCGCCGCCACCCAAATCAGCGCCGCTGAATTGAAACTCGCCTCCTGCGTACTGATCGTGCTGGTGCTGATCCTGCCATTCGGTTTCGGTGGCGCGCTGCGAATCGTCTCCCTGCCGTTGCTGGCGGCTCTGTGCAGTCTGGCAAGCCTCGGCTGGCTCGGTCAGCCGCTGACGCTGTTCAGCCTGTTCGGCCTGTTGCTGGTGACGGCTATCAGCGTCGATTACGCGATCCTCATGCGCGAACAGATCGGCGGCGCCGCGGCGAGTCTGCTGGGCACCTTGCTGGCAGCGGTGACCACTTGGTTGTCGTTCGGCTTGCTGGCGGTGTCCAGCACACCGGCGGTGAGCAACTTCGGCCTGTCGGTGAGCCTCGGCCTGGCATTCAGTTTCATTCTGGCGCCGTGGGCCGGACGCCAAGTCCATGCCGCCCCGGTCGTGGAGCCGGCAGCATGATGGTCGCCGTGTTCTGGGCGATGGCCCTGGTGTTGTTCGCCGTGGCCACCCGTATCGGTCGTCATTTCGGTCTGATTCCGATCGTCAGCCAGTTGCTGCTGGCGACCTTCGGCCTGCCGTTGCTGATGTACTTCTGGATCGAACCGGGCTGGCACTTGAGCGGCGCCGACCTGATCTCGCCGGGCTGGCTGAAAAACCTCTACAGCCTGAGCTTTGCCTTGCTGCTGGGGCACATCCTCAGCGACGTGATCGACCTGCGGCTGGAACGCCAGAGCCTGAAAATAGCCCTGCCGAGTTTCTGCATTCCGTTTGCCTGCGGGCTGGCGACGGCGGTCTGGCTGTTGCCGCCGCAGCCGTGGATCAGCTCGCTGGCGGTTGGTCTGCTGTTCGCCATCACCGCGATTCCGGTGTTGTATCTGTACCTGCGACACATCAACTACCCGCCTGCCGCCACCCGGCGTCTGGTGCAAACCGCGATCCTGATCGATCTGACCTGCTGGACCCTGTTCGCGTTCGCCCAGGGCAGCCTGCACCTGAGCAGCCTCTTGCTGCCGCTGGCTGGCGCCTGCCTGCCATTGTCGCTGCGACTGCTCGGGGTGCGCCAACCGTTGCTGCACAACGGCTGCTTCTTCGCGCTGCTGGTGGTCGCCGAACACTTCAAACTCAATGCGCTGATTTTCGGCATCGGCTATCTGCTGTGCATGGCCGCGCTCAAGGTGCCATTGGTGCTGCCATTACCGGCGGCGTGGATGAACCGTTTGCAGACCTGGATCGCCATCCCGCTGATCCTCACGTTCGGCATCGTGCAGATCAACGTGCACAGCGCCATCGACAGTCTCGGCGGCGTGCAACTGGCCGCGCTCCTGCTGTTGCCGATTGCCAGCAAACTGTTGGGCAACTGGCTGGGCCTCGGCTGGGCTGGTGCCTCGTTCGAAGGTGCCAGCCGCTGGCGGGAAAGTCTTTTGCTGAATATTCGCGGCTTGAGCGAGATCGTTTTTCTCAACCTGCTGCTGCAACAACAGCTCATCAGCCCGGCGCTGTATTTCGCGCTGATGTTGATGGGCCTGATCGCAACCCTGCTGCCGGCACTCGCCGGCATGCACCGAATCCCTTTGAATATCGCCGCCCCGGCAAGGAGCACCCGTGCCAACAGTTGAAATGGAACGTCGTCAGGTGGTGGTGATCGGTGCCGGCCCCTCGGGCGCCATCGCCGCCGCGCTGCTCAAGCGCAAAGGTCATGATGTGCTGATGATCGAGCGCCAGCATTTCCCACGGTTTTCCATCGGTGAAAGCCTGCTGTCCCACTGCCTGGATTTCGTCGAAGAAGCCGGCATGCTCGAGGCGGTGAACGCCGCCGGTTTCCAGCGCAAGAACGGTGCGGCGTTCGCCTGGGGCGATCAGTACAGCGCCTTCGATTTCGGCGACACATTCACCAACGGCAAGCCGACGACGTTCCAGGTTCAGCGCGCCGACTTCGACAAGCTGCTGGCCGATCAGGCTGAGCTGCAAGGTGTCGATGTCCGTTATGGCGAAGCCATTGTCAGCGCCGATTTCAGCCTGGCGAAACCGCAGCTCGATGTGCTCCGCGAAGATGGTAGCCAATACCGCGTCGAGGCCGATTTCGTGCTCGATGCCAGCGGCTACGGTCGCGTGCTGCCGCGTTTGCTGGACCTTGAAGCACCGTCGAACTTCCCGGTGCGCCAGGCCGTGTTTACCCACGTCGAAGATTGTATCGACAGCCCGGCTTTCGACCGGGAGAAAATCCTCATCACCACCCATCCGACCCAGCGTGACATCTGGTTCTGGACCATCCCGTTCAGCAATGGCCGTTGCTCGGTGGGCGTGGTGGCAGCCGCCGAACACTTCGAAGGCCGCACCGAGAATCTGGACGACTGCTTGCGCGGCTTCATCGCCGAAACGCCAAGCCTGGCCGGTGTGCTGAACAATGCCGTGTGGGATACACCTGCGCGGACCATTGGCGGCTATTCGGCCAACGTCAAAACCCTGCACGGCCCAGGTTTCGCCTTGTTGGGCAACGCCGCGGAATTTCTCGACCCGGTGTTTTCCTCCGGTGTGACCATCGCCATGCGTTCGGCGAGCATGGCCGCCGGCGTGCTGCACCGCCAACTGCAAGGTGAAAGCGTCGACTGGCAGACCGAGTTCGCCGAACCGCTCAAGCGCGGCGTCAACACCTTCCGTTGCTACGTCGAAGGCTGGTACGCGGGGACCTTTCAGGATGTGATTTTCTATCAGGGCGGCACAGCGGAAATCCGCCGCATGATCAGCTCGATCCTCGCGGGTTACGCCTGGGATGAGCGCAACCCGTTCGTCAGCGAACCCAAACGTCGACTGCGGATGATCTCGGACCTTTGCGCACAGGATCCGACATGAGTTACTTGAGCGACAACTACGTCGAAGAAACCCGTTTCGGTTTCTGGTTTCTGCGTAGTCACACCTGGCAGCACCATGTATTGCGCGTGGCGATCAACGATTTGCGCGATCTGTTCAGCACGCCGTTGCCCGACAATCCGGTACTGCTGGATGCCGGTTGCGGCCAGGGCAAGTCGTTCCAGTACCTGCGCCAGACCTTCGCGCCTCGGCGCCTGATCGGTCTGGATGCCGACCCGCACAGCCTGAATCTGAGCGGCGAAGAAGCGGCCCGCCAGGGCATGGATGTAGAACTGATCGGCGGTGACTGCGCTACCCTTGCCGTCCCGGACGCCAGTGTCGATCTGCTGTTCTGTCACCAGACCTTCCATCACCTGGTCGAACAGGATCAAGCCCTGGCCGAGTTCTATCGAGTGCTCAAGCCGGGCGGCTATTTGCTGTTCGCCGAGTCCACCGAGGCTTACATTGATACGTGGGTGATTCGCTGGTTGTTCCGCCACCCGATGCACGTGCAGAAGAGCGCCGCCGGTTACCTGGACATGATTCGTCGGCAGGGTTTTGAATTCGGCCCGCAGAACGTGTCTTACCCTTACTTGTGGTGGAGTCGCGCCAAGGATTTCGGCCTGCTCGAACGCTTCGGCCTGCGCCAGCCAAAGCCCTTTGGCCAACGGGAAGAAACCCTGGTCAACGTAGTCGCGCGCAAGCCTCTTGAAGGGTGTACCTGATGATCCGTTTCCTGCTTCTGGGTTGCGTCCTGTTGCTGAGCGCTTGCACCAGCCAGGCACCGCTGCCCGAGCGAACCCCGAACCTGGCGTTGCCGCTGCAACTGCACATCGAACGTCAGATGGCCGAGCAGCGTCAGGACTGGCTGCTGGTGATCCAGCGTGAAGGTCCGAGCATTCGCTGGTCGATGATGGACCCTTTGGGGATTCCCGTGGCACGGCAGAAGCTGATCGATGGCCAGTGGCAGGCCGACGGTCTGCTGCCGCCTAATCCGGAAGCCCGGGAATTGTTTGCTGCCTTGTTGTTTGCATTGACCCCAACGGGCGAATTACATGGCAACTATCCCGCCGCCCTCCAGCATGGCGGGCAACGGTCCTTGCCACCGCGCTGGAACATCCGCTATTCACAACCATTGAGCTTTGAATTGAACGTATCCCAAGGCCCTCACTATCGCGTCACTCCGTTAGGCGAGCACACGCCATGACGGCTTATCTGAACGCCCTCGGGGTGATCTGCGCCCTGGGCCGCGATAAGCAGGAAGTCGCCCGCAATCTGTTTGCCGGCGATTGCTCGGGCATGCGCAGCGAGGCCGGCTGGGTGGTGGAACGCTCGCTGCCAGTGGCGGCGGTGCGCGGTGAGCTGGCGCCGATTCCGGCTGAGCTGGCGCATCAAAGCAGTCGCAACAATCAATTGCTGCTGGAGGCTGCGCTGCAGATTCGCGAAGACATCGAGCAAGCAATCCAGACCTACGGCCGCGACCGTATCGGCGTCATTCTCGGCACCAGCACCTCGGGTATTCACGAGGCCAGCAGCGGTCTGGCCCATTACATCCGCGAGCATCAGTTCCCCGCCGATTATGACTATCAGCAACAGGAACTTGGCGCGCCGGCGACGTTTCTCGCCGACTGGCTGCAATTGAGCGGCCCGGCCTATGTGATTTCCACCGCCTGCACCTCCAGCGCCCGCGCGCTGATGAGCGCCCAACGACTGCTTGATCTGGGCCTGTGCGACGCCGTGTTGTGCGGCGGTGTCGACAGTTTGTGCAAGCTGACCCTCAACGGTTTCTCGGCCCTGGAAGCGGTGTCCGAACAACGCTGCAACCCGTTTTCGGCGAACCGCAACGGCATCAATATCGGCGAAGCGGCGGTGCTGTTTCTGATGAGCAAAAATGCCGGTAACCGCCAACCGATTGCCCTGCTCGGCAGCGGCGCCAGTTCCGATGCACACCATATTTCCGCGCCGGAACCGACCGGCCGAGGCGCCCTGCAAGCGATGCGCAAAGCCTTGAGTCGCGCAAGCCTGCAACCGCAGCAGATCGGCTATCTGAACCTGCATGGCACCGCCACCCAACACAACGACGCCATGGAAAGCCTGGCCGTGACGACGCTGTTCCCGCAAGGCGTGCCCTGCTCATCGACCAAACCGATGACCGGCCATACCCTCGGCGCTGCCGGTGCTTTGGAAGCTGCGTTTTGCTGGTTGAGCCTGAACGCGGCCAACAGTGAACATGCCCTGCCGCCCCACGTCTGGGACGGCCAACCCGACCCCGAATTACCGGCCCTGCATTGGGTGACCCCGACCGACCACCTGACGTCCATTGCACCTCGCTACCTGATGAGCAATTCCTTTGCCTTCGGTGGCAATAACGTCAGCCTGATTATCGGAGACGCCCCATGATTGCCTGGCCGCTCGCCGAACTGCTGCCTCACGCTGGCGACATGATCCTGATCGAGCAGATCCTGTCGTTCGATGACGAGCAGATTCACACCCGACTCACCGTCAAGCCCGGCGGCCTGTTCAATCGCCCCGACGGCAGCCTGCCGGCCTGGGTCGGCATCGAGCTGATGGCCCAGAGCGTTGCCGCGTACGCCGGCTGCCATGCGCGTCAGAAAGGCAATGCGGTGGAACTGGGCTTTCTGCTCGGCACCCGTAAATTCGAATGCAACGTGGAACACTTCCCCGCCGGCACCGAGTTGACCATTCATGGGATACGCTCGCTGGAAGATGACAACGGCATGGGTGTGTTCGAATGCCACCTCACCGCCCCCGGCATCCACGCCACCGCCCGGCTAAACGTGTTTCGCCCACCTCAGGCCGCGCAATATCTTCATGAACCCCAAGGAGTCGAGTGATGGCTGAATCCATATTGGTCACCGGCTCCAGCCGTGGTATCGGCCGCGCCATTGCGCTGCGCCTGGCCCGGGCCGGGCATGACATCGTGCTGCACTGTCGCAGTGGTCTGGCGGACGCTATTGCGGTAAAGGCCGAAGTGGAAGCTTTGGGCCGCAACGTGCGCGTCCTGCAATTCGACGTATCCGACCGTGCCAGTTGCAAAGCTATTCTTGAAGCCGACGTCGAAACCCATGGCGCCTATTACGGTGTGGTGCTCAACGCTGGCCTGACTCGTGACGGTGCTTTTCCGGCCCTGAGCGAGGAGGATTGGGATCTGGTGATGCGCACCAATCTCGACGGTTTCTACAATGTGCTGCACCCGGTGATGATGCCGATGATCCGTCGTCGCGCCGCCGGGCGAATTGTCTGCATCACTTCGGTGTCCGGGTTGATCGGCAATCGCGGCCAGGTCAATTACAGCGCGTCCAAGGCTGGTTTGATCGGCGCAGCCAAGGCGCTGGCGATCGAACTGGGCAAGCGCAAAATCACGGTTAACTGTGTCGCACCCGGCCTGATCGACACGGCAATGCTCGATGAAAACGTGCCGGTGGAAGAACTGATGAAAATGATCCCCGCGCAACGCATGGGCACCCCGGAAGAGGTGGCCGGTGCGGTGAATTTCCTGATGTCGGCGGAAGCGTCGTACATCACCCGGCAGGTTCTGGCCGTCAACGGAGGCCTGTGCTGATGAAGCGCGTCGTCGTCACCGGCATGGCCGGCATTACCTCATTGGGCAGCGATTGGGAAACCATCGCCGCCAACTTCGCGGCCAACCGCAGCGGCATCCGTCGCATGGACGAGTGGGATCGTTTCACCGAGCTCAACACGCGCCTGGCCGGGCCGATCGATGATTTCAAAGTACCAAGCCACTGGACCCGCAAGCAGCTGCGCAGCATGGGCCGCGTCTCGCGCCTGGCCGTGGGCGCGGCTGAACAGGCTTTGGCGGACGCCGGCCTGCTGGGCGACGAGTCGATCAAGGACGGACGCATGGGCGTTTCCTGCGGCTCGTCCACCGGCAGCACCGACGAGATCAAGGCGTTCGGCAACATGCTGCTCAACTCGGTGGCCGAAGGCCTGAACGCCAACTCTTACGTGCGGATGATGCCGCACACCACGGCGGCGAATATCAGCATCTTCTTCGGCCTCACTGGCCGGCTGATCCCGACCTCCAGTGCCTGCACCAGCGGCAGCCAGGGCATCGGTTACGCCTACGAGTCAATCAAGTTCGGCCGCCTGCCGCTGATGCTCGCCGGTGGCGCCGAAGAGCTGTGCCCGACCGAAGCCATGGTGTTCGACGCGCTCTACGCCACCAGCCTGAAAAACGATGCGCCGCAGACCAGCCCGCGCCCTTACGACACCGGTCGCGATGGCCTGGTGATCGGTGAAGGCGGCGGCATGCTGGTGCTCGAAGAGCTCGAACACGCCCTGGCACGCGGCGCACATATCCATGCCGAGATCGTCGGTTTCGGCAGCAACGCCGACGGTCAGCACGCCACCCGCCCGGAGCAGCTCACCATGCGCCGGGCCATGGAGCTGGCACTGGAAGACGCCGGGCTGCAGCCTTCCGACATCGGCTATGTGAACGGTCACGGCACCGCTACAGAACAGGGCGACATTGCCGAAACACTGGCCACCAGCGCGTTGTTCGGCAAACACATGCCAATCAGTTCGCAGAAGAGTTTCCTCGGTCACACCCTGGGGGCCTGCGGCGCGCTGGAGTCCTGGTTCAGCATCGAAATGATGAACCGCGACCAATACGTACACACCTTCAACCTCGATGAGATCGATCCGCAGTGCGGCAAGCTCGATTACCTGCGCGGTGAATTCCGGCAGATGAGCAACCAGTACGTGATGAACAACAATTTCGCTTTTGGTGGGGTCAACACCTCGTTGATTTTCCGCCGCTGGTCGTAATCGAATGACTCAGGGTCAAGGAGACCTCCATGCACTTCAAGAAACTCGCTGCCGTCACCACCCTGCTGATCTGCGCAATGCCGGGCATCAGCCAAGCCCGTGACACCGCGGTGTATCTGCCTTTTGACAAAGCAGTCGCCGAAGCAACCCGCGCCGGCAAAATCGATGGCAGCGTGAAATTCTACCTGGCAGGCAATACACCGACTGGCAACGTCACCGTAGTCAGCGCGGGTGCCGTGACCAACAAGAAAACCAACGCCTTCAACAAGTCTGACGAAGTGGCCTGCGAATGGGTCGCACAATCAGCAATCATAAGCCTGCACCAGGCAGCGAAGAACGCCGGCGCCAATGCCGTGACCAACATCGTCAGCTTCTACAAGAAAAATGAGCGCAAGGATGCCAAGACCTATGAGTGCCACGCTGGGGCGATCATGGCGGGCGTTGCGTTGAAAGGGGATTTGGCGAAGGTTCAATAAAGCACTGGTGAGAGGATCGCTTCGGCTGAGGCTAATGAGTTGAACGCTATCCTGTGGCGAGCGAGCTTGCTCGCGCTGGGCTGCGCAGCGGCCCCAAAATCCTGACCATCACCGCTGATTTTGTGAGTGCTACGCACTCAAGCGGGAGCAAGCTCCCTTGCCACAATGACAAAGGGCGCCTTTCGGCGCCCTTTCACAAACAGGTCGGCTTGTCATCGCCCGGTACCTGCCTGGCTCTGCGATGGCTGGTTGCCCAGGATCCTCAGAGTCTCACAAGCCCCTTTCGGGAACGTGGGGAGTATTGCTTGAAATTGAATGGGAGACAACGGGTGGCAACTTGCCTAGCTGTGCCACCCTTGATGCCATCACAGACCAAGAGCGCAGCGTACTGCGGCTTTGAATCTTGGCGCACGTTGACCAAGATAAATGGCTGATCTGGATCGATCGGTTTACAAAAAATCGCGGCTCCCGGCACCATTTACCGGGCCACAGCCGCCCCGAGCAAATCTCCTTCTTCCCCTGCAACAACATGAAATAGGAAATTTCAGCGCCGCTTTTGGGAAACGTCCTAGCGCCAGCCTCTGAGACTTTCAGTAGGTTCGAGGTGAACCCAGACGAACAAGAAGCGCTAATGAAAAAGTCTCGGTTTCCCGGAAACCCCGGATTTTCTGCCCGCCCCAAGAC
>NZ_JAKLSP010000009.1:0-173598 GCF_022014505.1 Pseudomonas sp. PGPR40 | reverse complement strand
AACTTCATGCCACTGCAACCTTGTAATGCGAAGTCCGACTTGTCGGCTTCTCGATACTCTTCGTGGTGGGCAATGAGGCGGGGGGGCCTCTCTACAGACAAGGTCAGGAGCAAATCCTGCCTTCAGGAGCGATCGGCCTCCCCCAGAAACGCACTTGCTGTTGTATGACTCCTTGAGCGTAACCTCTCTCGTTGGAGTCAGGGACAACATACAAGGAGCGAGCTTGCTCGCGAAGACGGCGGTACGGTCAACATTGATTTTGCCTGACATGCCGCTTTCGCGAGCAAACTCGCTCCTACAGGGGTTCATTCGCACCGTTCGGCAAATAACTGCGTGTCCCGAACGGCCATCCCCTCTAAAATACCCGCCATTCCCCGATTCGCACCGCCCGAGGCCGTTTTTCCCATGTCTGTCACCGCCACTCCCGCCAGCCTCGCGCCGGATCACCACGCCCAGTTCATCGACCTGCTGCAAACCAGCCTCGATCAGAACGCCTTCATCAAACTGGTGCTGGCCAAGTACGTCGGTGGCGAAGCCGATTTGCAGCGGCTGATCATCAAGCAACTGACGGTCAAGGATCAGCCATGCCTGTCCTTCGTCTACCGCTACAAGACCCGTGACATCACCAAAAACCTGCCGCTTGCCGAAGGCGTGGCAACCATTGCTGCGCTGTTGCCCGCATCGTTCAAAAATGCGCATTTACTGTCATTGACCGACGAAGCTCAGCTCGAATACAGCAAAAAGGGCAAATCTTCACTGTTCAAGAGCAAGCCTCAGCAATTGCGTGAAGTGCCGTCCGCCGAGCACAACCGCGAGAAGAACCGTTTCCTCGACCTGAGCCGGCCGTTCCTCAAAGACCTCGGCGTGACCAATGCGCAGCATGAACTGATCCCGGCGATGTCGCGCAAGTGGAAGCAGATCAACAAGTTCATCGAAGTCTTCAGCCATGCGCTGACCTCGTCGCCGTTGGCGCTGGATAAACCCGTGCGGGTGGCGGACTTCGGCTCGGGCAAGGGCTACCTGACGTTCGCGATCCACGACTACCTGCGCAACACCTTGAAAGCCGAGGGCGAGGTGACCGGTGTCGAGCTGCGCGAAGACATGGTCAACCTGTGCAACAGCGCGGCGGCCAAGCTGGAGCATCCGGGGCTGGTATTCAAATGCGGTGATGTGCGCAGCGTCGCGCCGAGCGAGCTGGACGTGATGATCGCGTTGCATGCCTGTGACATCGCCACCGACTATGCGATTCACACCGGCATTCGGTCCGGCGCTTCGATCATCATGTGCTCGCCGTGCTGCCACAAGCAGATCCGCCTGCAGATCCAGAGCCCGGCGCTGCTCAAACCGATGTTGCAATACGGCCTGCACCTGGGCCAGCAGGCGGAAATGGTCACCGACAGTTTGCGTGCACTGTTCCTGGAAGCCTGCGGTTATGAGACCAAGGTCTTTGAGTTCATCTCGCTGGACCACACCAACAAGAACAAGATGATCCTGGCGGTCAAACGCGCCGAGCCGGTAGACCCGGCTCAGCTGTTGGTGAAGATTCAGGAACTGAAGGACTTCTACCACATCAGCGAACATTGTCTGGAAACATTGCTGCGGGCTGACGGCCTCCTCTAAACCTGTGGGAGCGGCGGTGCGGCGATCCGACTTGCTCGCGAAAGCGGACTGGCAGCCAACTAAAATGTTGAATGTGATGACGCCTTCGCGAGCAAGCCCGCTCCCACATTTGATTTGACTGCCGTCTTGCGCCCCAACATCACCGTCACGATCACCCCGGCCGCAAACAGCCAGGTTATCGGCTCGACGCGTTCACCGAAGAACAACGCCGAAAACGCGATGGTGAAGAAGATCTGCAGTAACTGGATCTGACTGACCCGGGCAATGCCGCCCATGGCCAGCCCGGCGTACCAGGCAAAGAACCCGATGAACTGCGAAAACAGCGAGACGTAACCAAACGCCCACCAGGTTTTGGCCGAAATCTCGCCCTGATGTTGCAGCGCCAGGTACAGCACCGGCCCGATCAGCAGCGGCGTCGATAGCACCAGTGCCCAGCAGATCACCTGCCAGCCGCCCATCTCCCTGGCCAACCGGCCGCCTTCGGCATAACCCAACCCACCCACGGCAATCGCGCCGAGCATCAGCAAATCACCAGACTGAATGCTGCCGGCGCCGCTGATCAGCGCATATCCGAGCACCAGTGCACTGCCCAACGCGGCGCAGGCCCAAAAAGCTTTCGACGGACGTTCATGGGACAGCCACGCGGCGTATAGCGCCACGCACAGCGGTTGCAAGCCGTTGACCAGTGCGCCATGGGACGCGGGCAATGTCTGCATGGCCCAGGCCGACAGCACCGGGAAACCGAGAATGACGCCCGCGATCACCAGCGTCAGGCCTTTGACCTGTTTCCACGTGGGCCACTTTTCACGGTGCCACAGCAATAAAAGCGCTGCAGGAATCGCCGCGAACAGCGCCCGGCCGAGGCCGTTGAGCAGCGGATGAAGTTCCTGCACGACGATCCGTGTAAAGGGCAGGGTCAGGCTGAAGATAACGACGCCGAGCAGGCCGAGGGCCATGCCAGTGTTTTCGCGCGAGGACATGATGGGTGACCAGGATTCAGGGTGGCGAGGAAGTTTCTTTATCTAGCCATAAACTGCAGGAACCACTCTGTTACAGCTAGGCGCAGAGTTATCCGTACAGTTTGAGGACGCCTTCGCGAGCAAGCCCGCTCCCACATTTAATCCGCAGTGAACACATAATTCACGAACACTGAAGATCAAATGTGGGAGCGGGCTTGCTCGCGAAGAACGATGACACCGTAGTAACTGGTTATTACCCACCCCCCCGGATAAGGACTACCTTGAATACTCCTGCATGCCCACGCATTTTCCAGAGGAGTCCTCCCCATGGCGGCTAAAAAAATTCTGATGCTGGTCGGCGATTACGTCGAAGACTATGAAGTAATGGTGCCGTTTCAGGCGCTGCTGATGGTCGGCCATACGGTACACGCCGTTTGCCCGGACAAAACCGCCGGCCAGACCGTGCGCACAGCGATCCATGACTTCGAAGGCGACCAGACCTACAGCGAAAAACCCGGTCACCTGTTTGCCCTGAACTTCGATTTCGCCAAGGTAGACGCCGCGGACTATGACGCGCTGCTGGTGCCGGGCGGTCGTGCGCCGGAGTATCTGCGCCTGAACGAAAAAGTTCTGGAGCTGGTGCGCGCGTTCGACAAGGCGGGCAAACCGATCGCCGCGGTGTGTCACGGTGCGCAACTGTTGGCCGCGGCAGGCATTCTTGAAGGTCGCGAGTGCAGCGCCTACCCGGCCTGTGCCCCGGAAGTGCGTCTGGCCGGTGGCACGTTCATCGATATTCCGGTGACGCAAGGTCATGTTCAAGGCAATCTGGCCACTGCCCCGGCCTGGCCGGCGCACCCGAGCTGGCTGGCCGGTTTCCTCGGGTTGCTGGGCACCAAAATCACGCTGTAACGAGGGACTGTTCATGTGCGAGCTCTACGTCAAGGCCGATCCGATTCTCTACGAATCGCGCTCCCGCTCGCTGCGCATCTGTGGGGTGGTCACCACCCTGCGGCTGGAGAATCAGTTCTGGGACATCCTCAGCGAAATCGCCGAGGTCGATGGCATGACCACCAATCAGTTGATCGCCAAGCTGTATGAAGAGGTGATGGACTACCGCGGCGAAGTGGTGAATTTCGCCTCGTTCTTGCGGGTCAGCTGCATGCGCTACCTGAGCCAGCGTCGGGTGCAGACACCTGAGTTGTCGGTGGTGCGGGCTGCGGTGAAGTAGAGCGGTTTGTATCAATTGTGAGGACGCCTTCGCGGGCAAGCCTCGCTCCTACAGGATTTCGGTTGACCGCGAATTTTGCGTCCGGCCGCGTTCCGTTGACCGCGGGTTTGCGACCTGCATATTGACCGCGAACTCGCGATCGGCCCAATCCATTGACCGCGGGTTTGCGACCTGCATATTGACCGCGAACTCGCGTCCGGCCCAATCCGTTGACTGCGGGTTTGCGACCTGTACATTGACCGCGAACTCGCGATCGGCCCAAAATCTGTAGGAGCGAGGCTTGCCCGCGAAAGCGTCGGTACAGGCGACAGAAATCCTCATTTGGTCTTTACTCTGAAACGCGAATCCTCTCAATCGCCAAGGAGTAAGAAGCATGTCTGGATGGTACGAAGTGAGCAAAACCAGCAACGGTCAATTCAAGTTTGTATTGAAAGCGGCCAATGCCGAAACCATTCTGACCAGTGAGCTGTATACCTCTCGCGGTGCGGCCGATGGCGGTATCGCCTCGGTTCAGGCCAACAGTCCGCTGGATGAACGCTACGAGAAAAAAACCACCAAGGACGGTCATCCTTACTTCAACCTGAAGGCCGGTAACCACGAGATCATCGGCAGCAGCGAATCCTATTCATCCGATGCCGCGAGAGATAAAGGCATTGCCAGCGTCAAGGCCAACGGCCCGACCACGGTGATCAAGGACAAGACCTTGCCGGTGTTCTGATCACAGCATTCAAGCCCACACTGACCCCTGTGGGAGCGGGCTTGCTCGCGAAAGAGGTTTGACATTCAGCATCTTCGTTGAATGTCAGACCGCTTTCGCGAGCAAGCCCGCTCCCACATTGGTTCGGCGGCGTTTACAAATCCCTGTTGCCCGCGAAGGGGCCGGCCTCGGCGCTACTAAACCTCGACCGGTACAGTCAGCTTCGGACTACCCAGCGCATGAGTCTTCGAATCAAAAAACCGCAGCTCCACTCCCGTCCCCTCAAACACCTTCGCGTAATGCCGCTTCTGATGCTGGATGAATGCCTTGCTGCGAGGGTAAATCGAGATTGCCACGGTCTTCGGCTTCGCCTGGCGCAACGCATGAACGATGTGACTGTCTTGCTCGCCAAGGGCATGCCCGAAGATGCACAACCCGTCGCCATGGCCCAATAACTGGTCATAGCAGAACGACAGGTAATCCGAGCTGCGAATGGTCTTGAGCTTGTCCTGAACCGGACCTTCGTTAACGAACAGCGGCACATCGTCGAGGGTCTTGATCGTATTGTTGATGGCGAAACTGCCCAGCAACGTACCCTCGGTCGACATCAGTTTGCGTGCCGTGCCGTCCTGATTGCGCACCAGATGCAGGCCGCCGTGCAGGTACAGCAGTCGGGTTTTGTCTGTCGCGGTGATGCTCAGATCAAAACGCGGCTCGCTGCCTTGAAACAGATCGGTAATGGCGTCAGGCCGGTGCTGGATCGCCCAGTAATTGAGCAAGTCATAATTGGTGGTGAACACCGTCCGATACCTGCCCAGTTCCTGACTGATCGTCGCCAGCGTCGAGGGCACTACCAACCGCCAAGGGATATGCACCGCATGCACGGTGTTGATCAGCGCTTCCTTGATCGCGTAATAGCGATTGCGCGGGGCGGCAGAGCTGACGGCCAACGCCTTGTTGACCCGGCTGGTGGTTTTCAGCGCCCCAAGCACTTGTTCGAAACTGCGTGTCTGCATCGCGTCGAACACGCTCAGTTCGGATTGGCTCAGAGGCTTTTCTTCGACGGTACGGGCGTTTTCGAACAGCGAGTCGTAGCCGAAGTCGTCCCATACCGCACGACTGGCACCGTTACCCACCAGCAATCCGCCGAACGAGGCAGTGCTGTGCAAGGCGTTCCAGTCTTCAAGTTGGGCATCGACATCCTGGAAATCGGTCATTGCGTTAGTCGTCTCAAAACAAAGGGTCTGATGGACGGCGACTTTATCACGCCCCGGTGTTGAGCCAGATCAAGGTATGGCGTGACTGATCAGTCGACCCTGTGCACACCCGCCAAATCGGTGCTGTCGATTCGGCTTAAGCCAGGAGACTTATGCATGAGCAGTACGTTTTTCATCCCCGCCGTCAACATCATGGGCACCGGCTGCCTCGACGAAGCCATGGACGCCATTCGCAAGTATGGTTTTCGCAAGGCGCTGATCGTCACCGACACCGGGTTGGCCGAGGCTGGCGTGGCGAAGATGATTGCCGGGAAACTGGCGATCGAGGACATCGACTCGGTGATCTTCGACGGCGCCAAGCCGAATCCGAGCATTGCCAACGTCGAGCGTGGTCTGGGTCTGCTCAAGGAAAGTCGCTGTGATTTCGTGGTGTCGCTGGGCGGCGGTTCGCCTCATGACTGCGCCAAGGGCATCGCCTTGTGCGCCACCAACGGTGGGACGATTCGTGACTACGAAGGTGTCGACCGGTCGATCAAACCGCAACTGCCGCTGATCGCGATCAACACCACCGCCGGCACTGCCAGCGAGATGACCCGTTTTTGCATCATCACTGACGAATCCCGTCACGTGAAAATGGCCATCGTCGATCGCAACGTCACGCCGCTGCTGTCAGTCAACGATCCGGCGCTGATGGTCGCCATGCCCAAGGGCCTGACTGCCGCCACTGGCATGGACGCACTGACCCACGCCATCGAAGCCTACGTCTCCACGGCGGCCAATCCGATTACCGATGCCTGTGCGCTGAAAGCCATTACGTTGATCAGCATTAATCTACGCCTCGCCGTACATGACGGCAGTGACATGATTGCGCGGGAAAACATGGCTTACGCGCAGTTCCTCGCTGGTATGGCGTTCAACAATGCATCCTTGGGTTATGTCCATGCGATGGCTCACCAGTTGGGCGGGTTCTACGACTTGCCTCATGGCGTGTGCAATGCGGTGCTGCTGCCTCATGTGCAAAGTTTCAACGCGCTGGTCTGCGCCGACCGCCTGACCGATGTTGCCCGCGCGATGGGCGCCGACATTCGCGGGTTCAGCTCGGAAGAGGGCGCGCAGGCAGCGATCGCGGCCATTCGCAACCTGGCCAGGGACGTGGAAATCCCCGCCGGTTTACGCGAGCTCGGTGCCAGGCTCAACGACATCCCGGTGCTTGCCACCAATGCCTTGAAAGACGCCTGCGGACTGACCAATCCACGGATGGCGGATCAGCGGCAGATCGAGGAGATTTTCCGCAGCGCGTTCTAAGTGGTTCGACGGCCGGGCGCGAACACTACGCAAAGTAGCGCGCCCACGGCGCGTCACCACCACCGCCATCAACAGGCCAACAATCCGTATTCCACCGCTGACCAGTTGAAGGGACCTTGCAGAATCAACGGTGCCGCGGTGTTGAACGCGACGGATCACCCCGTATCCCAGGCCGCCGACAAGGGCCGGCAACAGGAAGGCCCGATGACGCAGAATGTGCCCGTAGCTCGTCCAGGCGGATGACGGTGTGTTCTCTTCTGCCAGCACCTGGAACGTGACTACCCAGTGCCTCCGTTGCCATTACCAAGTGGTGGGGGGAAGACGCCGAGTATGGAAGACCCTCAGTACCTGTAAGCGCCCTTGACGAACTCGATAGGGAGTCAGATAGAGCCGATCTGGCAAGACCCACTCTCTGGTGCCGGGCAGTCGACCTTCGCGACCCGTAGCCGGGAAGCGAGCAAGATGTTCGACGCTGATGAGAATGGCCTGGACGAAGTCTGCTGCAGCTTTTGGATTTTCCATCGCGATGTATGCGGCTTCGTCATCCAGGTTCTTTAATGCGGTACGCAACCACTCAACGTGCATTGGCTGTCCACTTGTCAGCGATTGCTTTCACTTCCTCTGGCGTTGCGAAGTCACCTGCATCGGCTTCACTCAACGCTTTCTGAATCTCCTCGACTTGCCAGGCTTCCCGGGCCAGATACTCACGCAGCGCATTCACGGCAAGAAATGACTTGCTGCGGCCCGTCGCTTTGGAAAGATGGGCGAGGGTATCGGCGAGTTCGTCTGGCAGACGCAGCGACATGACGGACATGGGAGTCTCGATATAGTGGTTTGTAATACAACATACTACAACGTCATAAGGGGGTGAAAACCAGTCCCGTTCGTCTGTCGTAACAATTGATTTAATGGTCAGGAGTCGCATCCCGCCCACTGTTTAACCAGTACATTGCTCCGGAATCACTTAGAGGTTACTAAACCCATGCTAACCGGCCTCAATCATCTGACCCTCGTTGCCACCGACCTGAACCGTAGCGTGGCGTTCTATCGCGATCTGCTGCAACTTCAGCTTGAAGCTACTTGGGACACCGGCGCTTATCTCTCACTACCCGGTCTGTGGTTGTGCCTTTCTCTCGATCCGCTGCGCAAATCTACGCCCGCCGCTGACTACACCCATTACGCCTTCAGTATCGGCCCTACGGACTTCCCGTTGTTCGTCGAGCGCCTGCGATCCGCCCACGTGCAGGAATGGCGGGACAACCGCAGCGAAGGCGCGTCTTTCTATTTTCTCGATCCGGACGGGCACAAGCTTGAGGCGCATGTCGGGGATCTGGCGTCGCGGCTGGCGGCTTGTCGGCAACGGCCGTATGCGGGAATGAAGTTCTTCGACGATCGTTAAGTCGATACTCGGAGACCTGGGATAGACTTGCGTCCATTCACTTGGCGTCTCAACAGGAATTCCCATGACCCATCGCTGCTAATGGCCGTTCTCGCCTCGGGCTTCATTTATGGCATCACGCCGGGGCCGGGTGTGCTGGCGGTGCTGCCATGGTTGATCATCCTGGGCTTCATGGGTGGCCTTTTGGCCTACGCTATTCTCATAGGCATGGTCGGTGCGCGTCAGGTGCGCATGTTGTATCAGCGCCATGAACTGGCTATCACCCGGTTGTGCGGTGTAATGTTCATCGGTTTTGCCATCAACGCCCTGGTGCATGCGCTGCCGGGGCTGGTGACGAACAAGGCTTGAGGCTGATCGCAGGGACGCGTCAGTTGCACAGTCATCGCTCGGGCGTATGACCGGTCAGGGAGGTTTGTTCAATGTTGCATTGTCCGGACACGCTCTCGGCATCATGGAAACCAGACATTCCGCACCACTGGCGAGCTACATCGACCTCTTGCTGGACGCCGTCTGTGCGGTGGACAAACAAGGTCGCTTCGTATTTGTCAGCGCGGCCTGCGAGCGCATTTTCGGTTACACCCCCGACGAGCTGATCGGCCAGCCGATGATCGAACTGGTACACCCCGCCGACCAACAGCGCACCCTCGACGCCGCGCGGGAGATCATGGGGGGCGAGCCCAAGCTCAACTTTGAAAACCGTTACCTGCGCAAGGACGGCCGGGTGGTGCACATTCTCTGGTCGGCGCGCTGGTCGGAGGTCGATCAGTTGCGCATTGCCGTGGCGCGTGACATTACCGAGCGCAAACAGGCCGAGTCCCGGCAAGCGGCGCTGTATGCGATCTCCGAAGCGGCCCACGCGGCGGAAGATCTGTTAACGCTGTTCAAACGCGTCCATTCGATCATCGGCGAATGGCTTCCAGCGTTGAATTTCTCCGTGGCGCTGTATGACGAGCACTGCGCGCAGCTGAATTTTCCCTATCACGTCGACGACCGTGAGCTGCAGCCCGAGCAGCCCGGGACGGTGACCGGACGTCTTTGCAGTGAAGTGATCCGCAGTGGCCTGCCGCTGCTGCTGACCCCGGATCAGAACGATCCGCCGGTGGGGTTTGAGGCACTGGTCGCGGGCCAGGATTCGCCCTGCTGGCTGGGCGTGCCACTGAGTTCGCAGAACGGCACCATTGGCGCGCTGATCGTTAAAAGCGTAGCGGGCGGCGAGCGTTACACCGAGCAAGACAAGGAGCTGCTGCAGTATGTTTGCGCCCAAGTCGCGACCGCTATCGAGCGCAAGCAATTGCATGCCCGGCTCCAACATATGGCCCAGTACGACCAACTGACTCAGTTGCCCAATCGCGAATTGCTGCGCGAACGCCTCAAGGCCTCACTGGCGCTGGCCCGGACAGACTCCGGTCGAATGGCGTTGCTCTACGTCGACCTCGACCGCTTCAAACAAGTCAACGACACCCACGGTCATGCGGTCGGTGACATGCTGTTGCAAGCGGTCGCCAATCGGCTCAAGGGCTGCGTGCGCGAAACCGACACCGTAGCGCGTATCGGCGGTGACGAATTTGTCGTGTTGTTGCACAGCATCCACGCCGCGGATGACGCGGAGGGTGTGGCGGGAAAAATCCGTCAGGTGCTGGTTCAGCCCCTGCGCCTGGACGGGCATAACCTGAACATCCAACCGAGCATCGGCGTCGCGCGATACCCTGAGCATGGCACTGAAGAAAATCAGCTGTTCAGGCATGCCGATGAGGCGATGTACATCGCCAAGCGCCAGCATCACCTGCGTCTCGGGGCTTGAAAGCCCGTCACCGTTCGTCGCAGCGTTGCCAGTTTTTCTAAACCTTTTTGACGATGGAAATTCTTATCCTATGCGGGCGGCTGCTCGCTGCTCGCTGCTCTCATCATCAAGAGGATGAAAACCATGCCTACTTCAAAAAATCCGAGTCCGGGTAGTGCCCACGATCGAACGAAGGCGTCTGAAGCCGGTCGCAAAGGTGGGAAAACCACCACGACGACCGTTGATAAAGACTCCGCGAAAAGCGGCATGGGCCGCAAAGGTGGTCAGAAATCCCGGTAATAGTGAAGTTGGTTTTATTAAAAGACGGGGGCGAAAGCCCCCGTTGGAATTTTCAAAGAAGGAGGGCGCGACCATGAGCCGGATGGCCACCCGTTTACGCAATGCCGGTTTTGTCACGTTACTGGGTCTGTTTGCCAGCAGTGCCTTTGCCCAGTCAGCCGCCGAATTCATCAACGAAGCATCGGCCAAAGGCATGGCCGACATCGAAGCCAGTCGCCTGGCGCACCAGAAAACCGAGTCCAAAGAGGTCAAGGATTACACCATCGTGGTGATCAACGACCTCACCACCGCCAATCAGCATCTGGCGAAAATTGCCAAGCAACTCGATTTGCCGGTCGCGCCACGTGAAGAGGTGATGGACAAGGCGAAAACACTGATCCCGGAGGTGAAGGACGACGCGTCCTTCGATCAGGTGTACGCCGCCAGTCAGGTGAAAACCACCCAGGAATCCATCGAACAGCTCCAACAACAAGCGCAGACCTCGGACGTGCCGCAAATCAAAGCGTTCGCCGAAGAAACCCTGCCCAAACTGCAAAACCACCTGCAAATGGCCAAGGCTCTGCAAGCCAGTCGTTAGCAGCAAAGGCGCGGGTGACATCGTCGGTCACCCGCGGCACATGGATCAACATTCATTCAATCCTGTTTCTTGGTCTTCTCGGGAACGACAGTGCCATCCAGGGGAATCGTTTCGCCCTCGCCGAGGTGGCGATATTTCTTTCTCAATTCTTCCAACTGTTTGAGATCCAGCGATTCGAGTCCCAGCATCGCGTTCTGCGCTTCTTTCGTGACTCGCAATAACTCATCGATCTTCAAGTGCAAAATATCCGTGTCGCGGTTCTGAGTGTTCTGGATCAGAAACACCATCAGGAAGGTGATGATGGTGGTCGAGGTGTTGATGATCAGCTGCCAGGTATCGTTGAAATGGAAAATCGGCCCGCTCAAGCCCCACAGGATAATCAGAACGATCGCCCCCAGAAATGTCCGGGGCAGGCCGGCCCACAGGGAGAGTTTCTGTGCAATATCTGCGAATTTCATTGCCGTGTTCCTTATAGGGATGCGCCTGATTTTCAGACAGCACGGGCATGACGAAAATTCTGCTGAATATTGCCTGCGGGATGAAAAGCCGATGTGCTGAATCCTCTGTCAGTGCTCATCCCTCGGGGCCGAGAAAGTCGCAACCATTTCCACCGACATGGGTCACTACTTCAAGCCCCTGAAACTGGAGAACAGCATGAACCTCGCCCGCACGTTTTACCTTTGTTGCTGCCTGCTTGCATTGCAGGGCTGCTTCGATAACTCGGATAACGAGACCAAAGACAATACGGATGGCACCAAGTCTTCGGTGCAGATGCAGGAGAAGGGGGCGGATAGTAAATAGCGGTGAGTCGCTGCTACCGTTGCACCCCAAGAAATAAGTGCGAATCCGTGTGGGAGCGGGCTTGCTCGCGAAGACGTCGGCATAGTCAATATAGATGTCGCCTGACACACCGCATTCGCGAGCAAGTCGGATCGCCGCACCGCCGCTCCCACAGGTTCCGCGCCTGAACTGGCATTGGTTTTTTTGTCTCTATCTATTCACGCCGACAGCGTCACCTCAGCCTTCCAGCTGAAGTAGCCCACCGCTTCACAGCGCTGGTTGATCAGCATGAAGTTCAATTCGCAGGCTGTCATGCCCGTGCTCAGTTGCGAACACTCCCAATAATGATCGTCGGCACTGTGGCTGCCAGGCTGGGTCGGGTTGGCGGGGTCGGGCGCGGGGACTGTCTGGTCGCTGTGAACGATCAGTTTGGGCGGGGAAAGGACCCCGGCATCGTCCACCGTCAGGTCGTGAAATACCACCGTATGTTCGGTCAGCAGGCTGACGGTCCTGCCGCGAATATGGAAGACCTTTCCGTTACTGACTGTCAGCGTTATTTTACTGTCACTTTCAGTACTTTGTGTCGTCGTGCTACTACTCACGGGGAAGATGAAACCATCTTCAATCACAGTCGGGTTCTGCGATTCAAGACTAGGTTGCGGATAACGTGAAAGCAACGATTCGGCATCGACAATCAGAAGCACGCTACTGGCTATTACGGCGCCCGCCGAAGGGGAGCTAATCGGTTCGGAAGTCATCATGGAATCCTTTCATGATGTTGACGCAAAACGGTAACCGCTTCGGTTCAAGCGAGACATCCTGTTCCAGCCGAGGCGGCAACGAGCTCGGTAGACCCCTCGTTGCCAAGGGGCCCGGCCCAGCATCAGTTACGGATGGTAATGAACGGATCCCATGTGCAGCAGCCGATGATCTGGCAGTCGCGATTCACGATCAGAAACTGGAAGTGATAGGTCACGCTGCCGCAGGCAAGGGTTTCCGAAGACCAGTAATGGTTATCGACCTTCTGGCAGCTGGGCACCGACGGATTGCTGGTGTTCGGGACTGCAAAGGAGGCGGTAGCCTTGCGTGGCGTGGGCGTAGAGATCAACTCGTTGCCTGCGTTACCGACGAATTTGTAGAAAATCACTGCTTGCTCGAAGCCCAGCGACAGGCTGGCTTCACGCCAGCGAATCAAATCGCCTACCTGGGCTTTCAGGTTGAGTTCGCCACCGGCCTGGCCACTCACCACATTGTTCTGATTGGTGACCATGTAGACATGATTGACGTCGATCATCGTCGGGGCAGCAGGGTTTGTGCTGATGTTCGGGTAGTTTTTCAGAATGGTTTCGGTGTCGATGGAGACAAGTACATCCGTGACTCGAGACATGGTAAAGCTCCTTGAATTTAGTGTTTACCTGGCTACCTACCAGGCACGACAACGCTTGTTTGCCTTGCGGCCGTTGCGAACACACTACTGGGGAACCCACTCGATCACGGGGTACGAGCTGGCCTTGCTCCTTGCCTTGAAATGACGGGTCGGGTTCCTTCCAACAGGCCGCGATAGGACTATAGATGCCATTTTTATACTGTCAAAATCGCTTCGCTTGTCGGTCGACGAACGGTCCTTTTTGATTATGATTTTCAATGAGCCGGCGATAGGAAAAGATTCGGTCAGATCTCTATGCTCTCCAAAAGTCGGGGGGCAGAGCATACCGGTCGATGTATCGTAGCGAACCGATTGTCAGCCTCTGGCTACAACTGCACCGACAGGAGAGCGATATGAGTTGGTCCGCCAAACAATACGTAGCTTTTGAAGATGAACGCACGCGCCCGGCGCGTGATTTGCTGGCCGCTATCCCCTCAGTGGATGTCCAATCGGCAATCGACATCGGTTGCGGCCCCGGTAATTCCACCGAGCTGCTGGTGCAGCGTTTTCCCAATGCCGTGGTGCGAGGTCTGGACAGTTCACCCGATATGATCGAGGCCGCCCGCAGGCGCTTGCCCCACTTGCGTTTCGACACCGCTGATATTGATACCTGGAACGAGACCGGCCCGTTCGACGTGATTTTCGCCAACGCGGTATTGCAGTGGCTGCCCGATCACGCCCGGTTGCTGCCGTCATTGGTGACCAGGCTTGCGCCGGGCGGTAGCCTGGCGATTCAGATGCCCGACAACCTCAACGAGCCGTCGCATCGGTTGATGCGCGAGGTCGCAGCGAATGGCTCTTGGGCTGACAAACTGACAAGGGCCGCTGGCCTGCGAACGGAAATGGAGGATGCGGGTGGTTACTACTCGATGCTGCGTGCCCATTGCACCCGGGTCGATGTATGGCGCACCACTTACTATCATTCGCTCGCGGACGGCGCATCGGGCGTGGTCGAGTGGTTCAAGGGCAGCGGTTTAAGGCCTTTTCTTGAGCCGCTGAATGAGGCGGAGCGGGTTCAGTATCTCCAGCAGTATCAGGCGGCGATCGAGCAGGCCTATCCGGCGCTGAGCGATGGTTCAGTGCTGTTGCCGTTTCCGCGGTTGTTCATGGTGGTGACGCGCTGACGTACAAAGGGACATGCCCGATCGTTTGTCCCTTTGTACGTCAGGGTCTTCGAGCATCAACCCTGCTGCAAAACCTTGAGTGCCGCCGAGGCCAGAAACCCGGAGCGACTTTTCTCTTCCGGATGATGCAGTACGTACTCATCGATGCGGTTAAGCAGGTAGCCGGGCAGGGTGATATTGAGTTTCTGGGCCTTGCCCAGGTATTTGGTGACATCGATGTCCACCACCGCCCACGTACACCCTGCGTACTGTGGATTGGCTGCGTGCAAGGTCACTTTGTTGGCGGGCGGAATCGGTGACCCGTCTTCGGCCAGCACTTCGAAATGGCCTTCGATGGCTTCGCGAGCCATGGCCATGGCGTCATCCAGATCCGCCCCGGCGGAGAAGCAGCCGGGAATATCCGGTACTTCCACGCCCCAGGCGTGTTCGTCATCGCCCATGGAAATTGCAATCGGCTAAAGCATGTTCGTCATCCTCCGAAGGCGCTGTCCATTGGTTAGTCAGAGCAGCGCCTGTTGCAAAATACTGATGGCCGTTTTTGAGCAGATCCTTTTTCGGATGAGGAACCGTTACCAGCCCTGGCTTGGTCGGATGCTTGAAGTGATGATGGCTACCCCTGATTCGTACCAGATACCAGCCGTCTGCAACGATTTGGCTTATCAAAAACCGGCTATTCACATCACCTCCCTGTGGTGTGCTTGTGGTTGCTATACCTACTGAAATTTATTAATCAACACTATAACCACCAATACATTTTGAGCACTGATGGGCTAGCGGCATGAAATCAGTCTAGGAGGGGCATTCGGCGATGGTTTGGGGAAGGCCGGCTTTCTGTATTGGGCGAATCGGACATGTAGGAGCCAGGCTTGCCGGCGAAGGCGTCCTTAAGAGCGCTTTCGCCGGCAAGCCTCAATGCCAGTCAGTTAAGACACGGAACCCTGTAGGAGCCGAGCTTGCTCGCGAAAGCGGCATATCTGGCGACATCAATGTTGACTGTACCGCCGCCTTCGCGGGCAAGCCCGCTCCTACAGAATTGCGCTTAACTGACTGGCATTGCGGCAAGCCTGGCTCCTACGAAAAGCGGTTGCTTCTAAATCAGCTGATCAATCAACACCGCGTTGGTATAGACCAGGCTTCCATCGCTCGCTCGGTGCCCGACCAAATGGAACTGGCCGCGCTCGTGGTGCAAGTAGACGCGCATTTGGCAGTCGGACAAGGGGCCGTATCCCTCTGGCAAGATCAAATCCATTGAGCTCATGTCGACATCGACCATGGCTTCAGGCTCATGGGTCTTCTGTAGGCGTTCTTCAGCTTCCTCTAGACGCAGATGGAGGGACCCATCGACATCAAAGCTGACCTCACCCATCGGGATGGACTTTTGGGCGCCGCTGGTTTTGCACCAGCCTTCGATCGTCAGGTTACTCATGACGAAACCTCCGTCGTGACTGTTAATGCCATTTCTTACCTACGCATAGGCAGGTTGGTCTTTCGGGGCCACTTCTGGCCGATCTCTGCCGTCCGTCATCAGAAACTGAGTATAGCTGGCAGCCGGGCCACGCTTGCCAACCTCGCGGTCCAACCCGATGGCTCTATACTTCTTACTGACTTTACCGCCTGGATGGACGGTACTTGTCTGCCCTGCCTGGGACGTCAGTGGCGATGCTTTTTGCATAACCAACGAGCAACAGGAATAGGATGAAGAGGAAATGGCAATAGCAATTATCTTGATACTTATCGTTATTGCCTCAGTACTGTTCCACCTGGTAGCGCCTTGGCATGCGACACCGGCAGCTTCCAACTGGGGGTCAATCGATACGACCCTGTTCATCACCCTGATCATTAGCGGAATATTTTTCATCGCCATCACGGTATTCATGGCGGTAGCCGTGATGCGTTATCGTCACAAGGAGGGTGCCAGGGCGCACTATCAGCCAGAAAGTAAAAAGTTGGAAACCTGGTTAATTATCGTGACTTCGGTAGGTATTGCCGCGATGTTGGCACCGGGGCTCGTCGTTTATAGCGATTTCATCCGGGTGCCGAAAAATGCCTATGAGCTTGAAGTGGTCGCCCAGCAGTGGCAATGGGCCTTTCGTTTTCCCGGCCAAGACGGGAAGCTGGGCAAATCGGATATCAAGTTTGTCGATGCCGCCAATCCCCTCGGCCTCGATCCCAGGGATCCTGTTGGTCAGGACGATGTGCTGATAAAAAACAACGAAGTTCGCCTTCCGCTCGATCAGCCAGTGAAGGTTTTGCTGCGCTCCAAAGATGTGCTGCATAACTTCTATGTACCGCAAATTCGCAGCAAGATGGACATGGTGCCGGGGATGGTGTCGTACTTTTGGTTTACACCGACCAAAACCGGGAAATATGAAATCCTTTGCGCTGAATATTGTGGCGTAGGTCATTACAACATGCGCGGCCAGATGATCGTGGAAGAGCAGGGTGCCTTCGATCAATGGCTGAACAACCAACCGACTTTTGCGCAGTCATTAACGACAGCTGCCAAACCCGGTCAGGACAGCGTGCTGGAAAAAGGTCGCTTGTTGGTCGAACAATACGGCTGCGGTGCCTGCCATAGCCAGGATGGCAGTACCCGTCTCGGCCCGGGATGGAAGGGGCTGTACGGCCGCACCGAACAGTTTGCCGATGGCACCAGTGCGCTGGTCGATGAGGCCTACCTGAAAGAGTCGATTCTCGATCCGAAAGCCCGGCTGGTACAGGGCTACCCACCGGTCATGGTGGCCTATACTCTCACTGAAGATGAACTGGGTGCTGTCGTCGCCCTGATCAAATCACTGGGTGAACCTTCTGCCAGCGAAGCGTTGGACCCAGGTGACGACTTGGCGACGCAGGGGCAGCGGCTGGCCGAATCGCTCGGCTGTCTGGCCTGCCACAGTGTCGACGGCAGCAAGGGTGTCGGCCCCAGCTGGCAGGGCTTGTATGGCAAGACAGTAACCCTTGCCGACGGGACGAATATCAAGGCCGATGAGGGCTATATAAAGGATTCGGTTCTTAATCCCGGCGCCAAAATCGTCAAAGGCTACGCAGCCGTCATGCCGGTCTTTACTCCGAGTGATCAGGAATTGAACGCACTGATCGCTTTTATCAAATCCAAAGCGAATGCCGACGCTGATGCGAGCAAGGCGGAGCCAGGGAAGTAGCCGTAAAGCAGCCAGGAATGCACCGAAACTTCGACAGGAGGATGACGTGATGGCCTATGCGGAGCAAGCCGAAACAGAAGCACTGCACGAGCCCAAAAGCTTCCTGACCAAATATATCTGGAGTCAGGACCACAAGGTCATAGCCATTCAATATTCCGTGACGGCTATATTCGTGGGCCTTATCGCTGTGGTGTTGTCCGGCTTGATGCGCATACAGCTAGGCTTCCCCGGCAGCTTGGAGTTCATGGACGCCAGTGCTTACTATCAGGCGATGACCATGCACGGCATGATCATGGTCATTTACTTGCTGACGGCGTTGTTTCTGGGTGGCTTCGGCAACTATCTGATCCCGCTGATGGTGGGCGCCCGTGACATGGTCTTCCCCTATGTCAACATGCTGAGTTTCTGGTTCTACCTGCTGGCGGTAGTGGTGTTGCTCTCCAGTTTTTTTGTGCCTGGCGGCCCCACCGGTTCGGGCTGGACGCTCTATCCGCCACAGTCCATTTCTCAGGGAACACCGGGGGTCGAGTGGGGCATCGTCCTGATGCTTATCTCACTGGCGATTTTTATTGTCGCCGCCACCATGGGCGGGTTGAACTACGTCACCACGGTGTTGCAGGCGCGCACACACGGCATGACATTGTTTCGCATGCCGCTCTCCGTATGGGGAATTTTCATGGCCTCGATCATGGCCTTGCTGGCTTTCCCGGCGTTGTTCGTCAGTGCGGTCATGATGCTGTTCGACAAGTTGTTGGGCACCAGCTTCTTCATGCCGGCGATGATCTCGCTGGGGCAGCAGATCGATCACCAGGGGGGCAGCCCAATATTATTCCAGCACCTGTTCTGGTTCTTCGGCCACCCGGAGGTCTACATCGTTGCTCTCCCTGCGTTTGGTCTGGTCTCCGACTTGATCAGCACGCATGCGCGTAAAAATATCTTCGGCTACCGAATGATGGTGTGGGCCATTATTGCGATCGGTGTACTCAGCTTCGTGGTCTGGGCGCACCATATGTATGTCAGCGGAATGAACCCGTACTTTGGCTTTTTCTTCGCCGTCACCACCTTGATCATCGCGGTGCCGACCGCACTGAAAGTCTACAACTGGGTGCTGACCCTATGGCGGGGCGACATCCATCTGACCGTGCCGATGCTGTTTGCCCTGGCCTTTATCGTCACCTTTCTGGTTGGCGGTCTGACCGGGTTGTTTCTCGGCAATGTGATCGTGGATATACCGCTCTCGGACACCTATTTCGTCGTGGCCCATTTTCATATGGTCATGGGAGTCGCACCGGTACTGGTGGTGTTCGGCGGCATTTATCATTGGTACCCGAAAGTCACCGGGCGCATGTTGAACGACACCCTGGGCAAGCTGCATTTCTGGATTACCTTTCTGGGCACCTACGCCATTTTCTTCCCCATGCACTACCTGGGTTTTCAGGGCATGCCACGCCGCTATTACGCTTATGAAAACTACGCGTTCATCCCGCAATCGGCGCAAGAGTTGAATGCCTTTATTACGGTGGTTGCATTGATTGTCGGCGTTTCCCAGCTGCTGTTCGTGTTCAACCTGGCCTGGAGTGCATTTAAGGGCAAGCCCGCAGGCAGCAATCCCTGGGGCGCGGCCAGTCTGGAATGGCAAACGCCGAATACCCCGCCGATTCATGGGAACTGGGGTGAGAAGTTGCCGGTCGTGCATCGCTGGGCCTATGACTACAGTGTGCCGGGGATAGAACAGGATTTCGTTCCGCAAACGGTCTCCGCCGAGGAGTTGGAGCACATGCGGGAACTCAATGCCGGAATTAAAATAGCGGACGTTAAAACATGAACAGACTGCTATTGAGAAACGCCGACGGCGCCGACCCCGGTGGTAGTTGGGGTCATGATCCTGGGGGGATTCAGGCCGCCGAGGGTGCCGATAGAAGCCATATTGCAAAAGTAGGCCTGCGCTTGTTTCTGGTGGTGGTGAGCTCGTTATTCTTTCTCTTTCTATTCGCCTTCATCGCCCGCTCACAAATGGCTGACTGGCTACCCCTGACAGAGCCTTGGGCGCCGTTAGCCAATCTTTGGCAGTTATGGCTGAACTCGGCTTTTCTGGTGTTCAGTTGTATCGCACTGCAGTGGTCGCGCATGGCTGCCCGACAGGCTCGACCGGGCGCAACGGTTATTGGTTTTGCATTGGGGGGCGTCTTTGCCATTGCCTTTCTGGTGGGGCAACTCTGGGTCTGGCAGCAGTTTGTCGTCTGGGGCTACTTTGTCGCCAGCAACCCGGCCAACAGTTTCTTCTACCTGTTGACCGGCCTGCATGGGCTCCACCTGCTGGGCGGGCTGATAGCCTGGGGGATAATCGTCGCTAAATTCCTGCATCGCGTGCCGTTGGCGCAACTTGGCGCCAGCGTAGAGCTGTGTGCCATCTATTGGCATTACTTACTGGGTCTTTGGTTCGTGCTATTCGCTTTGCTGGCCAGCACGCCGGAGACCTATGCAGCCATCGCCAGATTCTGCGGCCTGAGGTGAAAAGCCATGGCATCGCTCCCACTTGCCCCGGACGAGTCCAGTTCATCCAATCCACCAGACTCACCGCCTGCACCGGGATGGCAGGGCATCGCCAGCGACTGGTCCTCGGATAGGGAGGCCTTCAAGCAGGTCCCCTGGGGCAAGGCGATGATGTGGATATTCCTGCTCAGCGATACGTTTATATTCAGCTGTTTTTTAACCGGCTACATGTCGGTACGCATGGCCATCACCACTGCCTGGCCGAACCCCAGTGAAGTGTTCGCATTGACGATCGGCGGTAAAGAAATCCCGCTTATTTTGATCGCCATCATGACCTTTGTGCTGATCAGCAGCAGCGGCACCATGGCCATGGCCGTCAATTTCGCCTATCGCCGTGATCGCGCGAAAACCACAGCCCTGATGCTGGCGACCGCTGCCTTGGGGGTGGCCTTCGTCGGCATGCAGGCCTTTGAATGGAGCAAGCTCATCGCAGAAGGGGTGCGTCCCTGGGGAAACCCCATGGGGGCGGCGCAATTTGGTGCCAGCTTTTTCATGATTACCGGTTTCCACGGACTGCATGTGTCAATCGGCGCCCTCTACTTAAGCATTGTCGCGATGAAAGTATGGCGGGGAGATTATGAACGCTCCGGCAACTATCAGAACGTCGAGATAGCCGGGCTTTATTGGCACTTCGTGGATTTGGTGTGGGTGTTTATTTTTGCTTTCTTCTATTTATGGTAGAGGAGCACGGGTGATGGCACATGCTCAGGGTCAGCAACATCCAATCAGTTTGTACCTTAAAATCTGGGGGCTGTTATTTGTCCTCAGCACGCTGTCGTACCTTGTCGACTACTTCCAGTTTCATGGCTACCTTCGGTGGTCCCTGATTATCACCTTCATGTTGTTGAAGGCCGGTCTGATTGTCTCCATCTTCATGCACATGGCCTGGGAACGGTTGGCCTTGGTTTACGCCATATTGATGCCACCGTTGTGTTTACTGGTGCTCATCGGACTGATGGCCTCCGAAGCGGACTATGTTTTCCTCAGCCGGGTCATTTTCTTCGGCCAATAAGCAGCTTCCGGATGGCCTTGAGTCTGCGGGGGCTAACCCGATATCACTCGCTTGAACTGATGCCATTTGTGCTGCCAGGCGACTGTCCAGTGGGGGGCTGCCGTTCCCGTGCCGGCGATCTTCAGCGTTGGATGATGTTCGATAACCCGGTCCAATATCGATTCTTGATTCGGTTCAACATCCACGAAGAAGATATGTTTTCCCTCTTCTACCATCTGTTTGAAATTGCGGAAGTGAGCATTCGGCACCTGGATACCAAAAAATCCGCCTTCCCAGATGCAGAAGCCAAATACAACAATGGCCAGGAAGATAAAAGGCACCCAGCCTGCGGCGGATTCGGTCCAGCCCATCCAATAGGCGCCGCCAAGGACCAGCGCTGCAAGTGGCAAACCAACCACAGCACCAATCTCGCCAGAGTGGACAACATCCTGTTTCATTAACGAGTTAACCTCGTGGAGGTGATGTTCTTCAACCTCAGCGACTTGTTCACTGAGCACATGAATTTGTTCGGTATTGATGCCGTTGGCTTCCAGTTCATTTTCAAGGGCTTCAAGATCGTCGAGATTGTCACTGACATAATAGTGTCGATTCATGCCACACCTCCCATCTCGTATTGGCTGTAGACCTCCTCTGTCGTGCAGCCGTTAACTGAGATTTGCAGTCGGTATCTGTGTCCGTGGGGAACGTTGCACACTTCATGCAATTCGTAGGAAGTATAGCATTCGCTAGTATGCAGGATTGGCAGTGTCAAGATTCAGCGGCAGCATTAGGGGCGTGAAAAACGGGGAATCAAAGGCTTATCCGAAGCCGCCAAAGAATTACTCTTCGCCGACCTCCATCTCTCGATCCTCGAACGCGGAGCGCACGGCCTCCACCACACGTTCCGCCATGCCCTCGCCTTCAAGTTGCGGGTACCCTTTCTTTAGCTTGCCGGACACCACCCAGCCGTTCTCCTTGATGGAACGGATGATGCGGTTCGCATCCAGGTCTGGCATTTCCAGTACCTCTTTCAGCTGCTCCTGAGCTCGCTGAAAGATCACCAATACTCTGGCTTCATCCGCCATTTCCTTTCGAATCGTGTGCTCGACGACGCGTGCGGTGTACAGGACGTGTTCGGTCAGATCGGGATACCTCCAAGCAAAGCGTGCGTCCTCGTATTCATCGAAGATGAAGTTGCTGCGAGTCCCGTCCTCGTAGGTCACGAGTTCGCCGAACCGATAGGCCGCTGCGTAACGTCGCATGAACGGTCGCGAGAACACTTCTAGTGTACGGTCGTAGCCGGCTCTGAAGTCGATCGAACTCGTGATTGTGGCTGATACCGGCAGTATTACGCCGTCGGGCACTGCTTTATCCCGAATCAGGGTGTCGTTGATAAGGAAGCGATGAATCCGGCCATTGCCATCGCGCATGGGATGGATGTACACGAAGCCAAATGCCAACACCGCGGCACGTGCCACTGACTCCGCACCACGCGTTGCGACCTCAAACTCGTTGAGTCCTGCCAATAGCTGCGCAAGATCCGCGAAATGGGGGGCAATGTAATGCACGATGTCCTCGCGCATCGTGGCCTGCCCCACAAACACAGGGGAGCACCGCAAGCCTAGTCCAATGGCGTCACGCCCCAGAATACCGGCTTGCAGGGAGTGCAGGCTGTCGTTGCTCAACGGGTCTTCGATATGTCCGCAGTACTGGGCAATGACATGGGCAAACCGCTGGATGCGATCGGCCTGGTCGGCTTCCTTTTCGATGAGAAAGCTCGCGCGCGATTCCTTGAACGTCAGCCAACTGGCGGTGCGCATCAGGATGTCGGGGCCAAAGGCCTGATCCAATTCATCCAGTGCCTCGCGCAGATCGAATTGCAGAGCGTCCTGCACTGGCGCCGTACGACGAACCAAGGGGCAGAACTCAGCCGTCCCCGGCAGATTGTTATTGACGCGCCAGCGCCGCGTTCGCAGTGCTTCGCGACGAGTCAGGTAATCTTGTGGCGAAAGTACATCAACATAGCCGCCATTGGTCACGTCTGGCACATCCAGACGTTGCCCTGTCAGCCATTCGTAGAGGAATCCCGTGCGACGGGCGTACTGGCCGAATGGCTCCCGTCGACACCAGTCTTCGATAGGCTGCGGACCTATGGCCGCAAACAGGCGGGTGAAGAACTCGAGATGGATCTCTTCGTATTTGAGGCCGAATTCGAAATGTCCTGCGAAATCGTCTGCGGGCCGATAGCTTGCCGGATACCGGTTCTCCACATTTCCGTCACTTGCGCGACTGACACGTACAGTGCCGATCATCGAGTCGACTCGTAGAGGCTGTGCCAGTGCGATGTTGTAACGGTTCGCGAGGGTCTTGAAACCGACTTGCATTGACGAAATCCTTTACTGGGGCAAGAAAAACGCTAACAGACGATCGATCATATGCGAAAACGTTAATTTTCACAGATGTGAAAACATTAACACCTGATGAAATTTGATAATAAATCAGTGCTTTTCGAAAAAAACGCTAACAGACTTCAGGGGAGTCGCTCACGCCCCGAGAGCACACTTACTCATCGATCAGCGGATAATGGATGAAAATTTGGCTCTGTCTCAGTGCCCGATCCCACCAAACCCCAGACACAAAAAAACCGGCCATCGAGGCCGGTTTTTTTGTGTTCCTGCATCCCCGTCAAAAAAACTGACGTGAGACAAAAATTCGATTGGAGCGGGTGAAGGGAATCGAACCCTCGTTATCAGCTTGGGAAGCTGGAGTAATGCCATTATACGACACCCGCTCAGAGCGGCTGACTTTGTACCAGATGTGAGCGTGAAAATGAAGTTTTTCTTTGCGCGCGATGGCTTTAGCACGGGTGAAACGAAAGCATCGACCGCGTAGCGGTCATTCGCGGGCAAGCCTCGCTCCTACAGGAGTGCGTTCAACGCTGTAGGGCGGGGCTTGCTCGCGATGACTCTGTTTCAGATTGCCAATGCATGGTGGTCCTGGACGTAGTGGTAACGCGGCCGGCTTTCGTGTTGCGCCGGTTTCAGGAAGCCCAGCAGTGCGTTGCGGCTGTCTCTGCAGGCAGCTTTGTGCTCCATGTCGAGAAAGTGGCCGGTGGCCTGAAGGGTGCTGAAAGTGCTGTGCTGCACGTGGCCAGCAAACAGCCTGGCATCGGCGGCGGCGGTGTACTCGTCCCATTCGCCGTTCATGAACAGCACCGGCACGTTGATTTCTTTCGCCGCGTTCAGGTAGCACTGGCGGTCGCTGTTGAGCACGTCGCTGATGTGAAAATGCATCTGCCCGTATTCATGTTCGGCCAATGAACTGACGTGACGGTAGTTGAAACGCTTGAACAGCGAGGGCAGGTGTTTGCCGATGGTGCTGTTCACCAAGTGGCCGACCTGGTTACCGTCCCGGCTGCCGAGATAATCGACACCGCGCTCAAGGTAATCGAGCATGTGCTCGTTGACCACCGGCGAGAATGAACTGATCACAGCCTTTTCGATGCGCCGTGGCCGCTGGGCGAGGGCGACCAGCGTGGCGGCGCCACCAAAGGAAAACGACAGCACGTGTTCGGCGGCGAAGTGGTCGATCAGCTCCAGAAGAATCTGCCCTTCGATTTCCTTGGTGAGCATTTTCTCATGCAGGTTGTGGGCTTTTGACTTGCCCGCGTAGGGCTGGTCGTAGCACACCACATTGAACTCTGGGTAAAGGTTTTTCACGGTCTGTGCAAACGACGCAGTCGTGGACATCGAGCCGTTGACCAGAATGATGGTCTTCTCTGCGGCGTCTGCGCGATAGAACTCCGTGTAGACCCGATACTGACCCTGTATATCCAGCACAGCGATTTCTGGCCTCATGACATAAGACTCCTGGCAAGCGGGTATGCGCGCAAATCAGATTGCACGAGCTTTGTGACAGGTAGGCATACGCCTGGAATTTTGAAGGCCCATGTCGATCCATTGCAGGCCGGTCGACGGGTATTGTTATAAGCGGGCAGTTTGCCGGGGGAAGGCGGAACCTGAGGGTTCTCTGCCGGCAAAAAGTTTCTTAGAGTAGTTTTGGTGACTCGTCGGTCACGTTTTGCGCCGACGTCCTGATTCAAGCAGGGGTCACGTCATCGCGCAAGTATCTTTCGAAAAATGTTCGATAACTTCTGCTGAGCGGTCGTCTGCTTAGATCAATCGGATCTCTTCATCGCTCAACGGCCGGTATTCGCCGGGCTTCAACGCGTCGTCGAGCAGCAGCGGCCCCATGCGTTCTCGGTGCAGGCGCAACACCTTGTTGTCGAAGTGGCCGAACATCCGTTTGACCTGATGATAGCGGCCCTCGACGATGCTCAGGCGCGCCGATTTTGCCCCGAGCACGACCAGTTCGGCCGGTTGGGTGGTGAGGTCTTCGAAGGCGAAATACAGCCCGTTGGCGAATGTAATCGCGTAGTCGGCAGTGATGTCCTGCTCCGTCTCGACGTAGTAGACCTTGGGCAGTTTGGTCTGCGGTTGGGTCAGGCGTCGCGACCAGTTGCCATCGTTGGTGATCAACATCAGGCCGGTGGTGTTGAAATCCAGACGACCGGCGATGTGCAGGTCATCCATGTCCGGCTCATGGATCAGGTCGAGCACCGTCAGGTGTTGCGGGTCGCGGGTGGCGCTGACGCAGCCGGGTGGTTTGTGCAGCATGAAGTAGCGAGCGGGTTTGCCAACCTGCAGCACCTCATCGTCGACTTCCACACGGCTGAATTCGAGCACCTCGGCGTGGGGGTCGCTGACGACTTTTCCATCGATCCTGACGCGTTTTTCCACCAGCAACAGCCGTACCTGCTTACGGTTGAAGCGGGGCAGGTTGCTGAGGAAACGGTCAACGCGCATGGCTAGAGATCGGTGAAAAAGGGTCGCGTATCTTACGTGATCGGCCAAGCGGCTGCTTGCAACTGCATCTCGACCTGGGCGCAGGCCGGGCACAGGCAGGATTTGTCGCGCAGCTCGGCCGGCAGCGCCTGGAGCACCGCCGGATCAATGCTGACGCCGTAGCACCAGCAGGCCCGATCGACGGTTCGCGGGTCAGCCAGGCTGCAGTCGTTGGAGGCGCCGCAGGCCGGGCAGAGGTCAGGTTTATTCATGAGGAACATTCGATTACGGCCGGTTTGCCTGGCCCGAGACCGCGCATGATCGACCGGCAAGCAACCATGCGCAAGCCAGCTTGAGCTGGCCATTGATCAGAAGGCCAACGCCACTCTGGCACTCGGTGTCGGTTTTAAAGTCAAAGCAGGTGTCAGCCGACTGCTGTTGCAGGTCTTCCAGGAGGCCTCCATGTTCTGTCAAACAAAGCTGCGTCGCATACTGCTCAGTGTGTTTTTTGGTTTGGGTCTGTCCAGTTGTTACTACTACGTAGGCTCGGGTGATTACTATCCGACACCTTATTACTACCCCGGTTATTACTACTCACCTTACTACTACGGCGGCCCGCGTTTTTACGGGGGTTATCGTTACTATTATTTCAGTGGTCCCCGTCATCACCATCGTGGCGGACATCATCGAGGGCACCGATAACCGGCTCATGAATACAGCGGCGCGTCTGGCTTACGGACGCGCCGTTTTCTTATGGCAGGGATGAAACCTTTCATCGGCTACTTGTTTCCACGTGTTGCAGGAACGCACCAGATTCCGATTTCACGGTCTGATATTTCGACAGTCGCAGAACCATTGACTGTCGCCTGCCAGCGTCGCTGGTGTGGCTCACTCGCGGTCCAGGAGGCCGCCATGCTCTGTCAAAAACAGCTCCACCGAATTCTTCTGCTTGCTGTATTGGGATTGTCACTTGGTGCGTGCGTGCCCTATTCCGATGGAGGAGGCAACTACTACCGGTCCGAGGTCTACACGTCCCCAGCGCCGTATTACTCCGGTGGCGGGTCTTATTACTCCGACGGCCGTTACTACTCGGCCCCGCGCAGGTATTACTCGCCACCTGCACGGTATTACCAGCCAACACCGCGTTATTACCACCAGCCGCGGGTTTATCAATCGGCACCGCGCTATTACCAGCCGGCGCCACGAGCAGACTACCGGGTCTATCAGAATCGTGGATGGGACCGTCATGACCGCAGAGGTTGGGACGGTCATCACCGGGGCGGCTGGGACGGCCGGAACCGAGGCGGCCGGGACAATGACTATCGAGGCCACAGGGATCGCCGTGACGGAAGAGGCGATAATCGCGGTCGCAATCACGATGGCGGAGACGGCCACCGTTAACCACTCAATAAAAAGCGGCGCATGAAGTGCCGCTTTTTTTGTGCCTGATTTTTAGTATTCCGAGAGATCAGCCAGAGGATGCCGGCCTTCCCAGACCTTATGGAAATGCGCCTCCACCGCCGCCTCCGGCACATTGTTGATGTCCGGCCAGTGCCAATGAGGTTTCTGGTCCTTGTCGATCAACCGCGCTCGCACGCCTTCGCTGAACTCCGGATGACGGCAGCAGTTGAGGCTCATGGTGTATTCCATCTGAAAGACTTGAGCCAACGACAGATGCCGGGCGCGAAGGATCTGTTCCCACACCAGATGAGCGGTCAGGGGCGAGCCTTCCGTCATGGTTTTGGCGGCACGAGCGAGCAGCGGATCGGAATGATTCAGCAGCGCACCGATGGCCGTCCAGGCGCAACGAACATCGCTGACGTCCAACAATTCTTCGATCTGCTCGCGTCGAGGCAACCACTGCGCTTCGGGCATCTGCGCGACCGCTTCCTGTTGCAAGGCCTTGAGCAGGCTGTTGAGCTGCATGGCTGTCTGTTCCTGCCAGTTCAATTGCAGCAAACCTTCGAGCAGCTCACGCTGTTGATCATCGCGCATGAAGCGATCGGCGAGGCCCAGATCGATCGCATCACGACCGTTCATCTGGGCGCCGGTAAGGCCGAGAAACAATCCGAGCTTGCCGGGCAATCGCGACAGAAACCAACTGGCGCCGACATCCGGGTACAAGCCGATGCCGATCTCCGGCATCGCCAACCGGCTGCTCGGCGTAACGATCCGAATGCTCGCCCCTTGCAACAGCCCCATGCCACCGCCCAGCACGTACCCATGACCCCAGCAGATCAGCGGTTTCGGGTAAGTGTGCAGATTGAAGTCGAGGCGATATTCTGCCGCAAAGAAGTGCGCGGCCAAGGGCGGTACTTCGCCGGGATGGGCGCGGCACGCCTCCACCAGGCTGCGCACTTCACCGCCGGCGCAAAAAGCCTTGGTGCCATTGCCGCGCAATAGCACGCAAACGATTTGTGGTTCCTTGGCCCAGGCGTCCAGTTGATCGCGCAGGGCGTTGATCATCGGCAAGGAGAGGGCGTTGAGAGACTTTTCGGCATCCAGGCTGGCGATGCCGATGCGTGCGCCGTCGGTGCCGGTGAGTTCTTCGAAGTGCAGATTCATCATGACCTCGATCGGGAATTTGAGCGTTTAGTATGATCGCTATGTAGGAAAGTGCCGGATCTGCGTCAGATGAATTGACAAGCAGGGTCAGCTTTCCTAGGGTTCGCCCCATTGTTTTTGCCGGATGTAACCATGACTGCTGACGACCGTATCAAACTCGAACCGAGCTGGAAGGAGGCACTGCGTGCCGAATTCGACCAGCCTTACATGGCAGAGTTGCGCACATTCCTGCAACAGGAGCGCGCGGCGGGCAAGGAGATCTATCCACCTGGACCGATGATTTTCAACGCGCTCAATTCCACGCCGCTGGACAAGGTCAAAGTGGTCATCCTCGGTCAAGACCCTTACCACGGCCCGGGTCAGGCCCATGGGTTGTGCTTCTCGGTACAACCGGGCGTGCCGGCACCGCCGTCGCTGGTGAACATCTATAAAGAATTAAAGCGCGACCTGAACATCGACATACCCAACCATGGTTATTTGCAGAGTTGGGCAGAGCAGGGCGTGTTGATGCTCAACACCACCATGACCGTGGAACGTGCGAATGCCAACGCGCATGCGGGCAAGGGCTGGCAATATTTTACCGACCGGGTTATCGAAGTGGTCAGCGAACATCAGCCACATCTGGTGTTCCTGCTATGGGGCGCGCATGCCCAGAGCAAGCAGAAACTCATCGATGCCACCAAGCACCTGGTGCTGACCTCGGTCCACCCGTCGCCGCTGTCGGCCTATCGCGGCTTCCTCGGATGCGGGCACTTCAGCCGGGCGAACAAATTTCTGGAGCAGAATGGCGAGACGCCGATCGAATGGCGATTGCCGTCGGTTTGAAGATTGCCTTCGCGGGCAAGCCTTAATGCCAGTCAGTTAAGCGAATGAACCGCTCTTCGT
This sequence comes from Pseudomonas sp. PGPR40, assembly GCF_022014505.1. NCBI lineage: Bacteria > Pseudomonadati > Pseudomonadota > Gammaproteobacteria > Pseudomonadales > Pseudomonadaceae > Pseudomonas > Pseudomonas sp. PGPR40. The sequence continues at coordinate 144,187 of NZ_JAKLSP010000009.1, read as the reverse complement.
AGGAGCCAGGCTTGCCGGCGAAAGCGCACTTAAGGACGCCTTCGCCGGCAAGCCTGGCTCCTACAGGTCCGATTTGCGCTTAACTGACTGGCATTAGGGCAAGCCTCGCTCCTACAGATTTGTGTCGAACGCAAATCCGCGACCAACCGCAATCCCGTAGGAGCGAGGCTTGCCCGCGAAGCAGGCGACTCGGTCTTTCAGGGAGAATCCGGCCCCCGGTTCCAATACCGAAACAACGGCTCCGCCAGAAACAACACAAACAACAACCGCATCACCTGCATCGCCGTCACCAGCGGTACCGACAATTGCAGGGTCTCCGCCGTCAGGCTCATCTCGGCGATCCCGCCGGGCATCATGCCCAAGGTCAGCGAACGCAGATCCAGCTGGGTCAGCGCACTTAGTCCTAACGCCGCCAGCATGGCGATCAACATGGTCAACACCGTACCGAGCAGGGTTCGGCCCATGAACGATGGGGCCCGGCGAAAGAATTGCCGATTGAAGTGACACCCCAACCCGCTGCCGATCAGCCACTGGCCAATCTGACTGCCGCCGTTGGGCAGCCCGATGTGCAGGTCCCAGGCAATGCTCACCGTCGCAGTCACCAGCAATGGCCCAAACAGCCAGGGATTGGGTTGTCGCAGTCGCTCCCAGATCCAGGCGGCCAGGGCGCCCGACGGGAACAGAATGGCCAGCCACCACCAACTGACAGTCGAGGGATGCAAAACCAGCGCACCGTCGCCCAATAGATACTTGAACGCCGCCGGAACACACAGCACCACCACCAGCACCCGCAAACTCTGCCCCGCCGCGACACGGCTGAGCACCGCGCCGTTGCGGGCGCCGAGGTTGACCATCTCCCCGGAGCCGCCAGGCATGCTGGAAAAGAATGCGGTGGCGCGATCTTCCCCGGTGCGCCGCATCAACCAGACTCCCACCACGGCGGAAAGACTGGTAACCAACGCACCGAAGAAGATCAGACCGAAGTGGCTCAGCACCTGCTCCATCACCACCGGGGTGAAGTGCAGGCCGATGCCGATGCCGACGATCCACTGGCCGCACTTGCGCCCACCAGGGATTTCCGCCAATTGCCAGGGCGTCAGGCAGCGCACCAGGATGATCGCCAGCAACGAGCCGACCATCCACGGCAGTGGCCAGCCGATCTGGCTGGCGAGGTAACCGCCCAGCAGACCGACCAGCGGTGTTCCCCACCAGCTTTTGAAGGGCGGGCGATCAGACATCGGCGAGCGCGCGCCGGGCGACTGAACGTTTGCGCCAGATGCGCAGCAGCGGCATCAGCAACATGATTGCAGTCAGTACCCAGCAACCGAACGTGATCGGGCTCGACCAGAGGATTTCCAGCGCACCGTTGGAAATCGACAGCGCGCGACGCAGGTTTTGCTCCATCAAACCACCAAGGATGAAACCCAGCAGTACCGGCGACAACGGGAAGTCCAGCTTGCGCAGGATGTAGCCGAAAATACCGATGCCGATCATCAGGAACAGGTCGAACGTGGTGGCATGCACCGCGTAGACGCCGATCCCGGTGATGATCGCGATCACCGGCACCAGCGCCCAGTTTGGCACGGCGAGGATGCGGGTAAAGATGCGGATCATCGGAATGTTGAGGATCACCAGCATCACGTTGGCGACGAACAACGACGCGATCAGGCCCCAGACGATGTCCGGTTGCTGCTGGAATAACAGCGGGCCAGGGGTGATGTTGTACAACGACAGCGCGCCGATCATCACCGCCGTGGTACCTGAGCCCGGAACGCCGAGAGTCAGCATCGGCACCAGTGCACCGCAGGCGGCGCCACCGATGGCGGTTTCCGGAGCCGCGAGGCCACGCATGTCGCCTTGACCGAACGTGCCTTTGGCGCCGGCGATGCGTTTCTCGGTCATGTAGGCCACAGCACTGGCCAGCGTTGCGCCGGCACCCGGCAACACGCCCATGATGAAGCCCAGAAAACCGCAACGGATGTTTACCAGGAACACCGCCGAGGCTTCCTTGAAGTTGAACATCATGCGCCCGGTGGCTTTCACCGCTTCCTGGCCGCGATGGGTTTTTTCCAGCAGCAGGAGGATTTCGCTGATGGAGAACAGGCCCAATACCAACACGACGAACTGAATACCGTCTGTCAGATGAATGTTATCCCCAGTGAAACGGTACACGCCGCTATTGGCATCGATCCCGACGGTGGACAGAAACAGACCGATCAGCGCCGCGATAAACGTCTTCAATGGACGATCACCGGCCATGCCGCCGAGACAGACAATCGCAAATACCATCAGTACGAAATACTCCGCCGGCCCGAAAGCAATCGCCCATTTCGCCAGCAGCGGGGCGAACAGCACCATGCCGCAAGTCGCAATGAATGCACCGATGAACGAGCTCCACGCCGACAGCGACAGCGCCACACCGGCCAGGCCTTTGCGGGCCATCGGGTAACCGTCGAGGGTGGTCATGACGGTGGAAGCTTCGCCCGGAATGTTCAGCAGGATCGAGCTGATCCGGCCGCCGTATTCGCAACCCAGGTACACCGCCGCCAGCAGGATCAGCGCCGACTCCGGTGGCAGGCCGAGGGCGAATGCGATCGGAATCAGCAACGCCACGCCGTTGATCGGACCCAGCCCCGGCAATAGCCCGACGACGGTACCGATCAGGGTGCCGCACAGCGCGGTCACCAGGTTGTACGGGCTCAGCGCGACGCCGAAGCCCTGACCCAAATAGCCAAGAGTATCCATGTCAGTTCTCCAGAACGTCGAGTACGCCCAGCGGCAGTGGCACGTCCATCAACTTGTCGAACAGCAGATAAAGACCGATGGCCATCAGGCTGATGATCACCGCACTGGGTAGCCAGCGACCGCCATACAGGCGTGCCATCGGGACGCCGATCAGAATGCTGGCGACGATGAAACCAAGGGGCTCGAAGGTCCCGGCGAACACCAGCAACAGCAGCACGCAAATGCCGATTTTGGTCAGGGTTTCGCGGTCCAGTTTCGGGTCATCGTCGCTGTGTACTATCGGCGCTGGTCGAAACGCCATGTACAGCAACGCCAGGCCCATCAGGCCGAGCATCAACAGAGGAAAGGCCCGAGGCCCGACCGGTTCGTAGGAAAAAGCCGCTTGATACGGCCACGCCATCAGCGCCAGGCCGACACAGGCCAGCAACAGCACCGAAGCGAAAATGCGTTGTATTAGCATGAGGAACTCCTGGGCCACGACCCCGAGAACCGGGGTCGTAGCCGCTAGACAGAGGCGATCACTGGATCAGGCCGAACTCTTTGGCCAGCACTTTGTAGTCCGCGACCTGCTTCTTCACGTAGGTGTCCAGTTCCGGGCCGGTCATGGCGAACGGGAACAGTTCACGCTGATCGCGCAACTTGGCGAAATCCTCGGAGGCCAGCAGTTTGTCGAAGGCGTCTTTCCACCAGGCGTAATCTTCGTCGCTGACTTTTGGCCCGAGGTAGAAACCGCGAACCACGGGCCAGACGATGTCGTAGCCTTGCTCTTTAGCGGTCGGAATGTCTTTCATTTCCGGCTCGTCCAGGCGCTTCTCGGAGAACACCGCCAGCAGGCGCATGTCGCCGCTCTGGATGTGTGGCATGGAGTCGGAGATGTCGGTGCTGCCGACCTGAATGTGGCCACCGAGCAGGGCGGTAGCAATTTCACCACCGCCTTCGAGAGCGACATAGCGCAGGTCGCGCGGGTTGATCCCGGCCGCCTTGGCGATCAGTGCGGTCTGCATCCAGTCCTGGCTGCCGACAGTGCCGCCGGAACCGATCACCACGGAGCTCGGATCTTTCTTCAGGGCTTTGACCAGATCGTCCAGGGTCTTGTAAGGCGAATCGCTTTTCACCGCGATGGCGCCATAGCTGGTGCCAACTGCGGCGAGCCAGCGCACCGCGCTTTCATCGAAACGACCGAACTTGCCTTGGGCCAGGTTCAGCAGCGAACCACTGGACCACGCCACCAGCGTGCCAGCATCGGCCGGGCGCTGAGCGACCACCGCGTTGTACGCTACCGCGCCGACACCGCCGGGCATGTAGGTCACGCGCATCGGTTTGGTCAGCAGTTTTTCGTTCACCAGCGCGCTTTGCGCCAGTTTGCAGGTGAGGTCGAAACCGCCGCCTGGCGACGCCGGAGCGATACATTCCGGGCGCTTCGGTTCGGCCATCAATTGGCCGGCAAACAGCACACAGCTGGCGGCTAAAGCAACTTTACGCAGTGATAAGTTCATTTGAGTCTCCACGGGCATTCATTATTGTTATTGAACGTGATGTTTACCAAAGGGCAACGCTATAGCTCACCAGTAGACGCACTTCATCGGCATCGCGAGCGGAGTAGTTGGAACGGTAGGTGGCATTACGCAAGCGTACGGCGACGTCTTTCAGGGCGCCGCTTTGTACGACGTATTTGATCTCGGTGTTGCGTTCCCATTCTTTGCCTTCGTCACCGTTCTTGAGCTTGATGTTGTCACCGCTGACGTAACGGCTCATGAAGCTCAGGCCGGGAATGCCGAGTTTGGCGAAATCATAGTCGTAGCGCGCCTGCCAGGAATGTTCTTCGGCACCGGCAAAGTCATTGATCTGTACGAAGTTGACCAGGTACGGGTCGCTGCCGTCGACATAAGGGAAAGCACTGTCACCGGACATGTGTTGATAGCCGGCGCTGAATTTATGCCCGCTCAAGGCATAGCTCACCAGACCGTTGAGGGATTTGTTGTCGATCGGGCCGCCACGGGCTGCGCCCTCGTCATCACTGATGGCCAGGCGCAAGTCAGTGCCGAAGGTGCCGGGGCCGAACTTTTCCGATGCCACCAGGCCGAGGAAGTGCTGGTTATAGACTTCATCGAGTTGGGCGAAGTGGTAACTGCCGGTGATCTTGTCGGTGAACTTGTAGTCCAGGCCGCCAAAGTCAAAATGCTTGCCGGCCACGGTGCCGGCGAAGCGGCTGTTTTTGTTGTTGAGGGCGATGTCCTCGAAGTCGGTGCTGTCGCGGTCCTTGGCTTTCTCCAGACGCCCGCCGGTGAAGGTCAGGTTCTTGATCTCTTTGGAGGTCAACAGGCCGCCTTCAAAGGTCTGCGGCAGAATGCGCCCGTCGTTGGCCTTGAGGATCGGCAGTTCCGGAATCAGGCTGCCGATTTTCAGTTCCGTGGCCCGGATTTTCACTTTGCCGGTCAGGCCGAGCTTGGAATATTCATCCGCCGCGCGACCGTCGTCATGGGTCGGCAACAGGCCAGTGCCAGTACGATCCGGACTTGAATCGAGTTTTACCCCGAGCATGCCCAACGCATCGACACCGAACCCCACGGTGCCGTCGGTATAACCCGATTGCAGGTTGAGCATGAACCCCTGGGCCCATTCGTCCCGCTTGGATTGCTGGGCGCTGGTGCCGTCGCGAAAGTCGCGGTTGAAATACATGTTGCGGGTTTCGAAGGTTGCCGTACTGTCTTCGAAGAAGGCAGCCTGGCTCAACGGCGAAAAGCCGGCGAGGGCGGCGGCACTGGCAAGGGCGGTGTGGCTGAGACGGGAAAGGCGAGCAGGCGGGCATGCCTTGGGCTGCATGGATAGCATCGTGTTGTACTCCGGTATTGTTCTTATTTTGCGAAAACGCATCGGGGCGTTTTTCGGGAAGCAGGCCATCCAGGGCCACGGCAGTCGAAACTGTCCGTGGCTGGACTCTAACCGGCCAACCTTTCGCTAACCTTTCAGCTGACTTTCACGGTTTTCGGGCTTCACAGCGACGGATGCGGCTGTAAACTCCGCGCCAAAGAATGGCGTCGACCATCCCTGAATGAGGTAAAGATCCATGCGTGTTCTGCTCGTCGAAGACCACCTGCAGCTTGCCGAAAGTGTCGCCCAGGCGCTCAAGAGCACCGGGCTGACCGTGGATGTGCTGCACGATGGTGTGGCGGCAGACCTGGCCTTGAGCAGCGAGGAATACGCCGTGGCGATCCTTGATGTCGGCCTGCCGCGTATGGATGGTTTCGAAGTGCTGGCGCGCCTGCGGGCGCGGGGCAAGAACCTGCCGGTGCTGATGCTGACCGCCCGCAGTGACGTCAAGGATCGGGTCCATGGCCTGAACCTGGGGGCTGACGATTACCTGGCCAAACCCTTCGAACTGACAGAGCTCGAAGCTCGGGTCAAAGCCTTGCTGCGTCGCAGTGTGCTCGGCGGTGAACGTCAGCAGCGCTGTGGCGTGCTGGCCTATGACCTGGACACCCGGCGCTTTACCCTCGGCGAAGAACTGCTGACCCTGACCTCCCGCGAGCAGGCGGTGCTCGAAGCCCTGATCGCCCGTCCCGGTCGGGTGATGAGCAAGGAGCAACTGGCCGCCCAGGTCTTCGGTCTTGACGAAGAGGCCAGTCCCGATGCCATCGAAATCTACGTCCACCGCTTGCGCAAGAAACTCGACGGCCAACCGGTAGCCATCGTGACCTTCCGCGGCCTTGGTTACCTGCTGGAAAGCCGCGATGCATAAGCTCAGCAGCCTGCGTTGGCGGTTGCTGTGGAACCTTGCGTTGTTGTTGGTGGTGTTGATGCTCGCCAGTGGTTTGAGCGCGTACTGGAACGGTCGCGAAGCTGCCGACACCGCGTATGACCGGACCTTGCTGGCCTCGGCGCGGACCATCGCCGCGGGCCTGTCCCAGCGCGATGGCAGCCTCAGTGCCAACGTGCCTTACGTGGCCCTCGATACGTTCGCCTACGACAGCGCCGGGCGGATTTTTTACCTGGTCAACGACATCAATCAAAAGCTGATTTCGGGCTACGAAAATCTGCCGGCGCCGCCGCCGGGAACGCCGCGCACCGATGACTATCCGGCGCTGGCGCGTTTCTACAACGCGACTTATCAAGGGCAGAATGTGCGAGTGGTCAGCCTGCTCAAAGCGGTCAGCGAGCCGAACATGAACGGCATGGCGGAGATCCGCGTGGCGGAAACCGATGAGGCCCGGGTCCGCATGGCTCGCAGCCTGATGGCCGACACGTTGTTGCGGCTGGGCATGTTGGCGATCGGTGCGCTGCTGTTGGTGTGGTTTGCGGTCAGTGCGGCGCTGCGTCCGCTGGAGCGCTTGCGCACGGCGGTGGAAGAGCGTCAGCCCGATGACTTGCGGCCCCTGCCGTTGGTAGAAGTGCAGCACGAGTTGGGGCCTCTGGTGCGTGCGCTCAATCACTTTACCGAGCGTTTACGCGGGCAGTTCGAGCGTCAGGCGCAATTCATTGCCGATGCCGCCCATGAATTGCGCACCCCGTTAGCGGCGCTCAAGGCACGACTCGAGCTGGGCTTGCGGTCGAGCGAACCCGAAACCTGGCGTGATACTTTGGAAACCGCCGCCCAGGGTACGGATCGCCTGACCCATCTGGCCAATCAATTGCTCTCGCTGGCACGAGTCGAGAATGGCGCCCGGGCAATTGCCGAGGGTGGTGCACACTTGCTTGATCTCAGTCAGTTGGCCCGTGATCTGGGCATGGCCATGGCGCCGCTGGCCCATGCTCGTGGCGTTGCGCTGGCGCTGGAAGCCGACGAGCCGGTATGGCTGCGTGGCGAGCCGACGCTGTTGAACGAACTGTTGAGCAATCTGGTGGACAACGCGCTGGCTCACACGCCGCCGGGCGGCAATGTGATCCTGCGGGTCACGGCACCGGCGGTGCTGGAAGTCGAGGACGATGGCCCGGGAATTCCTCTTGAAGAGCGGGATCGGGTGTTCGAGCGTTTTTATCGGCGTAACGAACAGGTGGCTGGATCGGGGTTGGGATTGGCGATCGTCGGCGAAATCTGCCGTGCTCACCTGGCGCAGATCAGTTTGCACGATGGCGAGCAGGCGGGGTTGAAGGTGCGGGTGAGTTTTATCGCGGGATAGTTTTTTGGTGTCTGGGCTGACCCCTTCGCGAGCAAGCCCGCTCCCACATTCGATCGCATTTCTCCATGAAGAACTCGGTCAAGTGTGGGAGCGGGCTTGCTCGCGAAGGGGGCGCTGCGGTCTCGACTAATAAAACATCGAGCGCGACTCTTCCAGATCCTTGCACATCGCCTCGTTCTCCAGATCGAATCCCAGCTTTTTGAAAGCCGGCACGCTGAATGGATCGATACGGGCCAGTGGATGATCGATATCCTTGTGGCAATACAGACTGGCCACTTGCACCAGATCGACATAATCGATCCGCTCCGATTGCCGCTTGAAATCCAGATACAGCCCGGGCAATTGCACCAGCATTTCCGGAAACTCCCAGACCCTGAGCAATTTATCGCCGAGCAGCGGATGAATGCGGTCGATCACATGGTTGAGACTGACCGGGTCAGACAGCAATTCATAATGATCTTCGGCGTAGGTCAGGATCGGCAGCACGCCGATCTGGTGCACGAGCCCGCCGAGCGCCGCCTGATCAGGCTTGAGCTGCGTATAACGGCGGCACAACGCGTAACTGACGCCGGCGATTTCCAGACTTTTGCGCCAGACCTCGCGCATTTTTTGTTCCACCACTTCGGAGCGGGCGTTGAAGATCTGCTCCATCACCAGGCCAATGGCCAGGTTGCTGCTGTAATTGACGCCCAGCCGGGTGATGGCCGTGTGCAGATCAGTCACTTCCTGAGTCGCGCGCAACAACGGGCTATTGACCACTTTGATCAGACGCGCCGACAGCGCGGTATCGCGGCCAATCACCTTGCTCAGGGTGCTGACACTGATTTCCGGGTCTTCGGCAGCCTTGCGAATCTGCAAGGCCACTTCCGGTAATGTTGGCAGAACCAGGTCATCATTATCGATGGCCTCAACCAAATCCTGTTGGACCTTATCCGCCAGCTCACTCATTTCTTTTCTCTAGGGTATTGCGACAAGTGCTGCTGTTAACGCTGGATTTCGCGATCACGATCCAGTTGGTAAGGAAGGTCAAGCAGATACAGGCCAGGACCTTCGAGTGCGCCAAGGTGCAGGTTGCCATCTTCTGCCGCTTCGGCTTGCAGCACGGCAAGGAGCTCAATGTTTTGCTCGGCGCGGGCAGCCAGCACCACTTCACCGATCGAGCTGCCATGGGTCGGGGAGAACAGTTGGGTACCGGGCTCCGGTAATTCGCTGGCCTCCAGTTGCAGGCGGTACAGACGGCGCTTGAGTTTGCCAAGGTATTGCATGCGTGCGACGATTTCCTGGCCGGTGTAGCAACCTTTCTTGAAGCTCACGCCGCCGACAGCTTGCAGATTGAGCATCTGCGGGATGAACAGCTCGCGGGTGCTCGGCATGACCTGACCAATCCCGGCGCGGATCTGGCCCAGCAGCCATTGATTCAGTTCACCTTCGGCCAACAGAGCGGACAGCTTGCCCTTGATGGGGGCGGCTTGATCGGCGCGAACCCAGAGTTCAGTGCGGTCAGGCGAGACGCGAAGGGCGATCAGGCCGTCATTGCGCACCACGCTGTCGGTTTCTGCCGGCAGCTCCAGGCCTAGGCTGGCCAGTGCCGCATCGCCACGCTCAAGGCCAAAACGAATCCAACTGGCACTTTCATCGGTCAGTTTCGATTTGGAAAATACCGCGTACTTTTTCAGGTCCGCCAGTTGTGGCTCCAGCAGTTCGCTGGCCATCGCCATGAGTACACCGTCGCCTTCCAGCAGTATGCGGAAACTCGATTGCATCCGGCCTTTCTGCGTGCAGCGCGCGCCGAGGCTGGCCTGGGTGTCGCTCAGATAATTGAGGTTGCAAGTCAATTGGCCTTGCAGGAATTTGCTGGCATCCGCGCCGCGTACCGCGAGAACGCCTTCGTGAGACAGGGTGCAGAAAAAAGCAGAATCGGCCATGGGTCATCGCAGGGTAAAGAGTCCGAAGGACATCATAAGGGGGCGCCCTTGAAATGGGTAGTTCACAAAGGTTCGACGGGGGCGACCAAAGCCGACTGTGCGACCCGTCGCGGGGCTGTATACTTGCCGCCAAATTTGAGGAGGGCTCCATGGTCGAACAAGTTGAACTGAATCGCCTCTATTGGCACAGCCGCCGCGGCATGCTTGAACTTGACGTGTTGCTGGTGCCGTTTGTGAAAGAGGTTTATCCGCACCTCAACCAGGTGGATCGTGATCTGTACGTCCGTCTGCTGACGTGTGAGGATCAGGACATGTTCGGCTGGTTCATGGAGCGCAACGAATCCGAAGATCCGGAGCTTCAGCGCATGGTTCGCATGATCCTGGATCGTGTCCAGCCCAAGTAACGTGTTCGAATGCCGCTGGCATGCCTCACGGCAGTTGCTGGCGGCCTATCTTCTGGCCCAACTGTTCGCGCTGGGTTCGTTGTTTCTTCTTTCCATACCGGTTTGGGCCAGTTTGCTCGGCGCTTTTTGCTGTCTGGTTCATGGCGTTTGGGCATTGCCGCGACAGATTTTGCTGACACACCCGCAGGCCTTTCGCGGCTTGCGTCGCAATGCCGATGGCTGGCAGTTGTGGAATCAGGCGGCGGGTTGGCAGGCCGTGCAATTGCGCCCGGACAGTCTGGCGTTGCCATTGATTGTGGTGCTGCGTTTTCGTCTGCGCGATGAACGACGGGTCAGGTCGATCTGTGTGCCGCGGGATTCGCAGGCGGCGGATGTGCACCGACGCCTGCGGGTTCGGCTCAAGTTCAGCCGGCGTAGGTGGGCGGCACCAGAATAGTGTCCAGGGCGACCGGCAACATGTTCGGGTAGTCGAGGGTGTAATGCAGGCCGCGACTTTCCTTGCGCTCCATGGCTGACTGGATCATCAACTCAGCCACCTGCGCCAGGTTACGCAACTCGATCAAATCCCGGCTGACCTTGTAGTTGCTGTAGAACTCATCGATTTCGTCCAGCAACAGTTGCACTCGGTGCTGGGCTCGTTGCAAGCGCTTGTTGGTACGCACGATGCCGACATAGTCCCACATGAATCGCCGCAGTTCGTCCCAGTTGTGCGCAATAATCACGTCTTCGTCGGAGTCGGTGACCTGGCTCGCATCCCATGCGGGCAGGGCGGTTGGAATCGATACCTCTGGCAATTGCTCAAGAATGTCCGCCGCCGCCGAGCGGGCATAAACGAAACATTCCAGCAGGGAGTTGCTGGCCATGCGGTTGGCGCCGTGCAGGCCGGTGAAGCTGGTTTCACCAATCGCATACAGGCCCTGAACATCGGTGCGCCCCCGCTGATCGACCATCACGCCGCCGCAGGTGTAGTGCGCCGCCGGCACCACCGGGATCGGTTGTTTGGTGATGTCGATGGAAAATTCCAGGCAGCGTTCATAGACCGTCGGGAAGTGCGTCTTGATGAAGTCTTCGGGCTTGTGGCTGATATCGAGGTAAACACAGTCGATACCCAGGCGCTTCATCTCGTGGTCGATGGCGCGGGCGACGATATCCCGCGGTGCCAGCTCGGCCCGTGGGTCGAAGCGCTGCATGAAACGTTCGCCATTGGGTAGCTTCAGGTGGCCGCCTTCGCCGCGCAGGGCTTCGGTGATCAGAAAGCTCTTGGCCTGCGGATGATAAAGGCAAGTGGGGTGGAACTGGTTGAACTCCAGGTTCGCCACCCGACAGCCCGAACGCCAAGCCATGGCGATGCCATCACCGCAGGCGCCGTCGGGGTTGCTGGTATAGAGGTAGACCTTTGCTGCGCCGCCCGATGCAAGGATCACAAAGCGCGCGCCATAGGTGTCGACTTCGCCGGTGCCGCGGTTGAGCACATAGGCACCGAGGCAACGGTCGCCTTCAAGGCCCAGGCGCTTTTCGGTGATCAGGTCGACCGCGACCCGCTGCTCCAGCAGTTCGATATTGGGACGCTGCCTGGCTTGATCGAGCAGGGTTCTGAAGATCGCGGCGCCCGTCGCATCGGCGGCATGGATGATGCGCCGATGGCTGTGACCGCCTTCGCGGGTCAGATGAAACTCGAAACCACCGTCTTCGGTGCCTGACTGTTCATCGCGGGTAAAGGGCACGCCTTGGTCGATCAGCCATTGAATCGCCTCTCGGCTGTGCTCCACCGTAAAGCGCACAGCGTCTTCATGGCACAGGCCACCGCCGGCGTTGAGGGTGTCATCGACATGGGATTCGACCGTGTCGGTGTCATCCAGAACGGCAGCGACACCGCCCTGGGCCCAGAACGTCGAGCCATTGGCGAGGTCGCCTTTGCTCAATACGGCGATGCGCAAATGACCGGGCAAAGTCAGTGCAAGGCTCAAGCCGGCAGCACCGCTGCCAATTACCAGAACATCGTGTTGAAACTGTTGGCTCATTTCAGGATTCCGCTCAAAGCGACCCGGGACGGGGTTGGCGCAAGACAGCTGGATCGGCGAGTCAAGACAGCCACACAGCCCACTAGTATATAGAGGGGGGGCGCGGCACAATAGCCGGGCCCACATGGCATTGTGAAACTACGGTGGCGGAAAAGACCGGTCGCTTCGTCGGAAGTTTTTTTGACTGCTTTGGAGACAAGGCGACTGTATCGCGGATTTAACAGTCTTTTTCGCTTCACGGATGCACACTATCGGTTTCGGGCAGCTATAAATATGGAACTTTTGCCAAAGGCTCAAGATCAATAGACGGTTGCCTGAGACAAGGGACAGCGTCGGCTTCGGTGCGGGACTTGCGGTTGGGTCCTTAGCTGGCGAATCCGATGACAAGATTATTCGCGCAGCCGGGTTATTCCGCACTGCGCTTTTCGTGCGTGCCAAATCAGAGCCCGCAGGAAACTTGCTTGGAGGGGGGGAGAACTTTTGCGAAAAGCCCGAGTCTATGTTTGCAAGTCTGGTCGTTCAGTGATGCAAGCCTCCTCCGAGCTTATCGAGGAGTGTTCATGCTAACCCAGGAAGAGGATCAGCAGCTGGTCGAGCGCGTTCAACGCGGCGACAAGCGAGCTTTCGATCTGCTAGTGCTGAAATACCAGCACAAAATTCTCGGGTTGATCGTGCGTTTCGTGCACGACACCCATGAAGCCCAGGATGTCGCACAGGAAGCCTTTATCAAGGCATACCGTGCACTTGGTAATTTTCGCGGAGACAGCGCGTTTTATACGTGGCTTTACCGCATCGCCATTAACACGGCGAAAAACTATCTGGTTTCACGCGGCCGCCGGCCGCCGGATAGCGATGTCAGTTCCGAGGATGCAGAGTTCTACGATGGCGATCATGGCCTCAAGGATCTCGAGTCGCCAGAACGTGCATTGCTGCGGGATGAGATCGAAGGCACCGTCCATCGAACCATTCAGCAACTGCCAGAAGATTTGCGTACGGCTTTAACTTTACGTGAATTCGATGGTCTGAGTTACGAGGACATTGCCAGCGTCATGCAATGTCCGGTGGGTACCGTGCGCTCCCGGATTTTCCGCGCTCGGGAGGCCATCGATAAAGCCCTGCAGCCGTTGTTGCAGGAAAACTGAAGACAGCGGCGACAGCCAAGAGAGGAACGCCATGAGTCGTGAAGCCCTGCAGGAATCGCTGTCCGCAGTGATGGATAACGAAGCGGATGAGCTGGAGTTGCGTCGGGTATTGAATGCCTTCGACGATGTTGAAACCCGCGAAACCTGGGCTCGTTACCAGATCGCTCGGGCAGTCATGCACAAAGATCTGCTGCTTCCTCGTCTGGACATCGCTGCGGCAGTCTCTGCTGCGCTGGCTGACGAAGCCGTACCGGCAAAAGCCTCTCGCGGCCCATGGCGCAGCCTTGGTCGTCTGGCAGTCGCTGCTTCGGTGACGGTTGCCGTGCTGGCGGGTGTTCGTCTGTATAACCAGGACGAGATCGCCGGTGTCGAACTGGCTCAGCAATCCAGTCAACCGGGTCTGACCGCTCCTCAGGTCAAGGGTCCCGCTGTATTGGCAGGCTACAATGAGAGTTCGCAAGCCACTGGCCCTATGGCCAACGGCGTATTGCAAGGTCAGCCAGGCTGGCACGATCAGCGTTTGCCAGGTTACTTGCGTCAACATGCTCAACAGGCTGCACTGAAAGGTACTGAGAGCGCTCTGCCTTACGCTCGTGCAGCAAGCCTGGAAAACCGTTAAGGAGGATCATGCGCGCCATCCCTCTACTCACGCTTCTGATCAGTGGCTGGTTTGTTGTTCCAGCCCACGCCGATGAAGCCCAGGACTGGCTGAAGCGTCTGGGACAGGCCGAGCAAACGCAGAGCTTTCACGGTACTTTCGTCTACGAGCGTAATGGTAGTTTCTCTACCCATAACATCTGGCATCGCGTCCAGGATGGCAAGGTCCGCGAGCGTTTACTCCAGCTCGACGGCTCGGCACAGGAAGTCGTACGCATTGATGGGCATACTCAATGCGTGAGCGGCACTCTGATAGCCGGGCTGGGGGACTCACCCAACTCCGCCGCTCGTGCGCTCGATCCCCAAAAGCTAAAGAATTGGTATGAGCTTGCCGTCATCGGCAAGTCCCGTGTGGCCGGGCGTGCGGCTGTGATCGTATCGTTGAGGCCTCGCGATCAACATCGCTATGGTTTTGAGCTGCATCTGGACAAGGAAACCGGTTTACCGTTGAAGTCATTGTTGCTCAATGACAAAGGGCAACTGCTGGAGCGATTCCAGTTCACCCGACTGGACACCGCCGAAGTGCCTTCCGACAGCGATTTGCAGGCAGGTGCTGATTGCAAACCCATTACCCTCGACAGTGACAAGGCTTCCGCCATCAAAACTGTTCAGGTCTGGCATTCGGACTGGTTACCGCCAGGTTTCGAGCTGACCAGCAGTACCTCTCACAAGGACCCGGAAACCAAGGTTCAGGTCAGCAGTCTGATGTTCGACGATGGTCTGGCCCGATTCTCGGTGTTCCTGGAGCCGTTGAATGGCGCAACAGTCACTGACACACGTACCCAGTTGGGGCCAACCGTTGCTGTTTCTCGGCGATTGACTACCCCGCAAGGCGATATGATGGTGACCGTGGTCGGTGAAATTCCCATCGGCACTGCTGAACGGATTGCTCTCTCCATGCGCAACGATGCTGCGGCCACCAGCAAGCAATGAGCTGATCAGCCATGCTTCGGTGCCTGAAGGGTGCGAGAGGTTGGCAATGACTGTCCCTGCCGTTGATGTCTCGAAATGTTTTGCCAGCATTTTCATTTGCAAATATCCCGAAAATTTTTTATAGGTCAGAGCCCCCTCGGCTCTGGCCTTGTTTGTTGTTCCCGGAACAAAAATACCGGCGTATCGTTTCCGGTGTTCCTTGCTCCATATCGCTTAACCCTGCTCGTCGTAACGGGAGCCGTATGTCGATACCACGCTTGAAGTCTTATCTCTCCATTTTTGCCACCGTGCTGGTGCTTGGTCAGGCGGTCGCTGTACAAGCGATCGAGTTGCCTGATTTCACGCAGTTGGTCGAGCAAGCCTCGCCCGCGGTGGTTAACATCAGCACTACCCAAAAACTGCCGGACCGCCGGGTGTCCAGCGAGCAAATGCCTGACCTTGAAGGATTGCCGCCGATGCTGCGTGAGTTCTTTGAGCGGGGCATGCCGCAGCAACCACGTTCCCCTCGCGGCGATCGTCAGCGTGAGGCTCAATCCCTGGGCTCGGGTTTCATCATTTCGTCTGACGGCTATATCCTGACCAACAACCATGTGATTGCCGATGCCGACGAGATTCTCGTGCGCCTCGCCGATCGCAGTGAGTTGAAAGCCAAGCTGATCGGTACCGATCCGCGCTCTGACGTCGCTTTGCTCAAAATCGAAGGCAAAGACCTGCCAGTTCTCAAGCTTGGCAAGTCGCAGGAACTGAAAGCCGGTCAGTGGGTGGTGGCGATCGGTTCGCCGTTCGGCTTTGACCACACGGTGACCCAAGGCATCGTCAGTGCCATCGGCCGTACCCTGCCGAACGAAAACTATGTGCCGTTCATCCAGACCGACGTGGCGATCAATCCGGGCAACTCCGGAGGTCCACTGTTCAACCTGGCCGGTGAAGTAATCGGCATCAACTCGCAGATCTACACCCGCTCTGGCGGCTTCATGGGCGTATCGTTCGCGATCCCTATCGATGTGGCGATGGACGTTTCCAATCAGCTGAAAAGCGGCGGTAAAGTCAGTCGTGGCTGGTTGGGCGTAGTGATCCAGGAAGTGAATAAGGATCTGGCTGAATCGTTCGGTCTCGAGAAGCCGGCCGGTGCACTGGTGGCTCAGATCCAGGATGACGGTCCGGCTGCCAAGGGTGGCCTGCAAGTGGGCGACGTGATCCTTAGCATGAACGGTCAACCGATCGTCATGTCCGCCGATCTGCCGCACCTAGTGGGCGCGCTGAAGGCTGGCTCGAAAGCCGATCTTGAAGTGATCCGCGAAGGCAAGCGCAAGAACATCGAGCTGACCGTCGGTGCTATCCCCGAAGAAGGCAAAGAACTGGAAGCCCTGCCTAAATCCAGTGTCGAGCGCAGCAGCAATCGCCTGGGTGTTTCGGTGGCCGAGTTGACCGAGGAACAGAAGAAAGCCCTCGACCTCAAGAGTGGAGTGGTTATCAAGGAAGTTCAGGACGGTCCTGCTGCCCTGATCGGCTTGCAGCCGGGCGATGTGATCACTCACCTGAATAATCAGGCGATCGGCTCCTCCAAGGAGTTCACTGAGATTGCCAAGGCGCTGCCGAAGAACCGCTCGGTGTCGATGCGGGTCCTGCGCCAGGGTCGCGCCAGCTTCATCACCTTCAAACTGGCTGAATAAACCGGTTGTCGGCTGAATAAAAAAACCGCCTCGAAAGAGGCGGTTTTTTTTGATTGAAATTTTGTTTCTGAATCAGTCAGCCCATCATGTCCTTGACCATGCGTTCCTGCTCCATCAACTCACGTTGCCGTGCGTCGATCCGCGAGGACAGCGGGAAGTTACTGCCAGCCTTACGCTTGGCGAAGTCCAGTTGCTGGATCGCCTGGCGATAGTCGCCGACCAGTGCAAAGTACTCCGCACGAGCTTGATGCAGGCCGATGATGTTGCCCGACAGGCCGCGAGTCTCGGCCACCATGTACCAGACGTCCGGATCGTCGGGTCGGCTCTTGAGCAGGTTCTCCAGCGCTTTTTCCGCTTCGGCTGCTCGATTCTGCTTGAGCAGCAGATCGACACGCACCTGGTTCAGCGGGTAGTTGCCGGGGTATTGAGTGAGCATCCGGTCGACCCGTGTCTGAGCATCGGGCAGACGGTTATTGGTGATATCGAGATCGACCTGCGCCAGGTTGTAGATGATCTCGTTCGGCGATTTGGCCAGCAGCAGCTTGAGGTTCTCGCGAGCCTCATTCAGCTGACCTCCTTTGATCTGGGCGATCGCCAAGCCATAGCGCGCAACGTCGTTTTTCGGGTTTTCATCGAGTTGGGCCCGAAAGCGTTTGGCGCCCAGGCCCGGGGTTTCTTCATAGATCAACTGAACACGTGCCCGAATCAGCTGATAACGCATGCTGTCTTCGATACCGCCCGGTTTGGCCTGTTCGGCGCGGTTGCGGGTGTCGGCAATCCGCGATTCGGTCACCGGGTGAGTCAGCAGGAATTCCGGTGGCTTGGCGTCGAAGCGGTACTGGCGCATCAGTCGTTCGAACATGGTCGGCATCGAGCGCGGATCGTAACCGGCCTTTTCCAGATTCATGATGCCGATACGGTCGGCTTCCTGTTCGTTCTGGCGCGAGAAGCGTCGTTGTTCTTGAATTGCTGCCGCTTGAGTGCCGGCAATGGCCGCGATCCCGGCATCGCCTGCACCGGCCGCGGCAATCACGATGCCGGCCAGCAGGGCAGCCATCATCGGCACTTGCATGCGCTGCTGGGCTTCGACACCGCGGGCGAAGTGGCGCTGCGACAAGTGAGCCAGTTCGTGGGCGAGTACCGAGGCATATTCGCCCTCGGTCTGGGCATTGAGGAACAAACCACCGTTGACGCCGACGATCCCGCCCGGCGCGGCGAACGCGTTGAGCTGTGGACTGTTGATCAGGATGAACTCCAGGCGCCGGTCATTGACCTGGCTGGTTTCCACCAGGCGGTAGACGCTGGATTCGACGTAATCCTTGAGCTGCGGATCGTTGAGCTGCGACACCTGGCTGCGCAATAGCGCCAGCCACGCGCGGCCCAGTTGGTGTTCCTGTTGCGGCGAGACGATGGCAGAACTGGCGTCACCGAGTGACGGCAAGTCGTCGGCGAAGCCCGGTGAGGCGAGCAGGCAAGCGAGCGTCAGCAGGGTAGGGCGCAAAAAAGTCATGCACAAAGCCTTAGTCGACAAAGACCTTACTGTAGCCGGACACTACGCTTGGGACCAGATATTCTAAGCGGCTCAACCCCCCGCCTGGAGTGATTCGATGACTGATGCTGTAACCCACGATGCCGAACTGGACGCCAGCGGTCTGAATTGCCCGTTGCCGTTGCTCAAGGCCAAGCTGGAGCTCAATCGGATGGCCAGCGGTGCGGTACTCAAGGTGATCGCCACCGACGCAGGCTCCCAGCGCGACTTTCGCACGTTTGCCCGGTTGGCCGGTCATACGCTGCTTCGTGAAGAAGATGAGGCGGGCGTTTACCGTTATTGGTTAAAAAAAGCCTGAAATCAGCTGCGTTCGTTTCTAAGGATTATTGATGTTCAAAGTGTTACGCGACTGGATTCAGCGCTACTTCTCGGATGAAGAAGCCGTAGTGCTGGCGGTGCTGCTGTTTCTCGCATTTACCGCGGTGCTCACCCTGGGTGGCATGCTGGCGCCGGTACTGGCCGGTATGGTGCTAGCGTATCTGATGCAGGGATTGGTGGTGACCCTCGAGCGCCTGCGCATGCCGGGTGGCGCGGCGGTGGGGCTGGTTTTCGCGTTATTCATGGGGTTGCTGCTGGTCTTTATCATCATCGTGGTGCCACTGCTCTGGCACCAACTGATCACGTTGTTCAACGAATTGCCCGGCATGCTCGCCAAGTGGCAGTCGCTGCTGTTGCTGCTGCCCGAGCGCTATCCGCACTTGGTGTCGGATGAGCAAGTGCTGCAGGCGATCGAAGTGGCGCGGGGCGAGATCGGCAAGTTCGGCCAGTGGGCGCTGACGTTCTCGCTGTCCAGTCTGCCATTGCTGGTGAACATCATGATTTACCTGGTGCTGGTGCCGATCCTGGTGTTCTTTTTCCTCAAGGACCGGGAGATGATCGGCCAGTGGGTGCGCGGTTATCTGCCGCGCGAGAGGGCGCTGATCACCCGGGTCGCCCAGGAAATGAACCGGCAGATCGCCAATTACATTCGCGGCAAGGTCATCGAGATCTTCATTTGCGGTGGCGTGACTTACATCGCATTCGTGGCGCTAGGGCTCAACTATTCGGCGCTGCTGGCGTTGCTGGTGGGTATTTCGGTGGTGGTGCCTTACGTCGGGGCGGTGGTGGTGACCGTGCCAGTGCTGCTGATTGCGCTGTTCCAATGGGGCTGGAGTGATCAGTTCATCTATTTGATGGCGGTCTACGGGATCATTCAGACGCTGGACGGCAATGTGCTGGTGCCGCTGCTGTTCTCTGAAGCAGTCAATCTGCACCCGGTGGCGATCATTTGTGCGGTGCTGTTGTTTGGCGGGCTATGGGGTTTTTGGGGCGTGTTCTTTGCGATTCCCCTGGCGACGCTGTTCAAAGCCGTGCTGGATGCCTGGCCGCGCAAGGAACCGATGGTGGCGCCGCTGCTTTAACTAAGCGTGATTATTCGGTGAGGCTGATGGCCTCTTCGCGAGCAAGCCCGCTCCCACAATTGACCGAGTTGTCCAGACCGGCACGGTCTAATGTGGGAGCGGGCTTGCTCGCGAAGGCGTCCGAACAAACGCCCAAAAAACTTAGGCCTTGTTCAGCGCCTGAGCAGCAGCCAAAACCGCATCCACATGCCCCGGCACTTTCACGCCGCGCCATTCCTGACGCAGCACGCCGTTTTTGTCGATCAGGAACGTGCTGCGATCGACGCCCATATATTCCTTGCCGTAGAGCTTTTTCAGCTTGATCACGTCGAACAGCTGACACAGCGCTTCTTCTTTGTCACTGATCAGCTCGAAGGTGAACGCCTGCTTGGCCTTGAAGTTCTCATGGGATTTCAGGCTGTCGCGTG
The DNA here is from genome assembly GCF_022014505.1 of Pseudomonas sp. PGPR40. Taxonomy (NCBI): domain Bacteria; kingdom Pseudomonadati; phylum Pseudomonadota; class Gammaproteobacteria; order Pseudomonadales; family Pseudomonadaceae; genus Pseudomonas; species Pseudomonas sp. PGPR40. The sequence continues at coordinate 124,214 of NZ_JAKLSP010000009.1, read as the reverse complement.
ACACGCCGAAGATTTCGGTATTGGCGGCTTTAAAGGCTTCAAGCTGATCACGAAAACCCTGACCCTGGGTGGTGCAGCCCGGCGTGCTGTCCTTCGGATAGAAGTAAATCACCACTTGCTTGCCTTTGAGGCCCGCGAGGCTGACGGATTGCCCGCTGGTGGCGGGTGCTTCGAAGTCGGCAACCGGTTGGTCGATGGCTACGGCCATGAAAGCTTCCTTACATTGGGTTTTGTGGGCGCCACGGTTCAATCAGGGCGTCCAGGTTCATGGCGTCGGCGAAATCCAGGAACTGGTCGCGCAGCCAACTGATCTGGGTGCCGGCCGGCAAGGTCACGGTGAACGTGGCGTTGAGCATGGTGCCGCCGGTCTGCGGGGCCTGATAGGTATCGCAGGTCAGGTTCTCCAGTTCGACGTTGTGATCCATGAAGAACTGGCACAGCTCGTTGATGATGTCCGGGCGGTAGGCCGAGCTGACGTAGGCGACGTACGGCAGGGCTTGGGGACGGTTCTCCAAGGCTGCGCTACGGATCACATTGACAGTGAATGCATGCCGTTTAGCCAGCACTGGCAGACTGCCTTCGAGGCGCGCAAGGGCGTCCCAGCTGCCAGAGATTTCGAGAATCAGCGCACTGCATTCACCATGGCGCGTCAGGCGAGAGGTGACCACGGCGCAGCGGTTTTCATGGCTGGCACGGCACAGGACGTTAGTCAGCTCCATGGGGTTGGCGCCGAGGGCACTGATGACAAGGAATTGTTCGCGAACTGTGGGGGTGGACATGCAGCATTCCTAAAGCGATGAGCGGTCGATACTTTATGGGCTTTTTTTACCGGACGAGCCTGCGGATGCGAATTCAGAAAACCCGGCCGAAGGTTGCAACGTGCTCCAGTATGGCGAGAGCGAGGAGTGGCAACGCTGGATCGGGGCTTGTGATGCCGAAAATGGAGGCTGGAACGCGGCGTACGAGCTTATCAGTACCGATCAAAGTCTGAAGGGTAGCGAAAAGCAGCGCCAAGGGGAATGGCAGCAGCGCAGTACTTCGCTTGTACAAGCATCTTGGCGCCAGTACCATTACCGCTCTCTTTTTCCGGCAGGAGCGGTTGCATGATTGCGGGCAGTATGGTGGCACTGGTCACACCCATGGATGCACAGGGTCGTCTCGACTGGGACAGCCTGAGCAAACTGGTGGACTTCCACCTGCAAGAGGGCACCAACGCCATCGTGGCAGTCGGCACTACGGGTGAGTCGGCCACGCTTGACGTGAACGAGCACATCGAAGTGATTCGTCGCGTGGTTGCCCAGGTTGCAGGGCGTATTCCGGTGATCGCCGGTACGGGCGCCAACTCGACGCGCGAAGCGATCGAACTGACGACCAACGCGAAGAACGCCGGCGCCGACGCGTGCCTGCTGGTAACCCCTTACTACAACAAGCCGACGCAAGAAGGCCTGTACCAGCACTTCAAGGCAATCGCCGAAGCCGTCGACATCCCGCAGATCCTCTACAACGTGCCAGGCCGAACCGCGTGCGACATGCAAGCCGAGACGGTGATTCGCCTGTCGACCGTGAAGAACATCATCGGCATCAAGGAAGCCACGGGTGACCTGCAGCGCGCCAAGGACATTCTGGCCGGCGTGAGCAGCGACTTCCTGGTTTATTCCGGTGACGACGCGACCGCGGTCGAGCTGATGCTGCTCGGCGGCAAGGGCAATATTTCGGTGACCGCCAACGTCGCACCGCGCGCCATGAGCGAGTTGTGTGCCGCGGCCATGGCCGGTGATGCCGTCAAAGCCCGGGCAATCCACGAAAAGCTGATGCCGCTCAATAAAACCCTGTTTATCGAATCCAATCCTATCCCCGTGAAATGGGCACTGCATGAAATGGGCTTGATGCCGGACGGTATCCGTCTGCCGCTCACCTGGCTCAGCGCTGCCTGTCACGAACCGCTGCGGCAGGCCATGCGCCAGTCCGGCGTCCTGGTTTAATTGAGGAAGTACAACGCATGAAGCGAATGGCCGGACTTTCCGCACTTGCCTTGATTATCTCCAGCACCAGTGGCTGCGGATGGATCTGGGGCCCGGAAGGTTACTTCCGTGACCGTGGTAGCGATTACCTGGAAGCGCAACAGACTGCACCGATGCAACTGCCACCAGAGGTCAGCACCGCCAAGCGTCTGGATCCGCTGTTGCCGATCCCGCGCAACGTAGCCGACGACACCGCCAAGGGCGAATACATCGTGCCTCGTCCACAGCCGCTGTCTGCATCGGCTGACGCCAGTGCCTACTCCCTGCAGAAGAGCGGCGACTCGCGTTCGATCCTGGCTCAGACCCCACCGGCCGAAGTCTGGCCCGTGGCCGTGCAGTTCTTCCAGGACAATGGTTTCCGTCTGGACGAACAACGCCCGCAAACCGGCGAATTCACCACCACTTGGCAGCATTCCGACGAACTGTCCGCAGCGATGGCCAAGCGCCTGAGCGCAGCCGGTGTCGGTGCCGACAGCGAAACCCGCGTGCGGGTGCGTATCGAGCCAGGCGTGCAGCGCAACACCAGTGAAGTCTATGTGGTCAGCGCCGAGCGTCCTGCCGGCAGCACCGCCAACGTGGATTTCACCAATCGTTCGGTCAACACCGGCCTGGACGCAGCACTGGTCGACGACATGCTCGCGAGCATGAGCCGTACTTCGGAGAAGGGCGGTTCGGTCTCCATGCTGGCCTCTCGTGATTTCGATACGCCAAGCCGTGTCAGCCTGACCGAAGACGGCAGCGGTAACCCGGTGCTGAACGTCGGTAATGACCTGGATCGTGCCTGGTCGAGCGTTGGCCGTGCCCTGGAGCAGGGCGAATGGCGTGTTGAAGACATCAACCGCAGCCTGGGCCTGTACTACATCAACCTCGCCGAAAAAGCCGAGAAAAAGGACGAGCAGCCAGGTTTCTTCAGCGGCCTGTTCGGCAGCAAGCCGAACAAGGAAGAAGTTGAAGCCCGCGCCGAGCGTTACCAGGTTCGCCTGAGCAAAGTCGGCGAGAACGTACAAGTCACCGTCGAGAAAAACATCAACACCGTGGCGCCTGCAGACGTGGCGCGCAAAGTGTTGACCGTGATTCAGGACAATCTGGGCTGATCACATGCGTTTTGCCGTTCTCGGCAGCGGTAGCCAAGGGAACGGCACGCTGATAGCCAGTGACGACACGTTTGTACTGGTGGATTGTGGTTTCTCCTTGCGAGAAACCGAAAAACGCCTGCTGCGACTGGGTGTGAACCCTGCACAGCTGAGCGCGATACTCGTGACCCACGAACATGCCGACCACGTGCATGGCGTGGGTTTGCTGTCTCGGCGTTACAATCTGCCTGTCTACCTCAGTCGCGGAACCCTGCGCGGGATGCGCAAACCGATTGAACCCGCAGGCTTTCTGGCTGGCGGCGAGCAACTGCAAATAGGCAATCTGAACATTGGCGTCATTGCCGTGGCCCATGATGCACAGGAGCCAACGCAGTATGTCTTCAGCGACGGTCAGCGGCGTTTCGGCCTGTTGACCGACCTGGGCTCATACTGCAATACAGTGCTGGATGGCTACCGGGACCTCGATGCATTGATGATCGAGTCCAATCATTGCCGTGACATGCTGGCTCGCGGTCACTACCCGTACTTTCTCAAGCAGCGGGTGGGCGGTGAATTGGGACATTTGAACAACCATCAGGCGGCATTCCTGGTGGCCGAGTTGGGCTGGCAAGGCCTGCAACACCTGGTCCTGGCCCATCTGAGCAGCAAGAACAACCTGCCGCAGCTGGCCCGGCAATGTTTTGTCGACACCCTCGGGTGCGACCCGGACTGGCTGCAACTGGCCGATCAAGATTCAGGGCTCGACTGGCGACACATCGCCTAGCCCACCTACTTAGCAAGCGGAGCCCATCATGGAAAAACGTGAAGAACTTTACCGCGGCAAAGCCAAATCGGTTTACAAGACCGATGACGCTGACCGCTTGATCCTGCTGTTTCGTAACGACACTTCGGCGTTCGACGGCAAGCGCATCGAGCAGCTCGACCGCAAAGGCATGGTGAACAACAAGTTCAACGCCTTCATCATGCAGAAACTCGAAGCAGCCGGCGTGCCGACTCAATTCGACAAACTGCTGGGCGACAATGAATGCCTGGTGAAGAAACTCGACATGATTCCGGTCGAGTGCGTCGTGCGTAACTATGCCGCCGGCAGCCTGGTCAAGCGTCTGGGCGTCGAAGAAGGCATGAAGCTCAATCCTTACACCTTCGAACTGTTCCTGAAGGACGATGCCAAGGGCGACCCGTTCATCAACGAATCCCACGTCGTGGCATTCGGTTGGGGCACCGCCGAGCAACTGGTTCGCATGAAAGAACTGTCGCTCAAGGTCAACGAAGTCCTGAGCAAACTGTTCGACGACGCCGGCTTGCTGCTGGTCGACTTCAAGCTTGAATTCGGCGTGTTCTCCGACGGCTCCATCGTCCTGGGCGACGAGTTCAGCCCGGACGGCTGCCGTCTGTGGGACAAGGCCACCGGTAAGAAAATGGACAAGGACCGCTTCCGCCAAGGCCTCGGTGACGTTATCGAAGCCTACGAAGAAGTCGCCAATCGTCTGGGCGTACCGCTGTAATCGACGCAAGCATCTGATAGCACGGAAAAATTTCGCTTAGGGGGTTCGCTTCCGGCAAAAGTGTTGTTATGATGCGCGCCGTTGGAGAGATGCCAGAGTGGCCGAATGGGACGGATTCGAAATCCGTTGTACCTTCACCGGTACCTAGGGTTCGAATCCCTATCTCTCCGCCATTATTGAATAAGACTAAGCCCCTGAAATTGTTAAAGATTTCAGGGGCTTTTTCGTTTCTGCGATTTGATCCAGGGCATTTTTCAGGGCAGAAAGCTCTCTCTACAGACCGCTCAATCCTGTTTGCGCCTCAGGGCTGGCCTCGAGGGCGAGGCTTGTTTCAGTCGGTTAGTCGTTGAAATTCTCATCGCAGCGTTAAAATGCGAGGCCTAGTTTTAGGCCATACTCGTCCCTTGTTTGTTTGTCGAAATCGGTCACCACAAATTGACCATCCAGGTCATATTTGAAGCGGTTGTAGTATAGGGATGCTATAACCGGAATCGCTCCTTGCTGATTGAACAGGAAGCTCAGTTCGACAAAAGGATTGAGGGTGTTTTTTAAATCCTGGCTCTCGCTGCCGAGGCCATTGATCTTCAGCTTCGAGTCACCATTGATTGCCTTGCGAGTTCCCGCTTCAAGACGCAGGGTTGTAGTGCTGAACTGATGATTGTAGCCAGCAGCAACTTTAGCGAAGGGGGTGCGGCTGGTGAGTTCGACGTCGTACTTGTTAAAGTCCGGCTGAAAGCGATTCCATTTGTATCCTCCGCCCAGCAAGATATCTACAAAATTACGCGCATCCAAAGCAATCCTCCAGCCAAAGTCCAGATCGACTTGACCATCCTCTACTTTCTGATTTTGTTGTTCAGAGTACTGCCCACTCATTTCTGCATGATAAACAAGGCCGGTCTGAGCGGTCATCTTGTTGCCGAAACTGAGAAATAATCCTCCTTCCGGCATGTGCTCGGTGGCCGTGCTTCTGCGTCCTGTGAATTCTAGTACGCTGTAGCTTCCCTGCAAGCCAAATGCGAAAACCGGATCTGTAGAAGGTGCAGCGCTACAGATTGTTGATGGGGTTCCCGCGAGAACGGTGGTGACAATAGCAGCAAGATTGGTTCTTTTCATAAGAACTCCATCAGTGCACTACTGGTCCGGAGTAGACCGATTACTTACAACCATAGTCGTTTTTTCAGGTGTTGGATCGATCATCGAGAGGAGCTGCTTATGAACGTGATAGGTCAGCCTGTCCTGATGTAAGTGAAGGGGTTCAGCCTGTCCACTTTCGGAAAAACCGATTCGAGCACGGCTAACTCTGTTGAGGGAGGAAGTTTTAGTGTCGGATGAATCAGCATAGCAGCGTAAGAAAAGTATGCCTGTTAATGGGAAAATTGATCCCTTCAAGTCTCTTTAATTACCGCCCCCCGTATTTATTGATTGTTTCGTGAATCATGGGGTTTTCTTCGAAATATCCCTACACATTGAAAGACGTTGCCTTAGAAATTCCTCATCTACTCTGGTTTCGCAGATCACTGATCTGTCGTAATCAGCAATCGCAAGGAGCGATCAATGTATTTTGAGATTTACAGGCAAACCCGTGGTACCGCGCAGACCGGCAAGGGCCAATGGCGCTGGCGTTTGCGGGCGGGGAATCATGAAACGATTGCCAGTGGAGAGGCGTACGTCAACAAGTCTGATTGTGTGCATGCCATCAGTTTGATCAAAGGGACTGAGGATCGGACCCCGGTAAAGGAGATATAGGCTGCAGGCGTTGAAGCTGCTCAATCAGAGCAGCTTCGTTCTGATCGGGCTTTTCCACTGTCCCAGTGAGTAGGGCGGCACTGTGTTATATGTACGACCTTTCTGCCAATCTTCAGGAGCCCCGTAATGCCTCACCTGCACATGGAATACACCACCAATTTGCCCGAATTGAACGCCGATGTAGCATTGATGCGACTCAACAACGCATTGGTCGCTTCCGGCCAGTTTGGCGCTGAGTTCGACATCAAGGCTCGTGCCGTGAAGGTCGAGACTTTCAGGGTGGGCACTGCGCTCGGCGAGCGGGGGTTCGTGCATGTGAAGCTGGCGCTGTTGAGCGGTCGTTCGCCGGAGATCAAAAAGCAGTTGTCTGAAAGCCTGCTGGCCGTGGTGCAGGATGTGTGTGAATGGCCGACGGGAGTTGAGGTCCAGTTGTGTGTTGAAATCCTCGATATCGATCGAGAGTCCTACACCAAGACTGCCATTGGCCACTAAGTTTCAGGCCATTTCCTGCTCGGCGCAGGCTTTGATCACTTGCTCGCGTAGCCAGGTGTTGGCGCTGTCCTGATCGACGCTTTGACTCCACTGCATGTTCAGGGTGAAGCCCGGCAGGCCGTTGGGCGCTTCGCAGTGATTGAAAATTGCCTCGTTGGCCAGCAATTGCTGGATGCGTCGAGGCAGGGTCAGGATGAAATCGGTGCCGGTGATCATCTTCAGCGCCGCGCTGTAGCTGTTGGAGCGAGCGACTATCTGTCGTTTGTGGGCTTGTTGAGCAAGCCAGCCGTCGACCATATTGGTAGTGGACGTCCAGGGCGTCGGGAACACATGCCGGCGTTGAGTGAATGCTTGCAGGCTCAAGCGCGGTTCCAGCGGCGTGGCGCGTTTGTCGAAGACGCAGACCAGATCATCTTCCAGCAGCATCCTGAAGTTGAAATCGGTGTGGCTGCGATGAAAATTCGGGCCGAAACAGATCACCAGGTCGAGGCTGCCGTCGCGCAGTTCTTCGGCCGGGATGTCGGTTTCGAACTTGTGCATGTTGACCATCACTGGCAGGTCGGCGAAATCAAAGCTTTTCAGCAGGCGCGGCAGGATCAACTGCTCGAAGTACTCCGGCGCGCAGATATTGAAGGTGACCGGTTGCAAGGTCGGGTCAAAGGTTGGTGTCCCGGCGTGACACAGGTTGATGCTTTCGAGAATTTTCAGCACATGGGTATGCATGGTGCTGGCTTTGTAGGTGGGGCGCATCCCCATGCGGGTATTGATGAATAACTCGTCTTCGAAGCTGGTGCGCAGTTTTTTCAGGCAGTAACTCACTGTGGACTGGCTGACGCAGAGCGCCTCCGATACACCGGTGACGCTGCTTTGCTCATACACGGCGACAAACACCATGAGGTCCTGCATGTCGAGCTTTCTAAGCAAGTTACTGTTCAGCATCCATTCTGTCTCGCTGTGCCCTTTGCGCTGACTGTGCGCAAACGTGTGCGAACGATCCTAACGGAACGATGGTGCCAAGAGAATGCCTTGTAGGATTTTTCATGGTCAGTTGTGGGACAGAAAATGTTACGAACACGACCTATGAATTCAATCTCTCGAAAGCTGGCCAGAGGCCTTTAACGCTGATGGCTGCGCGGGGATCGCGTCGCGGCTGGATATTAGCAGCGCCAACATGCCAGCGCCTACCAGTAACGCGCCGATGATTTCCTGGGCAAGTGGCGATTGGCCTAGCCAGAACCAGTGGAACAGCGTGATGAATAGAGTGCTCAGGTAGATGTAGGAAATGACCGAGGAGGGTGCGATGACGCCAATGGCTCGATGCAGTAACCAGAAGGTCGCCAAGGTGGCGAACAGTGCCAGATAGATCAACCACCAAAGATCGCTCACCGTCAGCAACGACGCCGATCGCCAGCCGCCGCTGAACCCACAGAACGCCAATAGAAACAGCGCCCCGAACAGCATGTTCCAGAAAGTCATGCCCACCGGGCCGCGCCCCTTGAGGCTATTGGCCTTGAATCGTTGACTCAGAGGCGAGTAGAGCGCCATCGCCAGGCAACCGACCCCATACACCGACACTGCATACAGCGATGGCAGTTCGCCGGGGCCTGCACCTTTCCACACCAGCAGCACGGCACCGGCTGCGGCAATCAGCATAGGCAATACGCGTTGTTTCAGTCTGTTGTCGGGTATCAGGAAGGCTTCGAACAGCAGCGTCAGCAACGGCACCAGCGCGAACATCGTTCCGGTGCTCACTGCCGAGGTGTAGCGCAGCGCTTCGAACAACGAGCCGAAATACAGCGCCAGCAGCATACCGAGCACCGCATGACTGAGCAGTCCTTGGATGTTCATGGCGGTATCGCCCTTGAACAGCAGCAGGGGGAAAAACACCAGGGCGCAAAACAGCAAGCGCAAACCGGTGAGCAGAATCGGGTCGATGGCCTGACTGACCTGGGCTGCCGCGGAAAACGAGACGGCAATCAACAGTGCCCAGAGCAGCATGCCGACGTGAGCGGCAACAAAACCTGTGCGTTTCATGATGGGGGGCCGGGTCAGTGAATGTGTTTGGCGTAATGCCGCGGATCGAAGCGCAGAGCCATCAGGATCATCAACGCCATGACGCCAGTCAGTGACCACCAGGCCCATTCGAAACTGCCCAACTGATCGCGAATTATCCCGGCCATCAGCGGCGAGAGGCCGGCAATCAGGTAACCGATACCTTGTACGAAGGCGGTCAGCCCGCCCGCGCGTTGAGGATTGTCCAGATGATCCAATGACACAATCAGGCTCATCGGGAACAGCCCGCCGATGCCCAGTCCAAGCAGGCAGGGCCACAACAGGCTCAGGTGTTGCGGGTTCAGAATCAGCCCGCAGAAACCGGCCATGATCAGCGTCAGCAATACCACCAGCACCAGCCGCCGGTCGCGACTGCGATTGGCGATGGCGGGTACCAACAGCCCCGACAACACTTCCATGGCGGTCAAAAAGCCCAGCAACAAACCGGCCTGTTGTTCGCTCCAGCCTTTTTCCACGTAGTACGGCGCCAGCCAGGCCAGCACACAGGTATAGGACGCCGTGCCGAGGCCGAAGAAGATCGCGAGTAACCAGGCGCGGGAATGGGTGAAAAAGGATTCTTTGCCTGATGATTTGGCATCCAGCGTCGGCATTCCCGAGCGTTGGGCGCACCAGAACAGCAACGCCACCAGCGCCAGCGCTGCCCAGATCGCCAACGCCACTCGCCAACTGTCGGTGCGGGTCATCACCAGCGGCGCAAACGACGCCGCGATTGCCGCGCCGCCCATGATCGACGTCACGTAGAGGCCCATGCACACGGAAACGTTGTCGCTGAAACGGGACTTGATCAGGGCGGGCATTAACGCCTGAATCAACGCAATGCCGATGCCGGCCAACACAGCGCTCAAGATCAGCTCCGCCGCCGAATCGAGGAACAGCCGCGATACTGTGGCAAGGCCAATGATCAACAGCGACAACACCACGGTGCGCTGCTCGCCCAAACGCTGACTGATACCGATACCGAAGAACATCGCCAGCCCCATGGCCATGACTGGCAGCATCGTCAGGAGTGAGGCCAGGCTGAAACTCAGCGGGATATCACCGCGAATGGCTGATAGCAAAGGCCCGACAGCAGCCATGGACGGACGCAGGTTCAAGGCAACAAGAATGATGCCGAACATCAGCCAGAAGGCAGGACGGGAGGTTGCGCGAACGTTTTCCATAATCGGACCTTCAGGAACAAGGAGCCAATTAGGCGCGCGAGCCCCTGAGGCGGCAAATCAGAAAGTCTGGAGGGGTATTTAAAAATTAAATACCTGTGATGCAACGCAGATCCAATGTGGGAGCGGGCTTGCTCGCGAAGGGGCCGCCACATCCGACATCTTTGTCGACTGACACTCCGCTTTCGCGAGCAAGCCCGCTCCCACATTATGATCTGCGGTGTTTGGTAGATTTTGTTCACTTAGGGCATTCAGTGAATGTTTAGCCAAATCGCACCCAAGGTTCTTCAAATCCCGATTTAACGACTTAACCGCCCATGTGACGCTGGGGGTCATCTGTTTACTGCGGTCTTCTCTATGGACGGTTGTCCGGTCGCACTTCCCTCCGAACTGGCCTTCTGGGCGCTATGGCACTGCCGCCACGCGCGCCCGCCGGATTCTTGCATATCCCGTTGATTGTTCTGACAGGTCCCGCGCTGTGAGCCGGGATCAAACCGGCGGCGCCTGTGCGTTTGCCTGACGCGGATAGACGAGAATTACCATGAGTTGTGCCACGACATCCTTCGCCACGAAAGAACAAGCCCTGACCTTCCTGGAACACAATCCGGATATCGAGATGTTCGAGTTGTTCATCGTCGATAACAACGGTGTGCCACGGGGCAAGTTGCTGCATCGCGATGAACTGCTGGCGGTGTACGAAAGCGGGCGGCCGCTGCCGAGTACCATTCTGGGCCTGACCATCAATGGCGATGACGTAGAAAATTCCGGGCTGGTCTGGGACGTCGGTGATATCGATTGCCGGGCCTACCCGATCAGCGGCAGTTTGCAGCGCATGCCGTGGCGATTGATTCCCACGGCGGCGGTGCAGGTCAGCATGCATCCAAAGGAGGGCATGCCCGCGACCATTGCCGACCCACGGCACCTGCTGGCCAAGGTCATCGAAAGCTTGCAGGCCGACGGTTATTACCCGGTGATGGCGGCGGAGCTGGAGTTCTATCTGCTGGATCAGCAGCGCGACAGCAACGGTCGGCCGCAGCCGGCGCGGGATGTCGATGGTGGGCGGCCACGCGCCACGCAGGTTTATGGCTTGCGGGAACTGGAGCAAATCGAGCCGTTTCTGGCCGACCTTTACAGCGCCTGCAAACTTCAGGGCATTCCGGCGCGCACGGCGATCTCCGAATATGCGCCGGGGCAGGTGGAAATCACCCTCGAACACCGCACCGATGCTTTGCAGGCGATGGATGAAGCGGTGCGCTACAAACGGCTGGTCAAGGGCGTGGCCCACAAACACGGAATGACCGCCTGCTTCATGGCCAAGCCTTTCGATGATCTGGCCGGCACCGGGATGCACATGCACGTCAGCCTGGCGGACAAGGACGGCAACAATCTGTTCGCCAGCGAAGCCCCGGATGGCACCCCGCTGCTCAAACACGCGGTCGGCGGGATGCTCGACACATTGCTCGATTCGTTACTGCTGTTCTGTCCGAACGCCAACTCGTACCGTCGCTTCCAGACCAACAGCTACGCCCCCCTGGCGGCTACCTGGGGGGTGGATAACCGCACCGTGAGTTTGCGAGTGCCCGGCGGGCCGGCGTTCTCCCGGCATATCGAGCACCGTATCTGTGGGGCCGACGCCAACCCGTACCTGGCGGCTGCGGCGATTCTCGCCGGGATTCATCGCGGCATCCGCGAGCAACTTGACCCTGGAGCACCCGTGGAAGGCAACGGGTACGCCCAGGCTACGCAATTGTTACCAACCGACTGGTTGACCACGTTGCGAGCGCTGGAGGCTTCGAACTGGGCGCGGGAGGCATTCGGCAGTGAGTTTCTTGGCGTGTATCTGGCGGTGAAACGTGCCGAGTACCGGCAGTTCATGGGCGAAGTCGGTGAGCAGGACTGGCGCTGGTATCTGCATCAGACTTGAAACGAGTTTCCACTGTTGAAAGTTTTGGCCTAATTGTTATGAGCCAACTAATCGTTGGCTTCTTTTTCACGAAAAATTGAGGGTTGGCTGCTTAAGATTTGTGTTGTCGCGGTAAATGAAGTTTTTACATTAGCCGCGGGCACTTCTTTTCAGGAACAGCCGATCATCATGTTGAAGTTCAAAGCCGTGCGCCCGGAGTGGGTGGCGTTGATTGCCAGTGCCTTTTTATTGGCAGGGTTCAATTCAGTTCTCTGGCAACACCTCTTCGATATCACCGCTGCAGACGGTCAAGGCATCGCCATGCGTGTCGCGTTCGGGGTGATGATCCTGGCGGTCTTCAACATTGTGCTGACCTTGCTTTCATTCCGGCCTGTGATGAAACCCGTGTTGACGCTGATCTTTTTGGTCAGTGCCGGCGTAGCGTATTTCATGAGCCAATACGGTGTGTTGATCGACGCCGGCATGTTTCGTAACTTCGCAGAAACCAATGCCACAGAAGTGCGCGACTTACTGTCCTTGAAGTTGTTTGTTTATATTGGTTTGCTCGGAGTTTTGCCATCGTGGTTGTTGTGGAAGACGCCAGTTAATTACCGTCGTTGGTACCGGGAATTATTAAGTAAAGTGCTGGTGAGTGTCGCCTCGGTTGCAGTGATCGGTGGTGTCGCCCTGGTCAACTATCAAGGCCTGTCGTCGTTGTTTCGCAATCACCATGAATTGCGCTTGATGGTGGTGCCAAGCAACTACATCGGTGCCTCGTTCGGCTATCTGCGCGAGCAAGTCGTTTCTGCCCGACAACCCTTTATCAAACTCGGTGAAGATGCCGCGAAAAACCCGGTCTGGCAGACCCACGGCCGTAAATCCCTGACGGTACTGGTGGTGGGTGAAAGTGCCCGGGCGGAAAACTTCGGCATCCTGGGTTATGACCGCGATACCACACCCACACTGGATAAAGAGGCCGGCCTGATCGCGTTCACCGATGTGCATTCTTGCGGCACGGAAACAGCCGTTTCGGTGCCCTGCATGTTCTCCAACATGGGCCGCAAGGATTACAACGCCAGCAAGGCGAAGAACGAGGAAGGTCTGCTGGATGTGCTCAAGCATGCCGGTTTGGAGGTGATCTGGCGCGATAACCAGTCGGGCTGTAAAGGCACCTGCGATCGGGTCACTGTCGAGGATGTGAGTAATCTGAAAGACCCGGTGCTGTGCGCCAACAGCGAGTGCCGCGATGAAATTCTTCTGCAAGGTTTGCAGCACTTCATCGATACGCTGGATAAAGACACCGTGCTGGTACTGCATCAAATGGGCAGTCACGGTCCGGAATACTTCAAGCGCTACCCGAAAGAATACGAACTCTTCACCCCGGTGTGTGAAAGCAATGCACTAAACAATTGCAGCCGCGAAAGTATCGTTAATGGTTACGACAACACATTGGTGTACACCGATCATGTGCTGTCGACCCTGATCGATCTATTGCGAAGCAACCAGGACAAAGTCGATACCGCGATGCTTTATCTGTCGGATCACGGCGAATCGCTAGGCGAATACAACCTGTTTCTTCATGGCACGCCTTACCTGCTGGCGCCGGAACAACAGAAGCATGTAGCGATGCTGGCGTGGTTCTCCGACAGCTATCAAAAGTCCTTTTCGGTCGACACCCATTGCCTGCAACTGAGTCGCGAAAAGCCCTTGAGTCAAGACAACCTGTTCCATTCCATGCTTGGCCTCCTGGAGGTCAATAGCAAAGTCTATAACCCGGAGCTGGACATGTTTGCCGGCTGCCGCGGCGCAGTGATCGACGGTGTGCTGGCCAAAAAATGAGCCCGTCGACCTTTTTTTCACGCGCCAGTCGTTAATCTGCCGTCAGTTGATATTCCAACAAGAGCCCTTGCACATGTCCGCGCTGCACCCATCCGCCATCGAACTCGAGCTCGCCCGGCGCTACGACCAGGAACACGCCCGCGTCTGCCTTCAGTCGCGACCGCGTGGCCTGGCAGGGCGTTTGACGTTCTGGCGCGATGAGCAACTGGTGCGTAACGCGCTTCAGGTCGCGGGCGAACCGGGACTGATTCTTGATGTGACTTGCGGAGTGGGGCGCTTTTGGCCGGTACTGGCCGAGCATGCGAATCGGGTGATTCTTGCGACCGATCCGTCTCAGAACATGCTCGATCATGCCCGCACCCATCATCCGCAACAGTTGCTGGAACGGATCAAGACCTTTCAAAGTTCAGCCTTCACCATCGGTTTGTCTGCGAACGCAGTTGACTGCATTTTTTGCATGCAACTGTTTCAACTCCTCGCCAGTCCTGAGCATCGGTTGGCCATGCTGGGCGAATTCCATCGGGTCAGTCGCGATACGGTGATTGTGGCGGTGCGAGTCGATGCGCATTTCAAGCTGCATCGATCGGGTGCGGAAGGCGCAAACGTCCGGCCACAGGCCAGTAAAGCCGAGCTTGAGGCCGAGTTCAGGCAGGCGGGTTTCCACTTGCTCAGCCATCAGGACTTCCTGCCGGGGTGCGCGCGGATGCGGGTCTACGTGTTGCGTAAGGGCAACTAATTTCCACCTGTCAGACAATTCTTGCTGTTCTGCAGGTATTTTCGCTAAAGCTCTTGTTCAGTGGATGCGCGGAAATCGCCGGGGGCGATATATACTGCGCGCCATTCTTCAAGGGAGAGCCGTGTGGCCATCGATATTCACTGGATTCGCGACAACGATAGCCTCGGTCAGTTTTGTGCCGAGTGGCAGCAGCTGCCATTCGTTGCCCTCGACACCGAATTCATGCGGGTCGACACCTTTTATCCGATTGCAGGCCTGCTGCAGATTGGCGATGGCGTACGCGCTTACCTGATTGACCCGCTGACCATCGACAATTGGCAGCCGTTGGCCGCGTTGCTGGAAAACCCGGCCGTGGTCAAAGTCGTGCATGCGTGCAGCGAAGACCTCGAAGTATTACTGCGCCTGACCGGCAGCTTGCCGGCGCCGCTGTTCGACACCCAACTGGCCGCCGCTTACCTGAACCTCGGTTTCTCGATGGGCTATTCGCGGTTGGTGCAGGAGGTGCTCGGCATCGACCTGCCCAAAGGCGAAACCCGTTCCGACTGGCTGCAACGTCCGCTGTCCGACACCCAGATCAGCTACGCCGCCGAAGATGCCTTGCATCTGGCGGAAGTTTTCGTACAGCTGCGTCCGAAGCTTTCTGACGAAAAATACGCCTGGGTCCTGGAGGACGGTGCCGAGCTGGTGGCCAATCTGCGTCGCGAGGTCGACCCGTATGAGGTCTATCGCGACGCCAAACTGGCCTGGAAACTGTCCCGTGCCCAACTCGCTGTGTTGCGTGAACTTTGCGCCTGGCGTGAGACGCAGGCCCGTGCCCGTGATCTGCCGCGCAACCGCATCGTCCGTGAACATTCCCTGTGGCCGTTGGCGCGCACGCAACCGGACAACCTCGGCGCGCTGGCGAAAATCGAAGACATGCACCCGCGTACCGTGCGTCAGGACGGCGAATTTCTGCTTGATCTGATCAAGCGCTCTGGCAGTGTGTCGCCTGATCAATGGCCGCCAGCAGTGCCGGAGCCGTTACCGGTGGAAGCCGCCGCGCTGGTCAAACAGCTGCGCGCCATCGGCCAGGCCGAAGCCGAGCGCCTGAACATCGCGCCAGAGCTGATGCTGCGCAAGAAAACCCTGGAAGCGTTGCTCAAAAGCGGCTTCCCCAATGGTCCTTACCAATTGCCTGATTCGCTGCGTGGCTGGCGCCGCGAATTGATGGGCCAGGCGCTGCTCGACAGCCTGGCCACCGCCGGAGAACAGCCTTGAAACGTATTTGCTCCATCTACCAAAGCTCCAAGCGCAGCGGCATGTACCTTTATGTGCTCAAAAGCGATGCGCTTGAACGTGTGCCGGAAGCGCTGATGCTGGCCTTCGGCAAGCCGAAACATTCCTTCGATCTGGTGCTGTCGCCCGAGCGCAAACTGGCCAGTGAAGACATCGTCGTCGTGCTGGAAAACCTCGACAAGCAGGGCTACCACCTGCAAATGCCGCCGGCCGAAGACGAATACATCGAGCACCTGCCGGAAGAATTGCTGCGACGCAACGATCCGATGTAGTCGACAGACAGGCTCTGTTCAGAGCCTTCATGAAAAACTGGAATGATTTTGACGATGGCCAGGGCGATGGAGTGATACTCCGTCGGCGGCCGCCTGCACTGTTTTTGAAAGGTTTGAACCATGCGCGTTCTGATTGCTGAACACGACCATCCTGTGTATGCCCAACTGCTGCGTCAGGCAGCGCCTGATCTGGAAGTACTGACCAGCGGCGACTCTGCCGAATTGGCCCGTCAGGCCGCCGAGTGCCAGGTCTGGCTCGGTCAGCCGGATCTGCTGGCGACCTTGCTGCGTCAGGGCCACGAACCACAATGGCTGCAATCGACCTGGGCCGGCATCACGCCGTTGCTGGCCGACGGCTTGCCGCGGCACTATCGCCTGACTCGCGCGGTAGGGATTTTCGGTCAGGTCATGGCCGAATATGTGCTGACTTACATGCTTGGCCACGAACGCGAAGTACTGGCGCGACTGGTCAGCCAGGTCGAGCGCAAATGGGACAGCCGCCAGAGTCAAAGCCTGGCAGGACGCAAGGTGTTGATCGTCGGCACCGGTGATATCGGTCAGACCGTGGCGCAGTTTCTGTTGCCGTTTGGCGTCGAGTTATATGGCATCGCCAGCACCGCCCGGGAGCAGGCGCCCTTTGTCGAAGTCGGTGTGCTGAGCGATTTGCCGCGCCTGGTCGGTGAAGTGGATTACGTGATCAATCTGCTGCCCAATACCCCGAATACTCACGACCTGTACGACGCCGCACTGTTCAAGCGGTTCAAGCCGACGGGATTGTTCATCAACGTCGGGCGCGGCGTGGCGGTGGTCGATGCAGATCTGGTGGAAGCCTTGAAGGAAGGGCATCTGGCCGGAGCCGTGATCGACGTCTGCCGTCAGGAACCGCTGCCGCAACGCCATCCGTTCTGGACCGCGTGGGGCCTGTTGTTGACCGGCCACAGTTCGGCACCGACTTCGCCACCGATGATGGTGAAGTTGTTTGTCGAGAACCTGCGGGCGTATCAGGCGGGCGAAGCGTTGCGCGGGGAAGTGGATTTCAATCGGGGGTATTAAATCCACCACCAATCAAATGTGGGAGCGGGCTTGCTCGCGAAAACGGTGTGTCAATCACCTTGAATATCGGCTGATACACCGCCTTCGCGAGCAAGCCCGCTCCCACATTTGAACTTCATCGTCGGTTAGAGGGTGAAATCACCTTCGGCGGCCAATTCGCTCAACGGACGACGCGGGCTTGGCTCTTCGCGCGCTTGCAGGTACTCGGCCAGCGTCGCCTTGTCGCCCAGCTTGCCGATCGCCACTGCCGCGTGCAGCGCATAACCTTCAGGAATATTCAGCTCTTTGCGGGTCAGCTCCTGATCAAAACCGGCCATACCGTGGGTGTGCCAGCCGCTGATGCTCGCTTGCAGCGCCAAGTGCCCCCAGGCCGAACCGGTATCGAAGGAGTGCCACAGCGCGGGTGTTTCTTCGCTGGCGCCAGGTATCGCAAAGGTGGTTTTCGAAACCACGATCACCAGCGCCGAGGCGTGCTGCGCCCAGCTGCGGTTGAACTCGTTCAGCAGGCCCAGGTAACGCTCCCAGTTCGGCGTGTCGCGACGCGCATAGAGAAACCGCCAAGGCTGCGAGTTGTACGCCGATGGCGCCCAGCGTGCAGCTTCGAAGAAGCTCAGCAGGGTCTCTTCGGCAATGGTTTCGCCGGTGAAGGCACGGGGCGACCAGCGATCGGTGAACTGAGGGTGAATGGCGTAGTCGGCAACGCGTGGATTGGCACTCATCAAGAGATTCCTTGCTAGGTTTGAAAGTGAAGGGCGACGCAAAACCCTACTTGGCGGCGCAATAACTGACAAGCGCGTTCTACCGACAGTCGCCAATGCTTGGCCCGCCGGGGTCTTGGCACTAGACTGGCGGCCTTTTCACCACTTGATGTTGATGCTTGAGCCATGGCCGCCAAAGTCGAACCGTTCTGGATACGCAAAACCCTCGATCAACTCGATCAAGAGGAATGGGAATCGCTGTGCGACGGCTGTGGCCTGTGCTGCCTGCAAAAACTCGAGGACGAAGACGACAACGCCGTCTACTACACGCGTATCGCCTGCAAACTGTTGGACCTCAAAACCTGTCAGTGCACTGATTACCCCAATCGCCGCGACTTTGTGCCCGATTGCATCCAGCTCACGCCGGGCAAGGCTGATGAATTCAAATGGCTGCCGCCGACCTGCGGCTATCGACTGGTCAGCGAAGGCAAGGATTTGCCGCTCTGGCATCACTTGGTGTGCGGTGATCGCGAGGCGGTGCATCACGAACGCATTTCCCAGTCCGGGCGCATGCTCGCCGAGGGCAGCGTGGCCGAAGACGATTGGGAAGAGCATCTGATTTTTCGCGCGGGTTAATTGGTGGCGAGCTTGCTCCCGCTTGAGGGGAAGCGTTATTGGCGAGGCTTCCAGGGTGCTCGATACCGGGTTGCTTCAGTAATACCGCCTTCGCGGGCAAGCCTCGCTCCTACAGGATTAGTGTCATCCACAAAATTGTCTGTAGGAGCGAGGGTTGCCCGCGAAGAGGCCCCGCGCCTCACCGCAAATTTCGGATCAAACCCCAGCCTTAGGCGAGTTCAACGAATCATTACCCGTCACGGTCGCCGTGCTGGTCGCCGCTTCGGCATTGGCTTTCATGCGGCTCAGCTCATCCCCGGCGCGGTCGATTCTCGCGCGAGCGTTTTCCATGTCCTGACGGTTCTTTTCCAACAGTCTTTTCGCCGAGCAATGCCCAGTGATACCCCGGGCCAGGGCCATGCCGCCGATGGCTATTTCAATCAGTCCGAACACGCCGCCGCGTCGCAGACCTTTACTCAGCATGACCACGCCACCCGCCAGGGAGCCGGCGCGTTCCCAACCATGAACGTTCTGTACGGAAGAGCTCTGGAACGGGGTGGTTTCGATACGTTCTACAGGATTGAACTCGCGCATGATCTGTCTCCAGGCAGGGAAGGGTTGCTTCAGCAATAGATATTTAGCTGACTGTCTGGGCGAGCGGCTTGTTCCATCGAATATGTGGCAATTCAGCGGAATTTAGGACCCGAGCGGGTGTTGTTGCCCTTGGCCATGCGGTCGTACAGCACAACGTTGACGGTGGCCGCCAGATTCATGCAGCCGGTGGTCGGGATGTAGACCACATCTTCGCACCAGTCGCGGATTTCTTTATCCAGCGAGCCGTCTTCGGGGCCAAAGATGTAGAGGGCGCGATCCGGGTGAGTGTATTCCGGCAGCGAGCGGGCACCGTCGACCAGTTCCACCGCGACCGGCACACAGCCCAGGGGCAGGATTTTTTTCAGGTCGTCGATGCCGATCAGCGGAATGTCGTAGTGGACTCTCTTGGTGTCGGTGACGAAGTCGGCGGCGCGTTCATAACGCTTGCCGGTATAAAACACCGACGCCACGCCATAGCAGCCGGCGGCGCGCATCACCGAACCGACGTTCTCCGGTGATTTGGGGTTATACAAACCAATGCAGCTGTACCGTTTGTCTGCCACGAGCGGGGTGCCTTCGGGGAAAAAACGGCGATTATACGGGGATTGGGGGAGGGTGGTCAGATTGTAGATTGGTGGTGATTGTTCGATCGCTTTCGCGAGCAAGCCCGCTCCCACACTGGATCTCGGGTGAACACACTATTTGTGTACGCCGCAGATTAAATGTGGGAGCGGGCTTGCTCGCGAAGGGGCCGGTCGAGGCGCTGAAGATTGTCAGTCTTCTTTCTTCATCAACCCCGCCAACGCCGCAAACGGGTTATGCGTCGCCTTGGCAATTTTTGGCGTACTCAGCGAGCCTTCATCAAAATACTGCTGATCGGTATACCGCGAGTGCTCATTGTCATGGCAATACAGGCACAACAGCTCCCAGTTCGAACCGTCCTGAGGGTTGTTGTCATGGTTGTGGTCGCGGTGATGCACGGTCAGTTCGCTCAGGCGCTTGCCGGAGAATTCACGGGCGCAGCGGCCGCACACGTGCGGGTACATCTTCAGGGCCTTGTCGCGGTAACCCATTTCCTTGTCGCGCTGATTGTCGGCAAGGATGCGGTCCAGCTTCGATGTGTTGGTTGGGGTGGACGAACTCATGGGTTCACCTTTGTTAAATGACTAATGACGGTATTAAGCGAAGTTTAGCTCAGCCCTTGAGCTTCTCGGCAATCCAGATGGTGTGGCGTGTGCCCTTGTTGCCGTGGGCGAAGACTTGCACTTCTTCGGCCTTGAAACCGGCTTTTTTCAGCTTGTCGGAAAACTGCCGGTCGGCACTGGCCGACCACACCGCCAGCACGCCTTTGGGGCGCAGGGCCTTGGCACAGGCACTCAGGCCTCCAGCGGAATAGAGCCAGCTGTTGGCTTTCTGTGTCAGGCCTTCGGGGCCGTTGTCGACGTCGAGCATGATCGCATCGAAACCTTGTGGTTCGGCTTGCAACACGTTGGCCACATCTTCCATACGGATCACGGTGCGCCGGTCGAGCAGCGGGTTGCCGGCTTTCTCACCCAGCGGCCCACGGTTCCACTCAACCACACCGGGCACCAGCTCGGCGACCACCACTTCAGCCGTCTTGCCCAAATGCTTGAGCGCCGAGGCGAGGGTGAAGCCCATGCCCAGGCCACCGATCAATACCCGCGAATTCGGCCGGCCGGCGACCTTGCGGCAGGGGATTTCGGCCAGGGCATCTTCGGAGCCGTGCATGCGGGTGTTCATCAACTGCCCGCCGTCACCGCCCTGAATCTTGATGACGAAATCCTCGCCATATTCGAACAGGCACAAGGCACCGCCGTTTTCAGGAATGGGGGTGGTGTCGAGCAGAACGAAACGTTTCATGGGGCTCTCTTGAGGAGAAATTGATAGATGGAGGAAGGCAAACGAGCGCAGTTGGGAGTAGCCTGCAAAAGACCACAAGGCCAACGGAGCCATTGATGAAGCGCACCATTCTAACGGTCATTGCCCTGGCCGCGCTCTCGATAACTGCAGTGCAGGCCCAGGAGCTGCAAACCATCCCCACCAGCCCTGTGCCGATGCCCGGTTCACCGGGCACCGCCACGCCGACGCCGTATCCGCAGATCACCCCTGCCAGCGTGCCCAAGGCCGGTTCCGGCAGTGGCGGGCCACCGTTGTTGCCGCCGATCGAAATGCCCAATCCGCCCAAGGACCAGACCTTGCCGGGCCTTGAGCCGAGTACAACGAAAATCAAAACGCCGGGCGGGTAAGTATCTAAATCTGCTGCGAGAGCAGTTGTCCATCGGCCATGCGCAAGCGTTTGGAAAGGGAAACGGCGAGGGCGCGGATGATTTTGGCGGCGATTTTCGGCGCGTCGTTGAGCATCTTTTCCAGAGAGTCCTTGCCCAGATTGAGCAACTGGCAATTGCTCGCGGCCACGCAACTGGCCGAGCGCCGTTCACCGTCGAGCACGGCCATTTCACCGAACGCCCGACCGCTGCGCAAGGTGGCCATGGTCACCCGTTGCCCGTCGCTGTTGGTCTTCTGCACCGCGACCTGGCCGGTGTGGATGATGCACATGAAACTGCCGGCATCGCCCTCATGGAAAATCTCTTCGCCTTCGACGACGGTGCTGATGCTGAAATAACCCGAAGCCGCCACGAAGTCTGCCGGCAGCAGTTGATCGAACAGGCCGCAGTCCATCAGCCAGTCGCGAATTTCTTTGTTCAGTAAGGTCGGTTCTGACATGTCGTCACGGTCTTTTTATGTGTCTGTTCCGGATCTGAAATCACCGAAAATCCCCTGTGGGAGCGGGCTTGCTCGCGAAGAGGGCATCACATTCAACATCATTGTTGACTGTTACGCCGCCTTCGCGAGCAAGCCCGCTCCCACAGGGAATGTGTGGTGTATCGGGCCCGGTGTTTGGTGTTAAGACTGGCACACCGGGCCAAGTCCCTCAGGCGATGCCCAAAACCTTGAAAACAAATGCGTATTCGAGGGCTACGTCACGTAATCCCTGATAACGACCGCTCATCCCGCCATGCCCGGCGCCCAATTCGGTCTTGAGCAGCAGGGGATTGGCGTCGGTTTTGGTCGCGCGCAATTTCGCCACCCATTTGGCCGCTTCCCAGTACTGCACGCGACTGTCGTTGTAGCCGGCGATCACCAGCGTTGCCGGATAGGCTTGTGCGGTGACGTTTTCGTACGGGGCGTAGGCCTTGATCCGATCATAGACGTCCGGCTCTTGCGGGTTGCCCCACTCGTCGTATTCCGTGACGGTCAGCGGCAACTCCGGGTCGAGCATGGTGTTAAGTACGTCGACAAACGGCACTTCAGCAATCGCCGCAGCGAACAGCTCCGGCCGCTGATTAAGCACCGCGCCGATCAGCAAACCACCGGCGCTGCCACCGCTGATCGCCAGCTGCGATGGGGTGGTGAAGCCGTTGGCGATCAGGTGTTCGGCGCAAGCGATGAAGTCGCTGAAGGTGTTGTGCTTGTGTTCCTGTTTGCCGGCGCGATACCAGGCTTCGCCCAACTCACCGCCACCGCGTACATGAGCGATGGCAAACGCCATGCCGCGATCCAGCAGGCTCAGGCGGGCATGGGAAAACCACGGGTCGAGGCTTTCGCCGTAGGCGCCATAGCCGTACAGATAAAGCGGCGTCGGCTTGCCGAGGAACTCGCGTTTGACCACAAGGCTGACCGGCACTTGCGTACCGTCCGGTGCCGTCGCCCAAAGTCGCTGGCTGACGTATGCATCGGCGTCGAACGGGCCGAGCACCGGGGTTTCCTTGAGGACTTGCTGCTCGCCACTGCTCAGAATCAGTTGGCGAATCTGCGCCGGGCGGTTCAAGGCTTCGTAGCGCAGACGGATCCTGTCGCTGACAAATTCCAGGCTGTTCTGCACATGCAGGCTGTAGGCCGCGTCCGGCAATTGCACGCGATAGGGCACCAAGTCCTGTGGGCGGACTTCGATGATCGGCAGGCCACCTTCGCGCAGGCTCAGGGTCATGGCCTCGGCGTTCAGGCTCATGCCTTCGAGCATCACTGTGTCGCTGTGGGGAATCAGGTTCTGCCAATCGGCTTCAGTCGGCGCGACGCCGGTATCGGCGGCCTGGTACAGGGCGAAATTGATGCCATCGCGGTTGGTGCGGATCAGCCACGTCCACTCGCCATCGAGTTTGCCGTGATCGACCTCGTACTCATGTTCTTCGACCCTCGGCGCCAGGCAGGTAAAGGCCTGATGCGGCAGAGAGGCGTCAAGTACCCAGACTTCGCTGGTGGTCTTGCTGCCCAGCGACAACAGCAGTTGCCGTTCGGAGCTTGAGCGGTAGCAATGCAAAAAGAATCGGCCGTCCGGCTCATGGAACACTTCTTCGGCCGCGGTGCCGTCCAGCCGATAGCGGAACAGTTTGTGCGGGCGATGGGTGTCGTCGAGTTCGCCGAAGAACAGCGTCAGGCTGTCGTTGGCCCAGGTCATGCTGCCGTCGCAGTTCTGGAATTCCAGTTCGCTGACGCGGCTGCTGGATAATTCCTTCACGAACAGCGTGTAAATCTCTTCGCCGCTGGAGTCGATGCTGTAGGCCAGACGCTGGTGGTCCGGGCTGATGCTGAACGCGCCCAGGGAAAAGAAGCCTCCCTTGGCCAACACATTCGGATCAAGCAGCAGTAGTTCCTGGCTTTCGTCGATCTGCAGGCTGCCATCGGCCGGACGCGGGCAGCGGTAGTGACGGGCGTATTCGTCACCGGCGGTGGTGCGCGTGTAATACAGGTACGGGCCCCAAGGCGAGGGCAGCGACAGATCGGTTTCGAGAATCCGCGCTTTGATCTCTTCGAACAGGGTTTCGCGCAGCCCGGCCTGATCGGCGGTTTGCGCCTCTTGATAGCGGTTTTCAGCTTTCAGGTAATCGAGCACCGCGTCGGTGTCGCGCTCCTGCAGCCAGGCATACGGGTCGCAACCGTCGGCCTTGTGGGCAATCGGGGCGCTGTTGACGTTGGCGGATAAGGGCATGAATGACTCTCGAACAATGTACGGAATAGGGGTATTGCAACCTGTAGGAGCGAGCTTGCTCGCGAAGAGGCCGGTACATTCAACATTTCTGGTGACTGACACACCGCTTTCGCGAGCAAGCTCGCTCCTACAGGGTTGCGCATGACAGACAGGTATTGGGACAAGCCTGACGTGCGAAAAGTCGTTACTATAAGCGCCTCTGTGCGACACGCGTAGCGTGTCTTCAAGACTTCAAGGTGTATGGTCATCTTGAAGGGTTTTCGAAAGGAAACCGACAGCTTGGGTAACCAATCCCGAGAAACAAAACCGTTCCAAAGTCCAATGCCTTCAAGGACTTGCCGCTGCGGCGGGGCACCCCAAGGTCGACTAGCGCTCGGAAGTTCGACCACAGAACGGGTTTCACTGGTTCTGGAGCGCCCACTAAATCATCGGTTCTTTTTAGAACCCTACCCATGCGGGAGAGAATCCCCGCAGGGGTTTTCTCCTGCTTCTGAAACAGGAGGAAATAATTCTTTGGGCATGCTGCTAGTCAGTTCCTGCTCCCCTCGATCTGAAGACGCGAGCGAAAGCTCTGTCTGTCATTGTCCATCTAGCTTGTCTTCAAGCTAGCAGCGGACTCATTGTGCGACCAACGATAGCCTAGGAAAACATGCGTCATCGGTAACGGTGAGGTGTGAAGCTTTTCTAACAACGTAGCCCCCAAACGGGTCTGTAATTGCCGCGAGGTAATACAGAGATGCTCGGAGCAGTACCGGGTTGAGGCGCCAGGCTGGTTGGCATGGGCAACATATGTGAACTGCTGATAAACGTCGTAATTATAAACAAGCCAAAACTGCTGTCAGGCTTGAGCCAAAAGGCACGTGGTCGGATACCTCTGTAGAGGCTGGAGGTACGTCGTCATCAAAACCACCGGCGGAAAGGCAGGCCCTAACCCAACCGTGTGACAGGCAGGGAACGTGGTAAGCCCGTATGGCTGCCTTCGGGCAGGTGAACCGCAAGGGGAGCTGTTGGCTATGCGGGTATGGGATCGCAGAAAAAGCGAACGCCGGGCTGTAATGGTCCGGATAGGGGTTGAGACATTACCCCACGGGAAACCGGGCAGACTTCTGCGTGGTCTTTCGTCGCATGAACTCTGACTGAACCTGTCTCAATGATCTTAGAGGCCAGCTGTAGTGGTCTCCTATTAATCCAACCCTCACGGGAACGTCCATTCCCGTGAGGGGATGCGTACGTCTCCTGCTCGGGGAAACTTGAGAGGATGGCAGCATGATAGAACACAGCCTAAAGGCCGTGTCTGCGCTCTCCGACATTCCGCAACAGTGGCATGACATCGACTGGTGTCGTGTTCAGCGGAACGTTCGGGCAATGCAGCTACGGATTGCGAAGGCTTGTCGGGAAGGCCGATGGCGCAGGGTGAAAGCCTTGCAACGGATGCTGACCCGCTCTCGTTCGGCCAGATACTTGGCTGTACGGCGAGTCACTGAAAACCAAGGCAAGCGCACGGCGGGAGTCGACCGCGTGCTTTGGGATACACCCGATGCCAAATGGAAAGCGGCTAATGGGTTGAAGCGCCACGGATACAAGCCACGGCCTTTACGGCGTGTCTTCATTCCGAAGTCAAATGGGACGGAGCGTCCACTGGGCATCCCGACCATGACTGACAGGGCTATGCAGGCGCTTTATCTGCTGGCTCTGGCGCCCATTGCGGAAACCACCGGCGATCCAAATAGCTACGGCTTTCGGATCGAGCGTTCAACGGCGGATGCGATGGGTCAGTTGTTCGTCTGTTTATCCAAGAGGGTTTCGGCCCAATGGGTATTGGAGGCGGATATCAAAGGTTGCTTTGATCACATCAACCACGACTGGTTGATCACCCACGTCCCTATGGACAAGGTGATTCTTCAGAAATGGTTAAAGGCTGGCGTGATTCATAAGGGCCAGCTACAGGCAACGGATGCCGGGACGCCACAGGGCGGGATTATTTCGCCCACCTTGGCAAACATGGTGCTGGATGGTCTGGAAACACAGCTCAAGCAACATTTGGGCGTGACGAAGGCCAAGAAGCTGAAAATCAATGTGGTGCGCTACGCGGACGATTTTGTGATTACGGGAGGCTCGAAAGAGGTACTGGAAAACGAGATCAAACCTTGGGTTGAGCAGTTCCTGACAGTACGGGGACTGCAGCTGTCACTCGAGAAAACCCGGGTCGTTCACATAGATGAGGGTTTCGACTTTCTGGGATGGAATTTCCGCAAATACAAAGGGAAGCTCCTGATCAAGCCAAGCAAAAAGAACGTGAAAGCGTTCTACCGCAAGGTAAAAGAGGTCATCAGCACCAACAAAACGGCTAGGCAAGAGGATCTGATTCGATTGCTTAACCCAATACTGCGAGGCTGGGCGCTTTATCACCAGCCAGTGGTTGCCAAGAAGGCGTACAGCCGGATGGACAATTCGATTTTCCATGCTCTTTGGCGTTGGGCGAAACGGCGACATCCTAACAAGTCGCTGGAGTGGGTCCGGAGGAGTTATTTTCAGGCTCACGAAGGCAGGAGTTGGGTATTCGCCACCACGGTGTTGAAGGCGGACGGGACGAAAACACTAGCTCCTATGTACTCGTTAGCGAGTACTCCGATTGAGAGGCATCGGAAGGTGAGTGGGGAATACAATCCCTTTGACCCTTCCATGGAGGAAATGGGCGAGAAGCTACGAATGGAACGGATGCTGAAAAAGCTGAAGTACCGGAAGCAAATTGTCAGGCTCTTCCAAGGCCAACAAGGCCTGTGTCCGCTGTGCAAACAGCCAATCACCAAGGTCAGTGGATGGCACGACCATCACATAATCCAGCGCTCCCATGGCGGTGGAGACACCTTGGATAACCGGGTACTATTGCACCCAGTTTGTCATCAACAGCTTCACAGCCGTGGATTGACAGTAAACAAGCCGGCTCCGCAAGGGGCTTTCTAAAGACTTGAGCCGTATGCGTTGAAAGGCGCACGTACGGTTCTTAGGGGGAGGCAGACCAGAAATGGTTTGTCTCTACCCGACTTGCCTGCCTTGCCATGGACACCATGACCGAGAACGACTATCTGATCGCTTGGGGCCTCTACGCCTTTGCCGCTTTAGGCTGCCTGTTGGTGTGGATGCGTATCACCCGCTGGATGTGGCGTTGGCTGCGTGAACCGTTGCGGTTGCTGATGGCGGTGTTGCTGTTCAGCCCGACCATCATCGACCCGGTGAAGGAAAAGGTTGCCCCGGCCATTGCCATTACTGCCCTCGACTTGCTGTTCAAGGTCGGTAATAACGCCTGGCGGGCGATTTCCGATCTGTTCATGTACGGCATGATTGTTTTCGGTATTTACCTGGTTTTCGTGGCGATTCGCTTCCCCATCGAGCGCGCTTCCAACGCTCGCAAGGAACAGGCCGCGGCCGCCAAGGCTGCCGCGCGGGCCGACGAGCCTGACGACGATCAGCCTTTCGGCGGTGCCGGCGATGATCGTTACGGCCGGCCACCGGTGCCGAGCAACCCTCAGCGTTTGCGGGTCGAACCGCGTCTGTAACCGTGCCCCTGTACTGTATCGAGAGTCCGAACATGTGTGAGTTATTGGGCATGAGCGCGAATGTCCCGACCGATATCGTGTTCAGCTTCACCGGGCTGATGCAGCGCGGCGGCCGTACCGGGCCACACCGTGATGGTTGGGGCATCGCTTTTTACGAAGGCCGTGGACTGCGGCTATTCCAGGACCCGGCGGCGAGCAGCGAGTCGGAGGTGGCGAACCTGGTGCAGCGCTATCCGATCAAGAGCGAAGTGGTGATCGGCCACATCCGCCAAGCCAATGTCGGCAAGGTCTGTCTGTCCAACACCCATCCGTTCGTGCGCGAATTGTGGGGGCGCAACTGGTGTTTCGCCCACAACGGCCAGTTGGCCGACTTCAATCCGACCGCCAGTTTTTACCGCCCCGTTGGCGATACCGACAGCGAAGCGGCGTTTTGCGATTTGCTCAATCGGGTACGTGCGGCGTTCCCCGAGCCGGTGGACATCGAAGCGCTGTTGCCGGATCTGGTGGCCGCCTGTGCCGAGTACCGCAGCAAAGGCGTGTTCAACTGCTTGCTCAGCGACGGTGACTGGCTGTTCTGCTACTGCTCGAGCAAACTGGCGCAGATCACCCGCCGTGCACCGTTCGGCCCGGCGCGTTTGAAGGACGTCGATGTGATCGTCGACTTCCAGGCCGAAACCACGCCCAATGACGTGGTCACCGTGATTGCCACCGAACCCTTGACCGAAAACGAAACCTGGATCCGCTACGAACCGGGCCAATGGAGCCTCTGGCGACGCGGTGAATGCGTCAGCCAGGGCAAGACCGAATAAGGATCTCTTCCCCATGTTGCTCAGTTATCTTCGGCTGGTGTTGTTCGCGGCGGGCCTGTTGATCGGTGTCCAGGTGCCTGGGTTCATCAGTGATTATGCCAAGCGGGTCGAGGCGCATCTGATCGAGGCGCAGACCGGTTTGAGCGGTTTTCAGGGCACGGCCAATCAGTTTTTCAAGGGTGATATGCAGGCACTCGTGGCCCATTACCGTGCCAGCGAAGACCCGATCTTTCGCAGCGATGCCGACAGCCTGAGCACCTTGCTCACCCGTCAACTGGCCCTCGACAAGCAATTCCAGGCCATGCAAGGCCCGTGGTACATCCGTTTCCTGCAAGTGGCCCTGGCCGCCGACCCGGATATTCGCAAGGAAACCTGGCACGGCTACAGCTATCAGATCCTGCTGACGCCGGAAGCGATGATCTGGGGCATGAGCGGCGCGTTGCTGCTGTCGTTCGGCATTGAATGCCTGTTCCGTCTGATCGACTGGGTGGTGCTGGGCGGCAAGCGTTTGCGCCAGAGCCGGCCGATCGAAGAGCGGGATTTGCGGGGGCTGTAACCCTGGAACCGGCACCCCCTGTAGGAGCGAGCTTGCTCGCGAAAGCGGTATGTCAGGCGACATCAGTGTTGACTGTACCGCCGTCTTCGCGAGCAAGCTCGCTCCTACAGGGTTGCGCTTAACCGACTGGCATTGGGGCTTGCCCGCGAAAACGGTAG
Source organism: Pseudomonas sp. PGPR40 (assembly GCF_022014505.1). Taxonomy (NCBI): domain Bacteria; kingdom Pseudomonadati; phylum Pseudomonadota; class Gammaproteobacteria; order Pseudomonadales; family Pseudomonadaceae; genus Pseudomonas; species Pseudomonas sp. PGPR40. The sequence continues at coordinate 95,053 of NZ_JAKLSP010000009.1, read as the reverse complement.
GTCAGGCAGCCGTCTTCTCGCGGGCAAGTCGGATCGCCGCACCGCCTCACCGCCTCAAGCCCGCTCCTGTTGTTTACCAATCCACCGAGTAGCTCATGCTCAGCGTGCGGCCTTCGGCATTGGCGTACGGCGCTCTGGCGTTGGCCTGGGTGAACAGGTTCTGGTACGTGCGATCAGTCAGGTTATATACCCCGCCTTCAAGACGACCGACCGGCAGTTGCACGGAGCCGAGCAGGTCCACCAGCGTATAGCCTTCAATCTCGCGTCCGTTGTTGTCCTTGGCGGCGGCGTCGTAACTGGACAAATGCATGCCTTGCAGACGCAGGGTGTAGTCGTCTTCGGTGTAGCCGACGAACAGTGTGGTCTTGGCCGGTGAGATGCGCGTAGCCGGCAGATCGATCCATTTGCCGTTCTGCTCGGTCTCGCCTTTGGCCCAGGCATACGTGCCACCCACCGACCAGTGATCGGTCGCGCGGTAGGTCAGGCTGTTTTCGATGCCGCGAACTCGCTCTTTCTGGTTGATCAGGCGCAATACGCGATCATTGGCATCGTAGAACTGGGTCACGTCCGAGGTGTTTTCGTACACGGTGACGTCAGCCTGCCACTGGTCCCAGTTGCCGCGCCAGCCCAGCTCGTAACTGTCGACCTTGATGGCCTGGGCGTTGAGACTCTGAATGTCGAAGGTGCTGCTGACATCGCGCATGAAGCGCTGGATATCCGGTAGCGAAAACCCTTGGCTGTAATTGGCGAAAACGTCCTGGTTTTCACTCAGGTGGTAGACCGCCCCCAGGTTGTACAGGGTGGCATCGTACTTGAGGGTGTCACCGGGCAGCGTTGCGCGTACGCCGGTCTGGACGATCTGGCCATAAGCGATGCTGTCGGAGACCTCGCTTTCGATCCATTCACGGCGCACACCGCCACGCAAGGTCCAGTCACCGATGTCCCAGGACATCTGCCCGAACAGCGATTTGGTGGTGGTTTCGATGTCCGGGCCCAGCTCGTAGGTGGTACCGGTCTTGGTGTAGGTCAGGCCATTGAGCGTGTATTGATCACCTCGTTGGCGGGAGCGCTCATTATTATAGTCGGCGCCCCAGACCAGATTACCCGTGGCACTCCCGATCGCCGGCAGTGGCGTGTCGATGGCCGCGCGCAGGCCGTAGACATCTTGCACACTGTTGTTATCGGAGATCCCGGCCCTGCCTCGCGACAGGTCCGGAAAGAACAGTGCATCGGCGCGGCGCCAGTAGCTTTCCAGTTGCAGGCCCTGACCGTAGAAGTCCTTGTCGGTGTAGTTGAGGTTGACCGCCTGGTTATGGGTATAGGGTTGGTCGTCGAGTTTCAGCCCTTTGACGGCCACGGCTTCCTGCCGGTTTGTCGGGTCTTTTGTGTAGCCTGTGTCCTGCTGGTCTTTGTATTCCTGCAGCGAGAGGCTAAGTTTTTTGTCGGCATCCAGTTCGTAACCGAAACGACCTTGCAGGTCATAGGTTTCGGTGTCCATGTTGCTGCCCTGGGAGGTGTCCTGAGGGATGCGGTCGCCGTTGCCATCGAACTGATCGTTACGCTGGGTCAGGTCGGCGGAGACGTACCAGTCCAGGGCATCCTTGCGCCCCGTCGCACTCTGAAAGGCTTCGTAGGCGAAGCCTTTGCGGTTGAGGTTGTTGCCGCTGGTCAGGCCCAGTTTGCTGCTGTAGGCGATGTCCTGGCCCTGATTGCGCTTGGTGATGATGTTGATGATGCCGCCCGAAGCACCGGCACCGTAGATGCTGCTGGCGCCGGAGATCACTTCGATGCGTTCGATGCTGGCCGGGGCGATGCTGTTGAGCTGGCGGAAGTTGTCGCGCGTGGCGTTCTGCGATACGCCGTCGATCAACACCAGCATGTTGCGCCCGCGCAAGGTTTGACCGAAGTTGCTCATCCCGCCGCTGGACGGCGCAAGACCGGGGACCAATTGCCCGAGGATGTCGGAGACCCGGCGACCCGCGCCGCTCTGTTCACGGACCTGCTGTTCGTCGATCACCTGGACCGAGCCCGGAATCGAAGCGATGCTCGCTTCGCTACGAGTCGCGGAGACGACGGTGGCTTGCATGTTCAAGGTGCCGGGCTGCTGCTCGGTATCTTCTGCCCAGGTCTGGGCGCTGAAGGTACCTAGCAGCGGGATCAACAGGGAGAGCTTGGTTCGGGTCATGACGTGGTCTTTTTTAGTTGTGATAAGTGTGGGGCGATAAGGTCGAGCGGTCAGGCGCGGCGTTGAAAGAGCGCACCCAGCGGATCCCGATGGCGGCGATGGCGTAGGTCAGCGCCACCAGCCAGAAGCTGTGAGCCAGGCCGACCAGGCCCATGCCGATCCCGCCAAGGACGACACCGAGCAGCGCGCCAGCCTTTGCCGCGCTGTTGCCGAGGCCGAGTGCAAAGCCCTGCTGGTTTACGGAAATGGTGTTGGCGATCAGTGCATAGGCGACGGGCAGGAGGGCGCCTTGCCAGATGCCCCAGACGAGTCGACTGACGAGAAACCCCAGCCATTCGTTGGCCAATGCCGTGGCCGCCAGCGTCAGCGCACACAGCCAGGACACGCCTTCGATGACGCGTAAGGTATGGGCCGGCTGCCAGCGGTCGAACAGGCGTCCCCACAGCGGTGCGGAGATGGCCAGGGTCGCTGCGCTCGCCGCGTAAGTGGCGCCGATCAGCCAGCTTGGAGCGTGCAGAATGTTCGCGACGTACAGCGCGTAGAACGACTGCGGCATCATCTTCGCGGCTTGAATCAACACGATCACCAACAGGATTCCACCGAGCCAGCCTTTGGGCAGGGCCACCGGTTCAAGCGCTTTTTTCTTCGAGGTCCGAGCCTTGTCGGCCGGCAGGAAAAAACTCCCCAGTGCGCACAGCAGGCAAATCGCCGTCGCGCCATAACAGAGCAGGGCAAACCCCGAGACATCCATCAGCCAGCCACCCAACACCGGGCCGATCAATGAGCCGACGGCGGTGGCCGATTGCAGGCGGGCCAGGGTGTGACCACGGCTGGAACTGTCGCAGCAGGCCAGCGCATAGGCTTGCGCGGCAGCGAGAAAACCAGCCAATGCGCCTTGCATCACGCGAATACCCACCAGCAGCCACGGGTCGAGGGTGATGGCCGCCAACCCTTGGCATAGCGCGAGTGCCAGCAGCGCCCGAACAATCATCGGTTTGTGTCCGGTGCGATCCCCCAACCGGCCCCACAGGGGAGTCAGGAGCATGGCCGCCAGCATCGGACCGGCATAGACCATCGCCGATAACAGCGCGGTGTAGCCGGCGCCCTCTGGCCCGAGCAGATGCTGGATCTGCAAGGGCCAGAACGGGCCGCTCATTTCCATGGCGCCCATGGAGACAAACTGAATGACGATCAGCAGTCGCAAGGCGCGACCGTCAGAACGCATGGGTGTTGGGTCGCAGCGGGTTACTCAGGCGTCCGACGATGTCGGCATGGCTGTCGAGCAGGCGCATGCGCATGAACGATTTGGCGGGCCAATCCTGTTCCAGCAAGGCTTGGTGCTCGCTTTCCCAACGTGCCGGTTCAACGCGCTCGCGCAAGGTTTCGAAGCACTGTGTAACGTGCGATGCCAATCGCTCCCAAAGGATACTTTCGGGCACATTCCAGTGGCGGGCACAGAGCAGCGTCAGCTCACCGAGGTGGCACATGAAAGTGGTGTGCAGGAGTTTGTCGCGGACAAAACCGGAGTCGTCATACAGGGTCATTTTCGGATCGTGCAACTGGATATCCAGGCCCTTGGCGTGCAGGGTCTTGCGATCGATACGAACATCGCCGAAATCACGCAACAGCAGCCGATTCAACTGCCCGTCAGCGCCCATCACCATGAAACTGTTTTGCTGATGCGCTTCGAACGCCACGCCATACATCAGGTAAATGCCCAGCAGACTTGGTACGGCAATCGACAGGTAATCTTCGAAGAACGTCAGCATGGCCTCGCTGTCGTCATTGCCCTTAGCCAGTTTTACCCAATCACGCAGCAACGGTTGTTCGAATTCGTTGACGGCGAACAGACTGCCGACCGGCACCGCCAACTCACCCTCTTGCAGGAGGGTAAGCGGGTTGTCGCGATACAGCACGGCAGCATGCCGGGAACGCTCGTCATCGGCCGGCAGTGGTGCGTAGTGCACGCCGATGCGTTCTGGAACGATGTTCAGCAGACGCTGAATCTGCGGCTCCTGATCGAGAATATTCAGTATCAGTTGGCTGATGCGCGGCCCCATCCGGGCGGAGCGCGGCGACACAGTGCGCTGCACGCTGGTCAGTCGCAGAGCCACCGGCAGTTTGACCATCGGCGCCACGCGACTGGCCTCCGGCAGGACCGTGCGGAAGGACATGGTCGGGTGGCCGGTAAAAGCCACGATGTCAGTGACGATCAGCAGGTTGTCGGCGATCTCGTTGGCAAACGAATGTGGCAGCTCTTCATGGGCTTGCCATGGGTGCGACGGGAGCGGGAGGTAGTCCTTTGCTTCCAGACCCAGCTGCTGCAAGTGGCGTTGCAATTGCTCGGCGGCCTGTGGGAAGTGACCTTGCCACCAGTCCCAGTAATCGGTAGTGCCAGCCAGCGCTTCGACGTGTGCGTACTGGCGGTGCAGGGCGCACAGGACAATCGGAAAACTCGCTTCGAATTCTGGCGAGAACGCGATGACCTGAGCGGCGCTCAAGCCCAGTTTGGTCTTGTAGTTCGGGTGCCACGGATGGCCAAGCGTGCCCCATTGTTCGAGCAATGACGTCGGGTTTTGGTGATTGGGGCCGGCTTTGAGCCAAGCGAGCAGATTGTCGTCGTACCCGGTGTCGATCTGCTCTCTCAGGCGCTCGGTCCATCCATGGTGAAATGCCAGGCACAGGGTGTCGTTGCTGAAGCTGTCATCCAGCTCCCGGGCGAGACGTTCCAGTACTTGTGGGGAGGCTGGCGGGTTGAGCTGAGTGCTGAGGTGAGCGAGCAGTTCGCTAGGCAACTGGATTTTTTGGGGCAGTCTGTCGGGGGTGTGCAGAACGATGCTGCCGCGTACGTCCCAGCTGTTCATCCTGCCACCGGACAAGTGCTCGAAGCAAAGATGCGCGCCATCGCCAAGTGGCAGCCAGCAGTGGCTGGTGTCGTCGTATTCGCAGGCGTCGGGGTTGATCAGATCTTCACGAAACAGCGCCTGGATCAGGCGTTGGAAACAGCGCTGGGCGGCGGGCTCCAGCGCGTTGCTCAAATGGTCGAGCGTGATGCGGTGGGACTGGAACGCCTGAGTACCAAGGGCTTCGCTCCAGTGAGCGAGCAATTGTTGCTGTTTTTGCGTGTGGCCGCGCATCCGGTCCGACTCCTTCTGGACAATTGATTAGCTGAAAGCGCGCAGAGAATACCTCCTTGAAAAAATAATGCAAATGATAGTGGTTCATATTTACAGTTTGGGAAATGTCCTTCAGATTCCGGCCTGTGGTTGGCTCAAGACGATGTAGTGCTCGCCCACTTTCTGCGCATAGCGCTCCACGACTTGCTGACACAACGCCACGATTTCTTCGACCCATTCCACGCCAACCCGCCACGACACCACCACCTGCAAATTCGGCGGCCGCTGATCGATGGCCAGCAGCGTCAATTCCCCCCGCGCCAATTCTTCGGCCACCAGCACCGGCGGCAACGCGCCGATACCAAAGCCGTCGCGCAGCAATCGGGTAATCGCCGACACCGAGTTCACGCAGTTGAGCCGCGGCGCCATGACGCCATTGGCTTGCATCAGGGCTAGAACCTCCTGATGCGGATGGGAGTTTTTCGAATAGGTGATGATCCGCTCCCGCGCCAGGTCGGCGACACCTGAATACTCACGGTTATAGATGGAATTACTGGCCACGATCCAGCCCATTGGATGACTGGCCAGTGCCAGGCTGCGTACGCTTTCCTGACGTAGCAAGTCGGTTTGCAGGATGACGTCGAGAAAGCCTTTTTGCAGCTGATCGCAGAGGTTGAGCGCGGTATCGGCCACCAATTCGATTTCCACCAGCGGGTAGTGATCCGTCATCTGCGCCACCAAGGGGCTGAGCCAGGTATGGATCACGGTGTCCATGACGCCGATCCGGACCCGCCCAGCCTTGCTGGAGCGTGTCTCGATCGATTGCTTGAGCGCCTGCATCGTGTCCATCATCTGTTCGGCATATTCGAGCACTTTCAGGCCTTCGGGCGTCAGGCTCACGCCGCGAGAGTCGCGCAGAAACAGCTTCACCCCGAGCTCATCTTCGAGCACGGCAATGCGGCTGGAAATCGACGCCTGGGTGGTGAAGAGTTTGTCTGCCGTCAGGCGAAAACTCTTGAGTCGGGCGACCCAGACAAAGGTCTCGAGAAACTTCAGGTTCATGGAATCAGCTCGTGGGACTCAGCTCGGGGGATAAGGTTTTCTTATGCCTAGGGCGGGTTTTTATTAGTTGGACGCAGCAGGGCAAGACGTCCAAAAATCGACACATCCGGTTCACACGATAGGCGCCGTCGGGGCTTGGAACAATACCGATAAAATATGCACGGAGATTTGCCATGAGTGCGCCCGATACCCTCGATATCCCCCCAAAGCCACGGCTCACCCCGGGCCTTTGGACTGGCTGCCGACTATTCTGAAGAATGAACGCGATTTAAAAAGCCTACAGGAGTGTTCACCGTGAGCCGCCTGCTATTGAACTGCGACATCGGGGAGAGTTTCGGTAACTGGACCATGGGTCTGGACGCCGAGGTCATGCCCTTCATTGATTGCGCCAACATCGCCTGCGGCTTCCACGCTGGCGACCCGAGCATCATGCGCAAGACCGTCAGCCTGGCCCTGAGCCACGGCGTGCAGATTGGCGCACACCCGGCCTATCAGGATCTGGTGGGGTTCGGTCGCCGATCCATGGCTTACACCGCCCAGGAACTGCAGGACCTGTTGCATTACCAGATCGGCGCCCTCGACGGCATCTGTCGGGCGCAGGGCGGGCGGGTGAGTTACGTCAAACCCCACGGCGCGATGTACAACGACATGATGGCCAATCCGGCGCAATTGCGCGCGGTGATTCAGGCCGTGGCGGCCTACGACCGGAGCTTGCCGCTGATGCTGATGGCGACCCGCGACAACAATGCCGCGCAGCGACTCGGTGATGAATATGGCGTGACGTTGTGGTTCGAAGCCTTCGCCGATCGCGCCTACGACAACGCAGGCATGCTGGTGTCGCGGCAACTGCCGGGAGCCGTGCATCACGATCCCGAAAAAATCATCGAACAGGCGCTGATCATTGCTCACGGTGACAATCTCATCGCCAGCGACGGCAGTGCCTTGCATTTGCAGGCCAACACGCTCTGCGTCCACGGTGACAACGCCAGTTCGGTGGCTGCCGTGCGACGTATTCGTGAAGCACTTGATCAGCAGAGCGCGACATGAAACCTCGGGTAGAAGTGGTAGCGCTGGATTGTTTGATGCTGCGTTTGTTCGATGAGATCAGCGAGGTCAACATGCCGTGGATACTCGCGGCCAGCGAACGTCTGCGGGAAGCGTTTGGTAAACATCTGATCGACCTGGTGCCGTCCTATACGACGCTGATGGTGCATTACGATCTGACGGCGCTGAATCCGGGCCAGGCGCGGGAGTTGATCGCTGAAGCCTTGATCGATCTGTCGCCCAACGCTCGCGCTAGCGGTAAATGTCATGTGTTGCCCGTCTGGTATTACCTGAGTGTCGGCCCGGAACTGAATGTGTTGTCTCAGCGCAGCGGATTAACGGTGGAAGAGGTGATCCGTTGTCACAGCGAACATGAGTATCAGGTGTTCGCATTGGGCTTCGCACCGGGGTTCGCTTTCATGGGATTGGTGGAGGAAGTATTGGCTGCACCGCGTCTGCGTACCCCACGCAAAAAAGTCGCCGCCGGCAGTGTCGGCATCGCCGAACGCCAGACCGCGGCTTATCCGCTAGTTTCCCCCGGCGGCTGGAATCTGATCGGCCGCACCCCGGTCAAATTGTTCGACCGCGAGCGCGACGGCTATAGCCTGATGCAACCGGGCGACACCGTGCGCTTCGAAGCGGTCAGCCATGCCGAGTTCATCAACCTGGGCGGTGATGACACGCCGTTGGAGGCCCTGGCATGAGCCGACTGACGATTGAAGCAAGTACGCCGCTGTGCCTGTTACAGGACGCTGGGCGGTTTGGCGTGCGGCATCTGGGCGTGACCCAGGGCGGGGCGGCGGATTGGCGATCGATGTCGTGGGCCAATTGGCTGCTGGGCAATGGGCTGGATGCATCGGTGATCGAAATCACCCTCGGCGGGTTTACGGTCGTTGCCCAGGAAGATTGCGTGCTGGCGTTGGCCGGGGCGGATCTAGGGGCGCAGGTGGATGGCGAGGTATTGGCACCGTGGCGCAGTTTCAGGCTGAACAAAGGTCAGCAATTGCAATTCACTCAGCCGTTGCTTGGCGCTCGGGCTTATTTGGCGGCCCCCGGCGGATTTGATGCGCCGAAGGTGTTGGGCAGTAGCGCAACGGTGGTCCGTGAGGAACTCGGTGGGCTGGATGGTATGGGGCGGGCGTTGGCCAAAGATGCGCAGTTGAGCTATTCGGGGAGCTCGCTGTTACTGCTGCGGGCATTGGCGCCCGAACAAGTGCCGGATTTCAAACTCAATGCGCCGCTGGAGCTGGTGCTCGGTGCGCAGATTGGCGAGTTCAGCGGGCAAAGCCTGTACGACGCGTTCAACAGCGTCTGGACCCTCGACAGCCGCGCGGATCGCATGGGTATTCGTCTATTGGGAACGGCGTTGCAGTATCAGGGCAAGCCGATGATTTCCGAGGGAATCCCGCTGGGCGCGGTTCAGGTGCCACCGGATGGGCAGCCGATTGTGCTGCTCAATGATCGGCAGACCATTGGCGGTTATCCGCGCTTGGGGGCGTTGACGCCGTTGGCATTGGCGCGATTGGCGCAGTGTTTGCCGGGGGCGAAGGTGCGGTTGAAGCCGGTGGTGCAGGATGTCGCTCATCGGGAGCAGGTCGAATACCTGCGCCGGTTTGCCTCACACTGATCGTTCCCACGCTCTGCGTGGGAATGCAGCCCGGGACGCTCTGCGTCCCAATAGGCCGAACGCGGAGCGTCCGTTGAGGCATTCCCACGCGGAGCGTGGGAACGATCAAGGTGAGGGAACGATCGGCGTCCTACTTGGACAAAAACCGCATCCCTTCCTCCAACCCCCGCAACGTCAGCGGATACATCTGATCGTCAATCAAATCCCGCACAATGTTGGTCGACGAGGTATAGCCCCAAGTGTCCTTCGGGTACGGGTTGATCCAGATGAGCTTCTTGTATTTTTCCTTGAAGCGTTGCATCCACACGTAACCGGCTTCTTCGTTCCAGTGCTCGACGCTGCCGCCGGCCTGGGTAATTTCATAGGGCGCCATGGCGGCGTCGCCGATGAATATCACTTTGTAGTCGGCGCCGTACTTGTGCAGCAGGTCCTGGGTGGCGGTGCGCTCGGAGGTACGGCGCATGTTGTTCTTCCACACCGATTCATAAATGAAGTTGTGGAAGTAGAAGTACTCCAGGTGCTTGAACTCGGTCTTGCAGGCCGAGAACAGCTCTTCGCAGATCTTCACGTGGGCGTCCATCGAGCCGCCGATGTCGAACAGCAGCAGCAACTTGACGGTGTTGCGCCGCTCCGGACGCATCTGGATGTTCAGCAACCCGGCATCTTTGGCGGTGTGATCGATGGTGCCGTCGATGTCCAGTTCTTCCGCCGCGCCTTGACGCGCGAATTTGCGCAGGCGACGCAGGGCGACCTTGATGTTGCGCGTGCCCAGTTCGACCGAGTCGTCGAGGTTCTTGTACTCGCGCTGATCCCAGACTTTGACCGCTTTGCCTTGACGCTTGCCGGCATCGCCGACCCGAATGCCTTCCGGGTTGAAGCCACCGGAGCCGAACGGGCTGGTGCCGCCGGTGCCGATCCACTTGTTGCCGCCGGCGTGGCGTTCCTTCTGTTCTTCCAGGCGCTTCTTGAACTCTTCGATCAGCTTGTCCAGGCCACCGAGGGACTGGATCGCCGCCCGCTCTTCATCGGTCAGGGAACGCTCGAATTCCTTGCGCAGCCAATCTTCCGGGATCAACGCTTGAAGGTGATCGTCGAGCTTTTCCAGGCCATTGAAGTAGGCACCGAAGGCCCGGTCGAACTTGTCGAAATGCTTTTCGTCCTTCACCAGAATCGCCCGCGACAAGTAATAGAACTCGTCCATGTCGGCGAAGGTCACGCGCTGTTTCAGCGCGTTGATCAGGTCCAGCAGCTCACGTACCGAAACCGGCACCTTGGCTGCACGCATTTCATTGAACAGGTTGAGCAGCATGGTTATCGCCCTCTATCTTGTTAAACAGAGGAATCAGCGCGTGCCGCGACGGCTCATGAACGCCAGGCGCTCGAGCAATTGCACGTCTTGTTCATTCTTCACCAACGCGCCGGCCAGTGGCGGAATGGCCTTGGTCGGATCGCGCTCGCGCAGCACCGCTTCGCCGATGTTGTCGGCCATCAGCAACTTCAGCCAGTCCACCAGTTCAGAGGTCGATGGCTTCTTCTTCAGACCCGGCACTTTGCGCACGTCGAAGAACACGTCCAGTGCTTCGCTGACCAGGTCTTTCTTGATGTTCGGGTAATGCACGTCGACGATCCGTTGCATCGTGACGCGATCCGGGAAGGCGATGTAGTGGAAGAAGCAGCGGCGCAGGAAGGCGTCCGGCAGTTCTTTCTCGTTGTTGGAGGTAATGATGATGATCGGGCGTTTCTTGGCCTTGATGGTCTCGTCGATCTCGTAAACGTAGAACTCCATCTTGTCGAGTTCTTGCAGCAGGTCGTTAGGGAACTCGATGTCGGCCTTGTCGATTTCGTCGATCAGCAGAATCACCCGCTCTTCGGACTCGAAAGCTTCCCAGAGCTTGCCCTTTTTCAGGTAGTTGCGAACGTCGTGGACCTTCTCCGTACCCAGCTGCGAGTCGCGCAGGCGGCTGACCGCGTCGTACTCGTACAGACCCTGATGCGCCTTGGTGGTGGACTTGATATGCCAGGTGATCAACTTGGCGCCGAAGGACTCGGCCAGTTGCTCGGCGAGCATGGTCTTGCCGGTGCCAGGCTCACCCTTGACCAGCAGTGGCCGTTCCAGGGTGATGGCGGCGTTGACCGCCAGCTTCAGGTCATCGGTGGCGACGTAGGCCTGGGTGCCTTCGAACTTCATCTGCTAATCCTCGAACGGTAACGCCGACCTGAACGAGGCAGGGCGGGGGCGTAATAATTGTAGTACCCGACTATAACGCGCTGCCCGGTCGACTGTGAACGCAGACGGCTTATTCAGTCTCTGAATGGGGCGTCACATCTTGACTCAGTCTCGGCTGCTGGCCAGTATTGAGCTATCGCCATTTTGGCGATAGCTTGCGGGGCATGTCTACTAAATATCGATTTCGCGATACGTACCGCATTCAATTGCGCGAGAAGGATCATCCGCCGCCTCATGTGCACCTGGTCGGTGGAGGGCTGGACGTGATGCTCAGCCTGGAAACCGTCGAGGTGATGATGGGCAAGGCACCGCCGCTGATTATCAAGGAAGCGCTTGAGTGGGTCAGGGCCCATCAGGTGCAATTGCTGGAGGATTGGAAACGATGTTACCCATGAAACGACCACGGCTATCGGCTGTGCAGGTACTGCCGGATTACAGGCTGGCGCTGACTTTTATCGACGGGCAGCAACTGAGCCTCGATTTAAGTCGCGATCTGCGTTCATACCCTGGGCTGCAATCATTGCTGGAGGGCCGTGCTTTTGAAGGCGCAGCCTTGGGGGACGATGGCTGGAGCGTGGAGTGGCCCGAGCTGGATATCCAGATTGGCGCAGACACGTTGTACCTGGATGCCCTTGCGCAAAATGCGGCAGATGAAAACACCCGTATTTTCATCGATTGGCGTGCCCGTACCGGGTTACCGCTGAATCAGGCGGCCGAGGCGCTGGGCGTCAGTGCCCGCAGTATCAGTCGCTATAGCAGTGGTCGTGAAGCTGTGCCGCGGTCGTTGGCGCTGGCGTGCCTGGGCTGGGACTTTTTGCAGCAGCAATCCAAGCCGGCGCGGGCGGCGGAAGAAACGGGTCGTTACACCGTCACGCGCAAGCCTTAATCGGTATCCGGTTTGGGTCGTTCGTACTGGGCATTGAACGCCTGGATGAAACCGTTGCGTAAAATCTGCAAAAAAGCTTCAAACCCGCTGATATCTTTCTGATGCACGCTACCTCTGAGCTGGACGCGAGTGGCGAACTGGTTTTTTGGTTGATTCTTCAACACATTCTCGGTGCCCCCGACGAGTGCTTCCCAGATGGAGCGAAAAATCCCTTTGTCTTTGTTCTCCACGTCCTGTTGCCAATTGAACACATCGACATCGCGCAATAGCGGCTTGATATAGCCAGTGAGTTGCCCTTTGTTGGCTTCGGCTTCGATGACCAGATCACCATGGCCGGCGTTGAAATCAAACTTGCCATAAGCCGCAGCGAAGTCGTTCATGCGTTTGAGTTGAAGGTTCTTGGCGCGCAGGCGAAATTCGAAGTCCTGGAAGTCGCTCAACGGATCGAAGGTCGCCATGGTTTCCAGCGGGGCATGCCCCAGCAACAGCGCCTTGCCGTCGAAGCGGGCGTCGCGTTTGCCTTCTGTGTCGACCACGTTGGTCAGGTTGTAAATGCTGGCATTGACTTGGGTGGTATTCATGTTCACGGGCGGTTTTGAATTGAAGTTTCGAAAGGTGACCCGCCCGTCGTTGATTCGCACTTCGTTCAGGGTAATCGGCAGCAGTTTTTCCAGTTGTGCTCGCCAGTCGGTGCCCCGACCGGTCTGGGAGTTTTTCCTGTTACCACCATCGACGAAGTTCACTTCGGGTTTGTCGAACTGCGCCTCGGCCACCACGGCATGGTCGTACCAGAGCGAATGCCAGCTGACGGACAGGTCTATCAATGGCGCGTTGACGAAAGGCACCGGGACCTTGCCATCGACCTTGACGATTTTCAGTCCGTTGATTTTGTAGGCGCCGCGCCACAGGGCCAGGTCCACGTCGGTAATCTGCCCGCGGTAGTCACCCATGTTCGCCAATCTCTCGTTGAGGTAATCGCGCACCATATAGGGCAGGGCAATGTGCAGGGCAACCAGCAGCAGAACGAGGCCGGCGAGGGTCCATAAGGGCCAACTGTATCGACGCTTCATGGCGGCAAATCTCTGGCGGTATAAAGCGATTGACTGCTGGGGTAAGCGGACGTTCGACTGACTGGACGACCACGGGTAACAGGCATACCTTGGAGTGCTTATTCAATGCTGTACAAGGACCCAGCCATGAGCCGTATTTTTGCTGACAACGCCCATTCCATCGGCAATACGCCGCTGGTGCAGATCAATCGTATCGCTCCGCGCGGTGTGACCATTCTGGCCAAGATCGAAGGGCGTAACCCCGGTTACTCGGTCAAGTGCCGGATCGGCGCGAACATGATCTGGGAGGCCGAAAGCAGTGGCAAACTCAAGCCTGGCATGACCATCATCGAACCGACCTCTGGCAATACCGGCATCGGCCTGGCATTTGTTGCCGCCGCCCGCGGTTACCGGCTGGTGCTGACCATGCCGGCGTCCATGAGTATCGAACGACGCAAGGTGCTCAAGGCCCTTGGCGCCGAACTGGTGTTGACGGAGCCGGCCAAAGGCATGAAAGGCGCGATCGAGAAAGCCACCGAAATCCTCGCCAGTGACCCGTCCACCTACTTCATGCCGGCGCAGTTCGAAAACCCGGCCAACCCGGCCATCCACGAAAAAACCACCGGGCCGGAAATCTGGAACGATACCGACGGCGCAGTCGACGTACTGGTCGCGGGCGTCGGAACGGGTGGAACCCTTACCGGGGTTTCGCGGTATATCAAGAATACCCAGGGCAAACCGATAATCTCGGTGGCGGTGGAACCGGTGGTGTCTCCGGTGATTACCCAGGCGATGGCCGGGGAAGAGATCAAACCGAGCCCCCACAAAATCCAGGGCATCGGCGCTGGTTTTGTGCCGAAGAACCTGGATCTGTCGATGGTCGACCGAGTCGAACTGGTCAGCGATGATGAGTCCAAGGCGATGGCCCTGCGCCTGATGCAGGAAGAAGGAATTTTGAGCGGTATCTCGTGCGGCGCCGCCATGGCGGTGGCTGTGCGACTGGCCGAAACCCCGGAAATGCAGGGCAAGACCATCGTGGTGATCCTGCCCGACTCTGGCGAGCGCTACCTGTCGAGCATGCTGTTCAGTGACTTGTTTACCGAACAGGAAAATCAGCAGTAACGTTTTACGGCTACTTCGCAGCCGGCCAGGAGCAACCCCCAAAGTCCTGTAGGAGCGAGCGGTGCGGCGATCCGACTTGCCCGCGAAGAATGCACCGCGGTTTTTCAGGTATTGCGCGTTATCGTTCTTCGCGGGCAAGCCACGCTCAGATCCTGTGTCACAGGTGGTGATTCAGGTCAGCCCCCGTTTTTTGTGACATCGAGCGACCGCTGAGCAATCGCTTCATGACCCATCTCAACCGCTGGATCAGCGGTTTGCTGGGGCGCGCCGTTGCCCCCTCAGGCGACATCAATGTTGACTGTACCGCCGTCTTCGCGAGCAAGCTCGCTCCTACAGGGGGCCGTGTCTTAACTGACTGGCATTGGGTTCTGTGGGAGCGGGCTTGCCGATGGCGTTATCAGCGCCACCACAACACTACCTGGCAACCACCTCAGCCGCCTTCACCACCGCCGGCTTCAACACCAGCCACAACGCCACCGCAATCAACACCCCACCATAGAGATGCGCCATCGACAGCGGCTCATCCAGCAACAGCGCCCCCCACAACACGCCGAACGGCGGGATCATGAAGGTCACGGTCATCGATTTGACCGGGCCAATCGAGCTGAGCAAACGGAAGTAAATAATGTAGGCAAAGGCCGTGCATACCAAACCCAACCCCAGCAACGACAACCAGACACTCCAGCCGCCCCAGCTCGCCGGTGGCTGGCTGATCACGCTGTAGCCGAACAGCGGCAGCAAAAACAAAGTCGCGCCGAGCATGCTGCCCAAGGCCGAAAGACGACTGTCGAGGCCGCCGGCATGGTCGAGCCAGCGCCGGGCGAGGAACCCGGCGAAGCCATAGCAGGTGGTTGCCATCAGGCACGCCAGTGCGCCTATCAGCAGTTCCATGTTGAACGCCACCGGCCCGGCACGGGTGAGGATGCCGACGCCGAACAGGCCGAGAAATACCCCGCCCAGCTTGGCGGCGGTGAGTTTTTCATGGAAGAACAGCCCGCCAATCAACACTCCCATCAAAGGTGTGGTGGCATTGAAAATAGCCGAGTAACCGGCCGGCAGCACTTGGGCGGCCACGGAATAGAGGGTCGCCGGAATCCCGGAGTTGATCAGGCCGAGCAGCATTACCGTCTTGAGTTTGCCTTTGAAATCCCAGCTGATGCGCGCCAGCCCAAGGATCACCAGCAGCCCGACGGCGGCAATCGACACGCGAAAAAAAGCAGTGGGGATTGTGCCAATCACTGGGGCAATAATGCGCATGAACAGAAAGCTCGCCCCCCAAATGGCGGCAAGCGACAACATACGCAGGATATCGACGGGGTTCACAGCACTTTCCTTCCTTGATTGGCGCGCAAGTGTCGCGCCAGTCAGGGCACAAGGCAATGGTTGCGTTGCGTCACACAGGGCCACTAAGCTCAGGCTCCAACGACAAGAACAGCCGCCGAGGTTTTACCTATGCCGCAGCAATGGCCAGCCGCCGACATCGCCCGAATGATCCTCGATGGCTTTGACGATTACCGCGAGCATTTCCGTCAGATCACCGACGGCGCCCGAGCCCGTTTCGAGCAGGCCCAATGGCAAGAGACGCAAGTCGCGTCGGCGGCGCGAATCAACCTTTACGAAGAAAAAGTCGGCGAAACGGTAGGGCGCTTGCATGAGTCGTTCGCAACTGATGTGCTGATAGATGTCAGCTGCTGGCCGCTGGTCAAAAGCGCTTATATCAGCCTGATCGACCTGCGCTTCGACGATGAACTGTCCGAGACCTGGTACAACTCGATTTTCTGCGGGCTGTTCAGCCACGACCTGATCAGCGACGGCTGCATGTTCATCCACACAACTCGGCCAAGCCTGCGCCGGGCCCGGGCCGCGCAAACTCGCACCTACAAGCCGCAGGGGCAGTTGTCCGGCATGCTCACAAGCATTTTTGCCGACTACCGTTTCAGCGAAGATTATGCTGATCTGCCCGGTGACCTGCGTCGCCTCGAAGCGCAGTTGCGCGAGAACCTGCCGGACTGGGTCTGCAAGGATCCGGAACTGAGTGTCGAGCTGTTTTCCTCGGTGCTTTACCGCAATAAGGGCGCCTATCTGGTGGGGCGCATCTACACCCCCGACGAGCAATGGCCGCTGGTAATTCCGCTGCTGCACCGCGAAGGCCGGGGCATCCAGATCGATGCGCTGATCACCGACGAGGCGGAAGTGTCGATCATCTTCTCCTTCACTCGATCGTACTTCATGGTCGATGTGCCGGTGCCGGCGGAATTCATCGGCTTTCTCAAACGCATCCTGCCGGGCAAGCACATCGCCGAGCTGTACACCTCGATTGGCTTTTACAAGCATGGCAAGTCCGAGTTCTATCGGGCGCTGATCAATCATCTGGCCAACACTGACGATCAGTTCATCATGGCCCCCGGCGTGCGCGGCATGGTCATGAGCGTGTTTACCCTGCCGGGCTTCAACACCGTTTTCAAAATCATCAAGGACCGCTTCTCACCGTCGAAAAACGTCGACCGCGCCACGGTGATCGAAAAGTATCGCCTGGTGAAAAGCGTCGACCGGGTCGGGCGCATGGCCGATACCCAAGAGTTCGCCGACTTCCGTTTCCCGTTGAGCAAGTTCGAGCCGGCATGCCTGGAAGAATTGCTCGAAGTGGCCGCGTCCACGGTCTCGGTGGAGGATGACACGGTGCTGATCCGCCACTGCTGGACCGAACGCCGGATGACGCCGTTGAACCTCTATCTGGAACACGCCAATGAAGCGCAGGTCCGCGAGGCGCTGGAGGATTACGGTCTGGCGATCAAGCAACTGGCGGCGGCGAACATTTTTCCCGGCGACATGTTATTGAAAAATTTCGGCGTCACCCGTCACGGTCGTGTGGTGTTTTATGACTACGATGAGATCTGCTTCCTGACCGAAGCCAACTTCCGCCACATCCCGCAACCGCGTACGCCGGAAGACGAAATGGCCTCTGAACCGTGGTACTCGATCGGGCCACTGGATGTGTTCCCCGAGGAGTTTCCACCGTTCCTGTTTGCCGATGCCGGGCAGCGGCGGTTGTTCGATCAATTGCATGGGGAGTTGTACAACGCCGATTACTGGAAGGGCTTGCAAGAGGCAATTCGGGCGGGGAAGGTGATTGATGTGTTTCCGTATCGGCGCAAAGGCCTCGACAACGAGTAGCCTCACGAGATCGTTCCCACGCTCTGCGTGGGAATGCAGCCGGGGACGCTCCGCGTCCCAAGAGCGGACGCAGAGCGTCCATTGAGGCATTCCCACGCAGAGCGTGGGAACGATCACATGGGAGCCCAAATCTGCGACAATCGGCCCCCTGCGCCACTAGACGACTTTTGCGTACCTGATGACTGACGAATCGCCTTCCATCGACAAACTGCTGAAAAACCTCGATCACGCCATGCTCGCCGACCGCCACCGGCTGCGGCGGCAGTTGCTTGAGCTGCGCAAGAAACCTGACGAGGCCAAACTGGCCCAATGGGTGACGCGCACGCAGGCGTCCTGTGATCAGGTGTTGGCGCGGCGCGCCAGCCTGCCGGTGATTCGTTACGACGACAGCCTGCCGATCGCCGCCAAGCGCGACGAAATCAAAGCGGCGCTGCAAAAGCACCAGGTGCTGATCATTGCCGGCGAAACCGGGTCGGGTAAAACCACCCAGCTGCCGAAGATCTGCCTGGAAATCGGCCGCGGCCAGCACGGTCTGATCGGCCACACCCAGCCCCGTCGAATCGCCGCCCGCAGCGTGGCGAGCCGGGTTGCTGAAGAATTGGCGACGCCGTTGGGCGCGCTGGTCGGTTATCAGGTGCGGTTCGAGGATCAGAGCGATGCCAATACCCTGATCAAACTGATGACCGACGGTATTCTGCTGGCGGAAACCCAGAACGACCGCTACCTCGAACGCTACGACACGATCATCGTCGACGAAGCCCACGAGCGCAGCCTGAACATCGATTTCCTGCTTGGTTACCTGAAAACCCTGCTGCCGCGTCGTCCGGATCTGAAAGTCATCATCACGTCGGCCACCATCGATCTGGAGCGTTTTTCCAAGCATTTCGATGATGCGCCAATCGTCGAAGTCTCCGGCCGCACCTTTCCGGTAGAGACCTGGTATCGCCCGCTGACCCTGGAACAGGACGAGGAAGGCAACCGCGTCGAGGATGATTTGACCGTGGATCAGGCGATCCTCGCTACCCTCGATGAAATTGCCGCGTTCGAACGCAGTGAGCGCAAGAGCCCCGGCGACGTGCTGGTGTTCCTGCCCGGCGAGCGCGAGATTCGCGACGCCGCCGACATGCTGCGCAAGGCCCAGCTCAAACACACCGAGATTCTGCCGTTGTACGCGCGGCTGTCGCCGGCCGAGCAGCAGCGGATTTTCCAGTCGCACCCTGGGCGTCGCGTCGTGCTGGCGACCAACGTCGCGGAAACCTCTCTGACGGTGCCGGGCATTCGTTACGTGATCGACAGCGGCACCGCGCGCATCAGCCGTTACAGCTACCGCGCCAAGGTTCAGCGCCTGCCCATCGAAGCGATTTCCCAAGCCAGCGCCAATCAGCGTAAAGGCCGTTGCGGTCGGGTCGAGCCGGGCATTTGCGTGCGCTTGTACAGCGAAGAAGATTTCATTGGTCGCCCGGAATTCACCGACCCGGAAATCCTGCGGACCAACCTCGCAGCAGTCATTCTGCAGATGCTCCATCTGCGCCTCGGCGAGATCACCGATTTCCCGTTTATCGAGCCGCCGGATGGCAAGGCCATCAGCGACGGTTTCAACCTGCTGCAAGAACTTTCGGCGGTGGACCGCAACAGTCAGTTGACGCCGCTTGGTCGCCAACTGGCGCGGCTGCCGGTGGACCCGCGCATGGGCCGCATGCTGCTGGAAGCGGCGAAACTGGGCAGCTTGCAGGAAGTGCTGATCGTCGCCAGCGCCATGTCGATTCAGGACCCGCGCGAACGTCCGCCAGAGCGTCAGCAAGCCGCCGATCAGGCCCACGCCCAGTGGAAAGACGTGGATTCGGACTTCGCCGGGCTGGTTAATCTGTGGCGTGGCTTCGAAGAACAGCGCCAAGCGCTGACGGCCAGTCCGCTGCGCAACTGGTGCCGCAAGAACTTCCTCAATTACCTGCGCCTGCGCGAATGGCGCGACTCCCATCGTCAGTTGAGCCTGATCTGTCGCGACATGCAGTTGAGCCTCAACAAAGAGCCGGCGGATTACCCGAAACTGCACAAAGCCGTGCTCTCCGGATTGCTCAGCCAGATCGGCCAGAAAACCGAAGACGGCGACTACCTCGGCGCCCGTCAGCGGCGCTTCTGGATTCACCCTTCATCCGGGCTTGGTAAAAAGCGTCCGCAATGGCTGATGACCGCCGAACTGGTGGAAACCACCAAGCTCTACGCGCGGATGGTCGCCAAGATCGACGCCGACTGGATCGAGCCGCTGGCCGGGCACCTGATCAAGAAAAACCACTTCGAACCTCATTGGGAGAAGAAGCGCGGTCAGGTCGTGGCCTTCGAGCAAATCACCCTGTTCGGGCTGATCGTGGTCGGACGCAGGCCGGTGCATTACGGGCCGGTCGACCCGGTGGTGTCTCGCGAGTTGTTTATCCGCGAAGGCTTGGTGCGTGGCGAGATTCAATCCAAAGCCAAATGCCTGACGGCCAACCAACAATTGCTGGAACAGCTCGACGAACTGGAAGCCAAGGCCCGCCGTCGGGACATTCTGGCGGACGAAGAAACCCTGTTCGCTTTCTACGATGCGCGACTGCCGGCGGAGATCCACCAGACTGCGACCTTCGACAGTTGGTACCGGATCAACAGTCAGAAAGACCCGCAACTGCTGATCATGCGCGAAGAAGACGTACTGGCCCGCGAAGCCAGCGAAGTCACCGCCGCGCATTACCCGGACACCCTGCACATCGGCGATCTGGAACTGGCGCTGAGTTATCACTTCGAGCCCAACCATCCGCGCGATGGCGTGACCTTGCGCGTGCCGGCACCGCTGTTGCCGATGCTGCCGCCGGAGCGTCTGGAATGGCTGGTGCCGGGCGTGATCGAGGCCAAGTGCATTGCGCTGGTGCGCAACCTGCCCAAGGCCCTGCGCAAGAATTTCGTGCCGGTGCCAGACTTCGTCAAAGCCGCGTTGCAGCGCATCACGTTTGCCGAGGGCTCATTGCCTCAGACGCTGGGCCGCGAGTTGCTGCGCATGACCGGCGCGCGGGTCAGCGATGAAGCCTGGGCCGAAGCCTCGCAGCAGGTCGAAAGCCATTTGCGGATGAACCTGGAAATCGTCGACGGTCAGGGCAAGTTCCTCGGCGAAGGCCGTGACCTGGCCGAGCTGACCGCACGCTTTGCCGAGGCCAGTCAGGCTGCGTTGGCGGTGCCGCAAACGGCGAAGAGCCAACAACCGGTGGAGCCGAAAGTCTTTGCCGCCGTGGCTGAGAAAACCCAGCAGAAAATCGCCGGGCTATCGATGACGGTGTATCCGGCGCTGGTGGAAGAGGGCGGGACGGTCAAGGAAGGTCGATTCTCGACCCCGGCCGAAGCCGAGTTCCAGCATCGCCGGGCCTTGCAGCGCTTGCTGATGCAGCAACTGGCTGAACCGGCGAAGTTCCTGCGCGGCAAGTTGCCGGGGCTGACCGAGTTGGGTCTGATGTACCGCGAACTGGGGCGCATCGACAGCCTGGTGGAAGACATTCTGCTGGCCAGTCTCGACAGCTGCATTCTCGACGGCGAAGACCCGTTGCCGCGCGATGGCGCCGGGCTGGCATCGCTGGCCGAGCGCAAACGCGGCGGCTGGACCGAGCACGCCGAACGGTTGGCCAGGCTGACCCTGGAGATTCTCAAGCACTGGCACGGCCTGCAAAAACGCTTCAAGGGCAAGATCGATCTGGCGCAAGCCGTGGCCTTGAACGACATCAAGCAGCAGCTCAGCCATCTGGTGTATCCGGGGTTCGTGCGTGAAACGCCGATGGCGTGGCTCAAGGAACTGCCGCGTTACCTCAAGGCCGTTGAGCAACGTTTCGAAAAACTCGGCGCTCAGGTGCAGAAAGACCGGGTCTGGAGCGGCGAATTGTCCGGGCTCTGGGCTCAATACCAGACCCGCGCCAACAAACATGCCCAGGAAAGCAAGCGCGATCCGCAGCTGGAACTCTATCGCTGGTGGCTGGAGGAATACCGGGTCTCGCTGTTCGCGCAGCAATTGGGGACCAAGGTGCCGATCTCCGACAAGCGCCTGAATAAGCAGTGGAGCCAGGTCGAGCCCTGAACCCTGTGGGAGCGGGCTTGCTCGCGAAGGCGGTAGATCAATCGACATATTGATTGAATGTCAGTCCGCTTTCGCGAGCAAGCCCGCTCCCACAGGTAAGGTGTTGTGCCAGCAGGTATTCGATTCAGCAAAAGGCGCCAAAAGCCAACGTTTATGGCAAACTTCGCGCCTATAAACGCCAGCCCCGCGGTTTTGAGCCTTCACGGGCCGGGCGGATCGGAATAAAGCGATGCCAGGTGTGCGTCCGGACCTGGGATAGACCCTTTGTGTGTTGGTACGTCGGTGCCAGCGCTTTCTGCCTGAACGGATTAGAGAAACGACCATGCATAACGTCGTCATCAGCGGCACCGGCCTGTACACCCCGGCCAACAGCATCTCCAACGAAGAGCTGGTGCAGTCTTTCAACGCTTACGTCGCGCAGTTCAATGCCGACAACGCCGAAGCCATCGCGCGCGGCGAAGTCCAGGCATTGACCGAATCCAACGCGGCGTTCATCGAAAAAGCGTCTGGCATCAAAAGCCGCTTTGTCATGGACAAGGACGGCATTCTTGACCCGCAGCGCATGGCACCACGCTTGCCCGAGCGCTCCAATGACGAATGGTCGGTGCTTTGCCAGATGGCCATCGGCGCGGCCGAGCAAGCCTTGCAGCGTGCCGGCAAGACCGCCGCTGACATCGACGGAGTAATCGTCGCCTGCTCCAACCTGCAACGCGCCTACCCGGCCATCGCCATCGAAGTTCAGGAAGCGCTGGGCATTCAGGGTTTCGGTTTCGACATGAACGTTGCCTGTTCCTCGGCGACCTTCGGTATCCAGGCCGCCGCCAACAGCGTGCAACTGGGCCAGGCCCGGGCGATCCTGATGGTCAATCCGGAAGTCTGCACCGGTCACCTGAATTTCCGCGACCGTGACAGCCACTTCATCTTCGGCGACGCCGCCACCGCGGTGATCATCGAACGTGCGGATCTCGCGACATCCGAGTACCAGTTCGACGTGGTCAGCACCAAACTGCTGACCAAGTTCTCCAACAACATCCGCAACAACTTCGGCTTCCTCAACCGCGCGGCGGAAGAGGGCATCGGTGCCCCCGACAAATTGTTCGTCCAGGAAGGCCGCAAGGTGTTCCGCGACGTTTGCCCGATGGTTGCCGAGCTGATCGCCACGCACCTGGAAGAAAACCAGCTCAACGTCAGCGACGTGAAGCGCTTCTGGCTGCACCAGGCCAACCTCAGCATGAACCACTTGATCGTCAAGAAACTGCTGGGCCGCGAAGCCACCGAGGCCGAAGCCCCGGTAATTCTCGATACCTACGCCAACACCAGTTCCGCCGGTTCGGTGATTGCGTTTCACAAAAACCAGGACGATCTGGTCAGCGGTTCGCTGGCTGTACTCAGCTCGTTCGGTGCCGGGTATTCGATTGGCAGCGTGATTCTGCGCAAGCGCTGATGCTTGCAGGGTGAGTGTACTGTTGTGACGAGGGAGCTTGCCCCGCTTTGGACATGTAGGAGCCAGGCTTGCCGGCGAAGGCGTCCTTAAGAGCGCCTTCGCCGGCAAGCCTGGCTCCTACGAAAAGCAGGGCAAGCCCTCGCCACAATACCGGTGGTTCTGAAACGAGGTTTGCATGGCCGCAGCTGACGACACCCTATTGCTCGAACGCCTGCTGGCGGGCGAGCAGAGGGCTTTCAAGGAACTGGTCAGCACTTACCAGAGCGCCATGCGCGCGGTGGCCTATGCCATCGTCGGCAATCGACACGCCGACGAGGTGGTGCAGGATGCCTGGCTGTCGGTGGTGCGCAATCTCGGCGGGTTCGAGCGGCGTTCAAGCCTCAAGACCTGGCTGCTGACCATCACCGCCAACTCGGCCAAGAGCCGCTACAAGCAAAACCGCCGGGAAGTGCTGCTCGATGACCTGCCGTCGCCTCACGGCACGGTCGATGACGATCGTTTTTCATCGAGTGATGGTCATTGGCTGGTGGCGCCGTACGCCTGGCATCAGGACACGCCAGAGGCGCTGTTGACCGAAAACGAGCTGCGCGAATGCCTGGAGCACACGTTGCTCAACCTGTCGGAACTGCAAAGCAGTGTGTTGCTGTTGCGTGAGCGACAGGGGCTGGAGCTGGAGGATATCTGTAATCTTCTGGAGCTCTCGCTCTCCAATGTTCGTGTGCTGCTGCATCGGGCACGGTTGAAGGTCTTTGCGACCGTGGAGCATTTTGAGGAAACCGGCGAATGTTGACCTGCAAGGAACAAGTGGCGCGCTCCAGTGATTATCTCGATGGCCAGTTGAGTTTTCGTGAGCGACTGATGGTCCGGCATCATTTGATGTTTTGTCGCTATTGCCGACGGTTCATTCGGCAGATGCGGTTGATGCAGGCCACCCTGAAAGTGATGCCTGAGCCGCCTGTACCTGATCTGGATGCGCTGGCGGAACGTCTTGCCAACGAACATCTGAAGAACAAACCGTAGTTTTTCCGCCCGTACACAACCCTTAGCCGCTCTAGCTGAAGGCTTGCAGCTCATCTCCCTGTGGCTGTTTTTTCGTTATTTCGATTCGAAGTAAAAAAGTTCCCCTGTCATAAAATCTTTATCTATCAGCAACCCGGCTGAAATACCCCGCCTCCAAGATTCCCTCCCAACACAAGCGGGCCAGACCCGCGTGTTTTCAAGCTACAGACCACCAATTAGGGGAACTCTTCGATGATCCGTAAGCACTTCGCCGGTTTTGCCGCCAGCGCATTGGCCATGGCAGTAACCGCCCAGGCTTTCGCTGGCACCGTCACCACTGACGGCGCCGATATCGTAGTCAAAACCAAGGGCGGCCTCGAAGTCGCCACCACCGACAAAGAATTCAGCTTCAAACTCGGCGGTCGCTTGCAGGCTGACTACAGCCAGTTCGACGGTATCTACACCGACAATGGCAACAGAGCCGATGCCGCTTACTTCCGTCGTGCGTTCCTGGAACTGTCCGGTGTGCTGTACACGGATTGGGCCTACACCATCAGCTACGACTTCTCCCACAACACCGGTGATTCCGATAACGGCTACTTCGACGAAGCGTCGTTGGCCTACAACGGCTTCAAACCGGTCTCGATCAAAGTCGGTCGTTTTGACCCGGACTTCGGCCTGGAAAAAGCCACCAGCTCCAAGTGGGTCACTGCGCCAGAGCGCAACATGGCCTACGACATGGTCGATTGGGCCAACGGTCACCAGAATGGTCTGGGCCTGCAAGCCTCCAGTACCTTCGCGGATTCGTTCTACGCCTCCGCCGGCGTATTCAGCAAAGACACCGACGATACCGATGGCGACAGCATCAAACAGGTCAACGGCCGCTTTGTATTCGCCCCGTTGCATGATGCCGGCAACGTGCTGCACTTCGGTGTGAACGTGGCTTCCCGTGATGTTTCCGACACGGCTTTCGATTCGCGATATCGCACCCGTATGGGCATGCGTGGCGTTGAAACCCTGGGCGGCAACGATGCCGGACCCAACGGCAACCGTCCGGTGCTGGGTGGCAGTTCCACTTCGCCTGCCGGCTCCTATGACCGTGACGACGCTTACGGTCTGGAAGCCGCATTCGCCATGGGCCCGGCCTCGATCCAGGGCGAATACATTGCCCGCAAGACCAAGGCCGATGACAGCAGCCGTGAAGACATCAAAGGTGATGGTTTCTATGTCCAGGGTGCCTACACCCTCACTGGCGAATCCCGTGGCTATAAAGTCGGCAAGTTCGATGCGATCAAGCCAGCCAACAAGTCCATCGGTGCCTGGGAGCTGTTCTATCGTTACGACAGCCTGACCGTCGAAGACGACAACATCACCACCGCCAGCCTGACCCGCGATGTCGGCGATGCCGAAGCTCAGGTGCATACCCTGGGTGTGAACTGGTACGCCAACGAAGCGGTGAAAATCACTGGCGCCTACCTCAAGGCCAAGACGGACAACGTGACCAATGCCACGGCTGCCAGCGGCACTACCCCGGCACGTCGTACCGGTGATGACAGCGGTGACGGCTTCGT
This sequence comes from Pseudomonas sp. PGPR40, assembly GCF_022014505.1. NCBI lineage: Bacteria > Pseudomonadati > Pseudomonadota > Gammaproteobacteria > Pseudomonadales > Pseudomonadaceae > Pseudomonas > Pseudomonas sp. PGPR40. The sequence goes on along the minus strand of NZ_JAKLSP010000009.1, from coordinate 69,457 downwards.
GGTTCGCGCGCAATACGTGTTCTAAACCGTAGTAAATGCAGTAAGAGCTCTTTCTTCATCCGTTAAAGCTCCTCTGGTTTTAACCCCGCTTCGGCGGGGTTTTTTTATTTCGGGTCAGGCAATCAATCAGCGATACTCGTCCCATCTGTAGAAAATGATGGTCGGGGATACTGATGCCGCTGCAACGTCTGGAAAGCCTGTCGGAAATCGCACCGCACACCTGGGACGCCCTGGTGCCGGAAACTCAGCCGTTTCTGCGCCATGCCTTTCTGAGCGCGCTGGAAGACAGCGGTTGCCTCGGCCCGCATTCCGGCTGGCAGCCCGAGCATTTGCTGCACATCGAAGGCGATCGCCTGGTCGCTGCGCTGCCCAGTTACCGCAAATGGCATTCCTACGGCGAGTACGTGTTCGACCATGGCTGGGCCGAAGCCTGTGAGCGTGCCGGCATCGATTACTACCCCAAGCTGTTGACGGCAGTGCCATTCAGCCCGGTCAGCGGGCCGCGATTGCTGGCGGCGACGATCGAGGACGGTTTCGAACTCCTGCAGAGCCTGCCGGGTTATCTGGAGATCGAAGGACTTTCCAGCGCCCACATCAACTTCACCGATCCATTCACCGACGCGGCATTGGCCGAACAGCCAGGCTGGTTGCAGCGCATTGGCTGTCAGTACCACTGGCAAAATCGCGCTTATCGGGATTTTCAGGACTTCCTCGACGCCCTCAGTTCGCGCAAGCGCAAGCAAATGCGCAAAGAGCGTGAGCAAGTGGCGGGGCAGGGCATCGATTTCGAATGGCTGGAAGGGCAACAACTGGATCAAGCGCAGTGGGACTTTGTGTATGCCTGCTACGCCAACACCTACGCGGTGCGTCGGCAAGCGCCGTACCTGACGCGGGAATTTTTCAGTCTGTTGGCCGAGCGCATGCCGGAGTCGATCCGTGTGGTGCTGGCCAAACAAGGCTCACGACCGGTGGCCATGGCGTTCAGTCTGGTCGGTGGCGACAGCTTCTATGGCCGTTATTGGGGCTGCCTGGCGGAGTTCGATCGCCTGCACTTCGAGACCTGTTTCTATCAGGGCATGGATTACGCGATTGCCCATGGTTTTCAGCGTTTCGACGCTGGCGCGCAGGGTGAGCACAAGTTGATCCGTGGATTCGAACCGGTGATCACCCACTCTTGGCATTACCTGCGCCATCCGGGCTTGAAGTCAGCGGTGAAAGACTTCCTTGAGCGTGAACGTATCGGGGTGTTGGGTTATGCCGAAGACGCGAAAACCGCCTTGCCCTACCGACAAGGCTGATCTTCGCCGCTTACAGCGTCGGTTAACTGTCTTCTTTACCCAGCCAGCGATACATCACGCCGCCGATGACCGCACCCAGAATCGGCGCCAGCCAGAACAGCCACAGTTGCTGAATCGCCCAACCGCCGACAATCAGCGCCGGGCCCGTACTGCGGGCCGGGTTGACCGAGGTGTTGGTGACCGGAATCGAGATCAGGTGAATCAGGGTCAGCGCCAGGCCGATGGCGATGGGCGCCAGCCCGGCCGGGGCGCGTTTGTCGGTGGCGCCGAGGATGATCAGGATGAACATGGCGGTCATCACCAATTCACTGACAAAACCTGCCGCCAACGAGTAGCCGCCGGGCGAGTGTTCGCCGTAGCCATTGGAGGCAAGGCCGCTGGCCAGTTCGAAGCCGGGTTTGCCGCTGGCGATGAAGTACAACAGAGCTGCTGCGATGATCGCGCCAATCACTTGGGCGATGATGTAGGCGGGCAGTTCTTTGACTGGGAATCGTCCGCCGACCACCAGCCCGACCGAGACCGCAGGGTTGAGATGACAGCCCGAAATGTGGCCGATGGCGAAGGCCATCGTCAGCACCGTCAAACCGAATGCCAGGGACACCCCCAGCAATCCAATCCCCACCTCTGGAAACGCGGCCGCCAGAACCGCACTGCCGCACCCTCCTAACACTAACCAGAACGTCCCCACCAATTCTGTAGCCGAGCGTTTGAACAAAGACATAGCGAATTTCCCTGCAGAGATAACACTGTCGTTGTGCATCCAGCAGATGGACTACAGAACCATCTCCAGTACCCTGGCTGAGTACAGCAGAGTTTTTACGGAATTCCAGTGACCATAAAAACCGCCAGGGCCCGTGTTCAAAGGGTTGTGGCGATTCGCCGATCTAATGTGGGAGCGGGCTTGCTCGCGAAGGCGGTCTGTCATCCAACATTGATGTTGAATGTGATGGCCCTTTCGCGAGCAAGCCCGCTCCCACATTGAATTGTGGCGGTGTCAGGTAATCAGTAGAGGCTATTTCGCACTCTCACCGGTGCTTCCCGGTCATACGCCTCGGCATCGAACTGCCCATCGTTCAGGCGCATGTGAAACGCCCCGGCCGTCGGCAGTGCAGAGCGCTCGAGGTATTTTTCCGGGTTCCACACATCCGAACGCACCATCGCTTTCGAACAGTGGAAATACGCCGCTTGCACCGTCACCAGCATCACCGTACGCGCCGGTTTGCCGTTGACTGCAAAACTCTCCAGCAACCCGGGCTCGGCGCTGATGTGCGCCGTGCCGTTGACCCGCAACGTCTCGCCGATCCCCGGAATGATGAACAGCAGCGATACCCGCGAATCGAGCACGACATTGCGCAGCGTGTCGATGCGGTTGTTGCCCGGGCGATCCGGGATTGCCAGCGTGCGTTCATCGACGATCCGCACGAAACCCGGCGTATCGCCACGCGGCGAGCCGTCCATGCCGTCGGGGCCGACCGAGCTGATAATCACCAGCGGCGAGGCGCGGACCATCGCCTGATAGTCCTCGTTCAGAAACGGGATCTGCTTGCGCACCGCGCGGTCATGGGGCAGGCCGTAGATCGCTACCAGCGCTTCGATTGAATTCAACATCGTTCATCCCTCTACGAATCAGAAAACCAGCCCCATTCGCCGTTCGTAACCGATCCGGCCTTTGTACGCTTCGCCGCTGTCGACAAAGCCATATTTGGCATACAGCGCGATGGCCGACTCATTGTCTGCATCCACCGACAACTCCAGCCCTTTGATGTCCGGCCAGGCCTGGCGCGCAACCTCGGGCAGGGCTTGCAGGCAGGCTTTGCCATAACCTTTGCCTTGGGCGCGACGATCGACTTGCAGGGCATGCAGGGTGGCGCTGTGTTCGTTGGCCCAAGCCGGCAGCACCGGCGGGCGCTTGAGCAGCAGGAAAGCCACCGGAACATCTTCCACCAGCAGGGCAAAGCCTTTGACGCCGGGGCCGGGTTTGGACAGCAAGGTGTGCAACGCACCATGAATGTCGCCGGAGAATTTGATTTGTTCAGCGTGGATTTCGATGGCCTCGACCTGTTGGCGCTGCAGGGCGTTCAGGTTTTCGTAAGGCACGAGTCGGGCAGTCACTGGAGGGTCCTTTTTCCAACGGAAATGAGCCTCGGATTCTAGCGAGTTTGCGTTCGTCGCCAATTTTTATTTCGTCTGTCGATTTGACTGATCGCCAGACGACTAAGGGTGTCTTCACACTAAAACCCACGGAGAACCATCATGAATGCTCAAACACAAATCAATAACCTGATCGAGAACTACCGCCAGGCGGTCATCGCCAAGGACGTGGACAAGGTCATGGCCCTGTATGCCGACGACATCGTTTCCTTCGATGCCGTCAAAGCCCTGCAATTCAAGGGCAAAGCGGCCTACCGCGCGCATTGGCAGGAATGCATGGAGATGTGCCCGGGCCCGCACATTTTCGAGTTCCATGAAATCACCATCGAACCGTCGCAGGAGATCGCTTTTGCGCACTGGCTGGCGCATTGCGGCGGCACCAATGAAAAAGGTGAAACCCAGGCTTGCTGGATGCGCGTCACTGCGTGCTACCGCCAGGAAGCGGGGCTATGGCAGATCGTTCACGAGCACTGGTCGGCGCCTTTCGACATGCAGAGCGGCGCGACGCTGTTCGACCTGAAACCCTGACATTATTTAATGACAAACAGCGCCAAAATGCCGATCTGCAGCCATAGTTGTTCCGTTCAATCAGGAGAGTAGTGATGAAGTATTTATGCTTGGTCTACAGCGATGAGCACTTGCTGCATTCGCTACCGGAGAGCCCCCACGATGCCGAGTGCATGGCCTACAGCGAGTCGATCCAGGGCAGCGGCCGGATGATCGCCGCCGAAGCGCTGGAATCGGTGCAGACCGCGACCACTGTGCGCATGCGCAACGGCAAAATGTCGGTCACCGATGGCCCGTTCGCTGAAACCAAGGAGCAGTTGGCCGGCTTCTACCTGATCGATGCCAAGGACCTCAATGAAGCCATCCAGGTCGCCGGCAATATTCCGGCGGCCCGGGTCGGCTGTGTTGAAGTACGCCCTGTGCGCCAGTTGAATCCCTGAGTGATGGCGGACGCAGCGGTCAAGGCGCGAGTCGAGCAGGTCTACCGCGAAGATTCGCGGCGGATTCTGGCGACCCTGATCCGACTGCTCGGCGATTTCGACCTCGCCGAAGAAGCGCTGCACGAGGCGTTCTTCGTCGCGGTCGAGCGCTGGCAGCGTGACGGTGTGCCGGACAATCCGCGCACGTGGCTGGTGTCCACCGGGCGTTTCAAGGCCATCGATGTAGTGCGTCGGCGCGCGCGCTTTAACGCGTCCCGACCGATGTTGATCGCTCAACTGGAAGAGCTGGAGCAGGCTGACTGGAGTGATGAAGATGTGGAAGACGATCGCTTGCGGCTGATTTTCACCTGTTGCCACCCGGCACTGGCGGCGGACGCCCAAGTGCCGTTGACCCTGCGCGAAGTCTGCGACCTGACCACTGAAGAAATCGCCCGGGCCTTTCTCGCGGCGCCGGCCACCATCGCCCAACGTATCGTGCGGGCCAAGGCCAAGATTCGTGATGCGAAAATCCCTTATCAGGTGCCCACCCTGACGGAACTGCCCGAGCGTCTCGACAGCGTGCTGCGGGTGATTTATCTGGTGTTCAACGAAGGCTACTCGGCGTCTAACGGTAGCGAACTGACCCGCGAAGACCTGACGCGCGAAGCGATTCGTCTCGGTCGGTTGCTGATGGAATTATTGCCTGAACCTGAGGTGATGGGGTTGCTGGCACTGATGCTGTTGCATGAGTCCCGGCGCCCGGCCAGGACCTCGCCCGACGGCGAGTTGATTGTGCTGGACGAACAGGATCGCTCGTTGTGGGACGCCGAGCTGATTGCCGAAGGCTGCGCATTGGTGGAGCGGGCGCTGACGACCCGGCGCTTCGGGCCTTATTGCCTGCAAGCGGCGATTGCGGCGGTGCATGCCGAAGCAACCACGGCGGCGCAGACGGACTGGCCGCAGATTGTCGGTCTGTATGACGTGCTGCTGCGGGCCGTGCCGTCGCCGGTGATCGAACTCAACCGCGCGGCGGCGCTGGCCAAGCGCGATGGACCGCTGGCCGGGCTGACATTAATCGAAGGGATTCTGGCGCGGGGCGAGTTGCTGGATTACCACTTGGCGCACTCGGCGCGGGCAGAGTTTTACCGACAGTTGGGCAGGGTGGAAGAGGCGCGGGCGGCGTATGAGCGTGCGCTGGAATTGACGCAGCAAGTGCCGGAGCGGCGGTTTATCGAGGGGCGGCTTCGGGCGTTGGAGTGAGGTGATCTTGCGGGCCCCTTCGCGGGCAAGCCTCGCTCCTACAGGATTGAGTCGATCACACTTTTACGATTCGACTCGCATCTGTAGGAGCGAGGCTTGCCCGCGAAGGGGCCAGTGAAACCACATCACTCCAGCATCTTGCCAAGCAACCAACTCCCCGCCGGCCCCGGCGGATGCAGCCGCGACCAGAGCGCATCGACATACACCGGTTTCGGCCAGCCGCGCACCTTCAGCTCCACCAACGACCCCGCCCCGAATCGCCCCACCAGCCACCGAGGCAACGGCGCCCAGCCGAACCCGCCCTGGGCCATTTCCAGCAGCATCAGGTAACTCGGCGCCGACCAGACGCGCCCCTTCGCGCGGCTTTCATACGGATTGATGATCGTTGCCAGACGCAGCTCGCGGTGCTGTTCCAGCACGTCCTGATCGATGCCCTTCAGCTTCGCCAACGGGTGTGTATGGGACACGAACAGGGCGATTTCCGTGCGCTCGTCCACCGTCGAACTGACCAGGTCTGGTGGGTAATTGTCCTGCATCTCGGCGAACGCGACATGGGCTCGGCCGCGTTGCACCAGTGCCACCAGGTCATCGCATTCGGCGATCAGGCATTCCAATTCCAGGTCTGGATAACGCTGCTCGAAAGCACTGAGCGCCGCTTCAAAACGGTCGGACTGATAAGTGTCGGATATCGCCACGGTCAGCTTCGGTTCGACGCCTTGGGAGAGTTGGCTGGCGGTCATTTCCAGACGGCTGGTGGCAGCCAGAATCTCCTCGGCCCGTTGCAGCATGACGTGCCCGGCCGGGGTCAGGCTCGGCTTGCGACTGCTGCGGTCGAAGAGGGCAAGGTTCAGGTCGATTTCCAGGCTGGCCACTGCGGCGCTGATGGTCGACTGACTGCGACCGAGCTTGCGCGCCGCCGCAGAAAACGAGCCTTGAGTCGCCGCCTGGACAAACGCCAGCAACACTTCGTGGGAAGCCATGAACTATCGCCTTGATCGATGGTTATTGGTTATGAAGTATCGTTTCGATAATCGATCATGGCAACCACAGTCACTCAGGGAGTCTGGCCATGAACGCCAACAAATCCATCACTGAACGAATGTTCCAGGCCATCGGTTTCGAACTGCTGGCGATATTGATCTGTACCCCGCTGCTGGCCTGGATCATGGACAGACCCATGCTGGAAATGGGCGCGGTCACCCTGGCCATTGCAGCCCTTGCCCTGGCCTGGAACGTGGTCTTCAACGGTCTGTTCGACCGGTTGCTCAAGCGCTTTGCCATTGTGCGCAATGCCTGGGTGCGCGTGGTGCACGCGCTATTGTTCGAAGGCGGTCTGGTCGCGTTTGGCGTGCCGTTGATTGCCTGGTGGCTGAAGATCAGCCTGTGGCAGGCGTTCCTGCTGGACATCGGCGTACTGCTGTTTTTCCTGCCGTACACCTACGTTTATCACTGGGGTTATGACGTAGTGCGTGAGCGACTGTTGGTGCGCAGGGTTTGCGAGGTTTAAAAAGTCGTGTAGGAGCGAGGCTTGCCCGCGAAGAACGATGACGCGTAATACCTGAAAAACCGCGGTGCCTTCTTCGCGGGCAAGCCTCGCTCCTACAAGGGGGAGTATTGAGGCAGATGAGTTTCTGTGACAGTGGAATGGCGTCGCTGACCGATGGTCGGAAAGGGCTCAAGAAAGCATCTGGCCCGCCGATGAGGCTGATGTTGATCTTCCGATTCTGGTGGTGAACCAGTGTCGCTGACAGGGATGTCCGGACATCTTGCATGCCACTTGGGCGTGCCTTATCCCTGTCATGAGATATCACTCGATGTTTTTGCAAAAATCCCTGAGAGCGCAAATCCTCGCCCTGTTGAGCGGCAGCCTGTTGGCGATGTTGCTGATCGCTTTGGCTTGCTTTCACTTTCTGTCCAGCGGTGTTCAGAGTTACGCGAACCTGATCGAAGGCCCGTTGCACACCTCGCAATTGATCGATGAAGCCAACCTGCAATTCAAGGTGCAGGTTCAGGAGTGGAAGAACGTTCTGCTGCGCGGCAAGGAACCTGCGAACCTGGGCAAATACTGGAAGCAGTTCGAGGACCGCCAGCGCGACGTGCAGGGCATCCTCGGTGAACTGGCCGGGCAGAAAGGCATCGAGCCGCAACTCAAGACCCGCATCGAACGCTTGCGTGAAGAACATCGTGTATTAGGTGCGGCCTATCAGAAGGGCCGTGATGCCTATGTGGCGGCCGGTGCCGACCCAACGGCCGGCGACAACGCAGTCAAAGGCGTGGACCGTGCCGCCAGCGAGCAAATGAGTGAACTGGTCAGCGAACTGCGCAAGCAGGGCACCGAGCAATCGAAACTGATCAGCGCCAGCGCCGACCAGACCGTGTTGTTGGGGCTGGTGGTGATGCTGGTGTCGGGCCTGCTGATTGGCCTGTTGAGTCTGTGGCTGGTCAACCGCAACCTGGTGGAGCCGATCCGTAAACTGATCGACTATGTGGCACAACTCAGCCAAGGGCGCTTCGCCGAGCGCGTGGCCAGCAGCCGGCAGGACGAGTTGGGCAACCTGGCCAAGGCCGCCAACACCTTGCGCGATTTCCTCGCCGAAACCTTCAGCCGCTTGCAGCGCAGTGCGACGGACCTGGACAGCGCCAGCGGCGAATTGAACTCGATTGCCGGCCTCATGGCCAGCGGCACCAACGAGCAATTCAACCGCACCGATCAGGTGGCCACGGCGATGAACGAAATGTCCGCCACCGCGCAAGAAGTCGCGCGCCACGCAGCCGATGCGGCACGTGCGGCCGACGACGCCGACCAATCCGCCCAGCAGGGTGAAAAAGTCATGCAGGGCACCATTCACACCATCACCCAAATGCGCGGCGAAATCGCCAATACGGCCACGGTCATCCGTCGTCTGGAAGCCGACAGCGGGCGCATCGGTAAAGTGCTGGAAGTTATTCGCGGCATTGCCGAACAGACCAACCTGCTAGCGCTCAACGCCGCAATCGAAGCGGCCCGTGCCGGAGAAGCCGGGCGTGGTTTTGCGGTGGTCGCCGATGAAGTGCGCAGCCTGGCCCAACGCACGGCAGCGTCGATCATCGAGATCAACCAGATCATTCAAACCGTGCAAACCGGTGCGGTGGACGCGGCCCAAGCCATCGAAAGCGGCCAGTCGCGCAGCGAAGAAAGCGTCGAGCAAGTGACTCAGGCTGGCGCCATGCTCGAGCGCATCACCCATGCCGTGGAAGCCATTCGCGACATGAATCGCCAGATCGCCACCGCCGCCGAAGAGCAGACTTCAGTGGCCGAAGACATCTCGCGCAACCTCACCGAAATCACCAGCATCGCCAGTACCAACCTGGACAACGTGCAGCGCACCGAAGCGGCCAGCCACAATCTGCATGGCTTGTCGGGGCAGTTGAATGAAGTGACGGCGCGGTTGAGCGCCTAGTGAAATGGGCTGTGTACCGATTCGGTTACCGACTCGGTACACAGTCGCTCTCAAGTTCGCGCCGCACCAGTCGATGATGGATTTAATAACTCCACATGGATAAATCTCATGGTCAGTATCAGCTCCGTTTCGATCAACCAGACTGTCTCGACGTCTTCGAGCAGCGTCACGATCAGCGACAACAGTGAAGACACCTCAGTTGCAGCGACTACCGAGGCGACCAAGATTGCCGCTGGCGGTGCTCCCGCGTCGAGTGACAGCAGTTCCAGCAGCAGCGAATCCGATACGGTGAAACAACTGCGCAAGCAGATCGCCGAGCTGCAAAAGCAATTGCAGGAACAACAGCAACAGCTGCAAGCGGCCCAGGCCAGGCAGGAAAGCGAAGCCAAAGTAGCGGACGTCGCGGCGGCTCAGTCGCAGGTTGCGGCCACTTCGGCTTCATTGCTGACGGTGACGGCGGCATTGTTGCAGGCGTTGCAGGATGAGGGTGGCAGTACGTCGGGTTCGCTGGTCAGCACCGCCGCTTAAGTCCGTGAGGGCAAACTGAAAGTAAACGTCGTGCCTTGTTGCTCGGTCGACAGCACCTCCAGCTTTCCTCCATGGGCCTGCGCAATCTGACTGGCAATGTACAACCCCAACCCGAGACCGGTCTGCGAAGTTGCGCCAGCTGGTTTCGAATAGGGCTGGAACAGATGCGGCAGCGCATCTTCGGCAATCAGCCCCTGGTTTTTTACGCTCAACACAAAGTGTCCGTCCTCGACCTGCGCGCTGACCTCGATCGGGCCGTCGGGATCTCCGTGGACAACGGCGTTCGCCACCAGATTGGATAACAATTGCGTGACCCGTTCGCGATCGCAATGAACCTTGCTCAGGTCGCCAATCGACGACTGAATGATGCGTTTGGGGTGAATGCTCTGGATCTCGGAAATCACATGCCGCAACGCATCCGCCAGATCCGGGCACGGCTCCATGTTCACCGGGATGCCTCGGCCCAGTGAACCCCGCGCGAAGTCCAGCACATCGTCCACCAGTTTGGTCGCACGTCGGGCGCTGGTGAGGATATGCCGGGCCCGTTGCTCATTCGCCGGGTCAGAGACTTTGCGCAGGAGCATTTCGGCGCCGGCACTGATGGCGAACAAGGGGTTACGCAAGTCATGGCCGAGTACGGCGATGAATTGTTCGGGTAGTTCGGCGGTTTGGCACTCCTTCATCAGCGTCGCTTCGGTCCGTTGCTGGTTTTCTTCGGCTTCGATCTGCAGCGCGAGTATTCGGGCGAACGACTCCATGGTGCTCTGGATCGTGCTGGACTTGAGCGGCGCCGGATTGGGATCAAGAGCACAAAGGGTGCCGAAAAAGCGCCCATCGGTGCGCACTATCGGGACGGCAATGTAGCTTTCGAATGGATAGGTACGGGGCGTGTGGTGATCTTGGTAGAGCGGTTCTTCACTGGCCTTGTCGATCACCACTGAATGTTGGCCCTGGCGGATTTCGTCGCACAGGGTGGCGACCAGCTCCAGTTCATCGCCCACCTGCACACCGACATCCAGTCGATCGAGCACCGCGCAGACGGTCCAGGAGTCTTCGGTAACACGGGCCACCGCCGCGAACCGCAAGCCGGTCAACTCGCTGATCACCTGGAGAATCGCCGGCACCGCACTGATCCGGCTGATTGTGGCGATGTCTGCTGTCGCTGTTTGCCCCATATCCGTGGTTCTCTGCTTCAACATGCCGAATGGTTTTGAGGGATTCTAGCGGGCTTGTGAGAAATGGCGCGACTTCGTTCGTCGCTTCAGTGAATGGCCTGACGCCGAACGCAAAAAAGCCGCACGACCGGAAAGTCGTGCGGCTTTTTGGCAGTTGAATCACGTGTCTTGTTTGTTGCTCAGAACCTTGCCGGTGGTGGCATCGAGATCCACGTCCCACTCAGTGCCGTCAGCCATCCGCAGTTCGACTTCATATTCGTAACCGTTGAAGTGGTTATCCAGGTCGGTATCGGTAATCGTGGCACCCGGGTGCAACTTCAAGGCAGCCTGGTTCAGTTCTTCCAGGGGTTTGATCTTGCCACTCTTGACCAACTCAGGGATTTGGTCGACGCGTACGTCAGCCTGGGCCAGGCCAGCAGTGAGGGTCAGGGCAGCGGCGGTGAACAGGGCCGTTAAGGTTTTCATGAAGTTCTTTCCTTGGATGAGCTGTTTAAGTGGGATCAGGTTAAACAGCGCAACTTAATTCACCCTTAAAAAGCGTTTCGGGCTTCGATTGCGCCGTTTGTTCAATTCCGTTATCCCGGCAACCTCTCATGCTGCGACCTCTATCAATGGAGGTGGTGATGAAATTCATTTTTGCGCGGATCTATGGGCCAATATTCTGGGGCGGATTCATCGGGGTCGGCCTTTGGCTAACAGGCGTTGCCGGGTTAGGGGTGGGATGGCTGTTGCCGGTGTTTCTCGCAGCGCTAGCCATGTCGTTTCTGGCCGAATGGGCTTTACCCTATGAGACGTGCTGGAATCGCTCGGCCGGTGATCGCACACGAGACATCGTTCACGGGCTGGTCAATGAGGCGTTGAATGCCCTCGGTCTGCTGGCGTTACCGGGTCTGGTGGCGCTGCTGTCGTTCGACGGTGCATGGCCAAAGGGGTGGCCATTGTGGTTGCAACTGGCGCTGGCGATGTTCATCGCCGACGCCGGCCTCAGCCTGATGCACTACGCCAGCCACCGCGTGCGATGGTTGTGGCGGCTGCATGCGGTGCATCACAGCGTTCAACGGCTGTACGGCTTCAATGGCTTGATGAAACATCCGTTGCATCAACTGCTGGAGGCCTCCGCGGGGCTGTTGCCTTTGTTGCTGCTGGGCATCCCGCTGGACGTAGCGGCACTGCTGGCATTTGCCATCGCCATCCAGTTGCTGCTGCAACACTCCAATGTCGATATGCAGCTGGGGTACTTGCGCTGGATATTCGCCTGGGCGCCGGTGCATCGCTTTCATCACATGAAATATGGACAGGCCGGCGACGTGAATTTTGCCTTGTTCTTCAACCTGTGGGACTGGCTGCTGGGGACCGGGTTTTACACAGTGGATTATGAAATCCGTCAGGGCGACCTGGGCATCGGCAGCCGACCAGACTTCCCTAGGGACTACGTAGCGCAACTGCTGGACCCGTTCGGGTCGGTGTCGTTGAGCAAAGAACCCGCTGTACCTGAGCCGTTGCGGCGCTGAATCAACTCAATAGACGCAAATCGATGTGTTGCAACGCTTGGCGAGCGCTCACGCCGAAGAGCTTTTTCAGGCTCCGGGAGAAGTGCGCAGAATCGGCAAACCCGGCTTCGTGTGCGGCGTCAGTCACGGCGCTGCCGGCCAGGATCAGCACCATCGACAGCCGTAGTCGCCGCCATAGCACCAGCCTGCGCACAGGCAGGCCGAGGTGGCTGGCGAACAACCGTTGCAATTGACTCAAGGACAGGTGCGCCTCGGCGGCCAATGCGCTTGCCGGCACCTTGGTCGTCAGCAACCCGTCGAGGGTGGACAAGGCGCGCTCGATCCGAGGATCACCAAGGGATCGGCGTGGACAATGGCGAACGGCGTGGTCGAGGCTTTCCAGGGACAATGCGGCCTTGAAGACGACGTTGCTCAGCGCCTGGGCGTCGAATATCAGTGGTTCTGCATAGACCGTGAACACCGGATCCGGCGACTCGACAATGGAGTGGCAGATTTGAGAGGGGATGAACAGGCGATGGGCCGTTTGGTTCACGCCGTCGAGACTGACGGTGACCGGTCGATCCGGGGCCAGGATCAGTTGATGGGCGTAATGGGCATGGGGCGCAGTGCGCCCCAGCTTTCCGTGGATCAGACCATAGTCACGCCCTAACCACAGGTGGCCTGTCCACTCGGTATTTTGCGTCACTCAGTAACCGTTGTTCTGCAACAACTGTGCAACGCTCGCCGCCGCCGGACGCTTATAGAATTTCAGCAGTTCGCTGGCGCGGTTGGTGAAGATGCCATCGACGCCGGCATCCGCCACTTTTTGATAATCCACGGCATCGTCGATGGTGTAGACATGCACCAGCAGGCCCTGGTCGTGGGTGTACTGGTTCATCCACGGTTGCACCAGGTCCGAATAGCTCTGATCGCCACCCTTGGTCAGTGCGGCCGAAGGCCCGGTACCGATAGCGCCCTGGGCCTTGGCGTACTCGACCCATTGCTGGAATTCGGCTTTGTCTTTTGGCTCCTGTTTGGCGTAGTAACTCGCTTTGTCCTTGTCACCAGACTCGGCGAACGTCACTTTGGATTTCGGTTCGATGCTGCCTTCACCCACCCATAGCAGCAGGATTTTCGGCACTTTCGGCATTTCCTTCTCAAGCAGTTCGAGGCTGCTCTTCTCGAAGGTTTGCAGTACGACTTTGCCTTTGCCCTGACCGACCGCCAGATTGCTCTTCGCCAGTTTTGAGCCGGTCGGACTTAGCCAGCCGCGGTCCTGCAATTTATCCTTGAGGTCACGCTCGATGCCGGGGAACTGCTTTGGCTCTTTGGTTTCGATGTACAGGCCCGGCTTGTGCAGCGGGTTGCCTTGGGCAATGTCGATGATTTCGTCCAGGGTCAGGATCTTCAGACCGGCATAGCCCGGACGCGCGCGGTCCGGGTAAGCACTGTTGAACCAGCTACCGGCATCCAGGGTTTTGAGTTCGGCGATAGTGAATTCGTTGGCCAGGCTGTCCTTGCGCTCAGGGAATTTAGTCGCGACGTCGGTGGTGCGTTGCAGGTTGTTGTCGTGCAGGGCGATTAGCACGCCATCCTTGCTGCGCTGCAGGTCCAGTTCCAGATAGTCGGCACCCAGATCGCGAGCCAGTTTGTAGGCCGCGGCGGTGGATTCCGGTGCATCGAAGGACGCGCCACGGTGGGCGATCACTGCCGGGTGCGGCATGCCCAGACGGGTCGCCAATGCGGTGGGGCTTGGCTCGCTGGTGGCCTGTGCCTGGCCGAGGCCGAGCATCAGGCTCAGCAGCAGCGCGCTCTTGGTGAAGGTGACAGGCATGGTCGAAGTCCTTTTGCGATGGGTTTTCAAAGACGTATCTTTTAACAACTGAGCGCCGCTTGCGCTATCGCCAGACCGACATAAACGTGTTGAAAGAAGAATTTTTTCAGCGCTTTTGTGCGGTTCTTTGCAGTACTCTTGGCCCGGCAGTTTCCCCGGCAGAGGGAAACCCGTTCGCTTGCCCTGCGTGTAAACCATCGATCACCGGTCCTTTGCGACCTTTTGTGAGGCTTACCGTGCGCATCACTTCCCAGCTCATTTGCCAGGCCGCCGACCAACTCAAAGGCTTCGTCGGCCTCAATCGAAAGACCGGCCAGTACATCGTGCGCTTCAGCGAAGACTCGTTCGGCATGGACGTGGCTGATGACGGCATCATCCCCACCAGTGAATTCGTCTGGGCACCCGGCCCCGAGCAGACCATGACGCTCAAGCGCGAACTGATCCAGTTGCTGCTGGACCAGAACATCGACGACCGGATCAACATCACCGAACCGTTGCGGGTGTACATGAATCGACGGGACGTGCCGCAGATTACGGCGGTGAGGAGTTTGGTGCGGGGTTGAGGGTTTTGTACTGGCTGTCAGGGCCTCTTCGCGAGCAAGCCCGCTCCCACAATGGATCTCCTGTGTACACAAAATCCGTGAACGACCGAGATCAAATGTGGGAGCGGGCTTGCTCGCGAAGGCGATTGAAAGAACACCACATCATTTACTGTTTGAACGCATACGCCCGCTCAACCCTGCACACCCGCGTATGACACGCCGAATACCAGGTCGACCGCCCGCGCTCGCGAATAGCGCTGTGCTCGGGATGGTGTTTCCAGGCCAGGATCGCCGCTTCGCTGGCCCAGTAAGACACCGTAATCCCAAGCCCATCCGCCCCCCGAGCCGATTCCACACCAAGAAAGCCGGGTTGCTCCCGGGCCAGTTCCACCATGCGTTCGGCGGCTTGTTCGTAACCGTGATCGCCGTCGGTGCGCAGCGAAGTGAAAATCACTGCGTAATAAGGCGTTACAGGTGTCTGGGCGATCATGATTTTTGTCTCGCGCAAGCCTCGATCAACGCCTGGACCAACGGCGGCAGAATACCCTTGAGCACGGCGCGTTCCGGTTGGAACAACGTCGCGACAAAGAACGGATGATCGCTTAGCTCCACCGCCCGCAGATCCCCCGCCGAATCGTGGCCAACCGCGTGCAACTGTTGTTTCAGTAACTCCCGTTCAAACTCATGATTCACACCATAACGGCAGCGATATCCCTCGCGAATCGCAGCGCTTTCATACGCCTTGGCGATCAACGAGCCTTCAACCAAATGAATGCTGTCGACGGCTTCCACCAGCGTACAGGTCAACGGCGTGAGTAATGCCCGCGCCGCGTCGGGCGAGGTCTCGCCGTGTTCGGCATCGACCCAGCCCAGAACATTGCGGGCGAATTCGATTACCGCGTGCTGAAAACCGCCGCAAGTGCCAAGGAAAGGTCGCTGCCGTTCACGGGCAAAACGGATCGCCCGTAATGCGCCGTCCATGTAGCGATAAGGGCTGGCAGGCACGCACCAGAAACCATCGAAGTCATCCAGTGACGTCTCGGCGTTGATGGTGTCGGTGGCCAACCATTGAAACTGTATGTCCTTGCCTGAGTGTTCGGCGGCCATGCCGAGGGCGACGGGAATGGCTTGGTGGGCGGTGACCTGTGGGTCGTAATCGCCAATCAGGGCGATGCGGATGGCGCTGGTTTCCATGAGTGATCTCGACGCTTGTTGATTCCTGGCACCCACTATAGATTGGCGTTCACGCAATCAATATTGGCATTACCCCAAGTGATCAATGCATCGACGCACTATCGACTGGACTACCCGGACCTGTCCCTGATCCTCGCCCTGGTGCGCGGCGGCTCTCTGGCCCGGGCCTCGGCGTTGTTGAAGGTGGATGTGTCGACGGTGTTTCGCGCCGTCCGCCGACTGGAAGCCGCGCTGGGCCAGCAACTGTTCGAAAAGAGCCGCACCGGTTACCTGCCGACCACACTGGCGCAGACCCTGGCGGAGCAGGCTGAGCGGGCGGAGCAAGCGCTGGAGGCGGCGCGCATTGGCGTGGAGCAGGGCGGTGAAGTCATCAGCGGTACTGTGCGCCTGACCTGCACCGATTCAGTCTTGCAAAGTTTGTTGTTGCCGGCGCTGGCGCAGTTCATGCCGTCTTACCCGGCGCTGACCATTGAACTCTGCACCTCCAACGATTTCGCCAACCTCAGCCGTCGCGATGCCGACATCGCGTTGCGGCTGACCCGCACACCGCCCGAGCATCTGGTTGGCCGGCGTCTGGCCGATATTTCCTACCGGGTCTGTGCCAGCGCGGCCTATCTGCAATCGGTTGATTCCCACGACCTGGCTGCATTGACCTGGATTGCCCCCGACGACTTCCTGCCCGATCACCCCACCGTCGCCTGGCGCCGTCAGCAGTTGCCTGGCGTGACGCCGAGCTATCGATGCAACAGCATGTTGTCGGTGACCGAGTTGGTGCGGGCCGGGCTAGGCGTCGCGGCGTTGCCTGACTTCCTCATCGGTGACGGACTGCAACCATTGACCGAGTCCTTGCACGGTTACGACACCGCACTGTGGTTGCTGACTCGCCCGGACTGCCGCGCATTGCGCTCGGTGGTGACGTTGTTCGATGAGTTGGGGCGGACGCTGAAGTTGCCTTGAGTCGGATCACGCCTTCGGCGGCTCTTTGCCTACGAAGTGTTGATGCATTTCCGAGGTCAGGCTTTCGATGCGTTCGGTCAAGGTCTTGGTGATTTCGGTGAGCCGGGTGTTTTGTTCCAGCAGTTCCAATAGTTGCGCGGTGTGTCGCGCGGCTTGGGCCTGACGATCGCTGTTGGCCACGGCCAAGGCTTCACGATGTCGCGCATCGGCGTCTGACTGGGCTTTGTCCCGTGCCGCTTGACGCGTCTGGGCCAGCAGAATCAGTGGTGCGGCATAGGCCGCTTGCAGGCTGAACGCCAGGTTGAGCAGGATGAACGGGTACACATCGAAATCGGTCACGCCGGACAGGTTCAGGCAAATCCAGACCAGCACAATCAGGGTCTGGGCGCCGAGAAAAGTCGGCGTGCCGAAGAACCGCGCAAAGGCCTCGGCGCGCAGGGCAAAACGGTCGGTACCGAAAGTAGGTGCCAGATGAGCGTGAGGGCGATGGAAGCGCAGGTGATCGACGGGGCCGGTGAGTTCGGTTTCGGTTTCGCGGGTCGGGGTGCTCATGGTGCTCTCTACATGGCCGCTGGGACTGAGGCTCACTATAGCTCCGGCGCCAGTTTCATCCTGAAACACATTTCGGTGTTTCTACTCAGAGCGATCAATCAGCGATAAAACCGCGGACATTGTCATTTTTTGCAGCTTGATTCAGAGCTCATAACAGGCCAGAAACATGTCTAGTGCCGACTCGACGACGGTGTGCTGCATCTCGGGCGACAAGCCTGGCTGGCCCATGGAGATCTGTGGCCAGAAGGCAAAGGACTTGAGCAATCCCTGGACCTGTTGTGCGGCGAACTCGGGTGCGACAGGTTTCAATAGCCCATCGGCCTGGGCAGCGCGAATCCACACAGTCAGGCCTTCTTCGCGTTCGCCCATTCGGGCGACCATGTTTTGTGCGCGCTCTGGAGAATGGATGGTGGCGGCGATCGCCACCCGCGCCAGATCGAGAAAGTTGTCATCGGCCAGCATCTGCAGTTTCGCCTGCAACATCAGGCGCAACTGATCGCGCAAGGGCAGGTCAGGGCGGTAGGCCGTTTCCTGTTCAGCCGTCACACGCGCCCACAATTGATTGAGAATTTCGGCGAACAACTCTTCCTTGCTCGGAAAGTGGTTGTACACCGTGCGCTTCGACACGCCAGCGGTAGCGGCGATCTTGTCCATGCTGGTGATGTCGAAACCGTTGGCACGGAATTCGGCAATCGCCGCCTGAATGATGGCTTCGCGTTTACGGTCAGTGAGGCGCTGGGAGGCTGTCATAAATACGCTTAGGCAGGAAGAAGTGGATAACTACACTTGGTAGTTTACTTGTGATCGGCTTTGATGCAACCTTGGAACTACACTGTGCAGTGTAATGTTTTGTTAATCCTGCCCGGTAAAAAATAGAATCTGCGGCTAATGCGTGCATGCCTTGGCCATCTATCGTCCCAAGCAAGAAATCGCTAATGAGCGGTTTTTCTGGAGTCATTCCGTCATGGCCACTTCAACGTCCCCTGCGAATAGCGCCTCAACGCCCGAAGCGTCTCGACAGGCTCAAGGGCAGTACCGAAATCATGTGCCGGTGCAGCGTGAAGGCTTTCGCAAAACCTTGCGCATCATTTGGAACATGATCTTCCATAAACCACGCGACACCCGTCCATCCACTCCCGTCCCAGTGGAAACTCTGACCCAGGCTGCGTTGATCGCCGCGCCCAACCACAGCGTCTATCGCCTGGGTCATTCCACCGTGCTGCTGAAACTGCAGGACAAGTTCTGGATCACCGACCCGGTCTTCGCCGAGCGTGCCTCGCCGGTGCAATGGGCCGGCCCCAAGCGTTTCCATCAGCCGCCAATCAGCCTCGAAAACTTGCCGCCGATTGAAGCGGTAATCCTGTCCCACGATCATTACGACCACCTCGATTATCAGGCCGTCCTGAAACTGGCGGACAAGACCCGCTACTTCCTCACCCCGCTGGGCGTGGGTGACACGCTGATCAAGTGGGGCATCGATGCCAGCAAAGTGCGCCAACTGGATTGGTGGCAGGGCACCGAGGTCGATGGCGTTCAATTTGTCGCCACACCTTCGCAGCACTTTTCCGGCCGTGGCCTGTTCGACGGCAACAGCACCCTTTGGGCGTCGTGGGTGATGATCGACGGCGACACGCGGATCTTCTTCAGTGGCGACAGCGGCTACTTCGACGGCTTCAAACGCATCGGCGAACAGTACGGTCCGTTCGATTTGACGCTCATGGAAACCGGCGCCTACAACGTCGAGTGGCCGCATGTTCACATGCAGCCCGAGCAAACCCTGCAAGCGCACATAGACCTTAAAGGGCGCTGGCTGCTGCCAATCCACAACGGCACCTTCGACCTGTCGATGCACGCCTGGTACGAACCTTTCGACCGTATTTTGGCGTTGGCCTGGGAGCGGAACGTGTCGATCACCACACCGCAGATGGGCGAGGCGTTCAATGTGATGCATCCGCAGCGTGGTCGTGCCTGGTGGCTGGAGTTGGAAGGTGTCACCGATCCGATGGCGCCTCAGAACGCTTGATGTTGTGCTGCCGGGCCGCGTGAGAGCGGCCCGAGTTCTGAACCCGTCTATCTGCGTTCATCCACTAGCAGGTTTAGATATTCCGAGATCTTTGCCACGGTCAAATCGCGAAATTTTCCACTCAGTATTTCGTCCAGTTCTTCCCGAGACAGTCCGAGCCTTTGCGCAGCCTCGGTCTTGCTCAGCCGACCGGTATGGAGGAGCAGGCCAATCTTCATGACGTGTTCGGCTTTGGCCCGCCTCTCACCCGCCTCGGGACAGCCCGGCGCCTCATAACCGCAGCTGTTGCTTCCATCGATTTCATTCATCTGCTGACACCTCACTCAACCATCGCATAATCCGCCCGCCCCACTGGATCCGGTGTCGACCCTTTCACATTCATCCCTCTGCCCGGTGCAAACCCCGGGAAGAACACCAATCCTTGCGACTCAAACCGATACGCCAACGCCAGCCGGGTGACATCCAGCACATCGCGTTCCGCCTCGAAACGCTGAATGGCGTCAACGGAAACCCCGGACTCCTCGGATAACTCTTCGACACTCCAGCCCAGCATCGCTCGGGCCTGGGCGCAGTGGGCGGGGGTGAACTGGAAGAGAGCGATACGTTCCAGGGTAATTTTCATCGCAAGATTGGCCATGGTGTTCTCCGGGCTCGAGAGTGCTGATTCAAAATATACTGTGTTTTTGTACAGTTGTTTTGATCCCGGATCAATCTCATTTTTTTGATTGATTACACTTTTCAGTCAGGCAGGAGCTTGGGAGCGACTACGCTGTTTCTATGCGGGACCCTGAAAGCTCAAGGCTTTCAACTCCCCTCAGCAGCAACGATTGAACGTCAGCTTTCTGATTTTCAATATAAGGAAAGGTGACGTTTATGACGCAGTTCGTCACAGCGTTATGCGGGGAAGGGAATCATGAATAGACTACGTCTGCTATGTGCCCTGATCGGTTTTACCAGTCTGCCCGTCGTGGCTGATATGGCATCGTTAAGCAAAGAGGCCTTTGTCAGCAACCTGATAAATCAGATGACCCTGGAGGAAAAAATCGGCCAACTGCGGCTGATCGCTATTGATGAAAAGATGACGCCCGAAAAAATACGCGAAGAGATCGCCGCCGGGCGAATTGGAGGTACGTACGGCTCTGTGAGCCGCTATGTAAACCGACCCATGCAGGATGCCGCTCAACAAAGCCGCCTGAAAATACCGATGTTTTTCGGCTGGGACGTGATACATGGTCATCGAACCATTTTTCCCATAGGCCTGGCGTTGGCCTCCAGTTGGGACATTGGCGCTATCGAGTTAAGCGGTCGAACAGCGGCGAAAGAAGCCAGCGCGGACGGTATCGATTTGACCTTCGCCCCGATGATAGATATCGCCCGGGATCCTCGCTGGGGGCGCACCTCCGAAGGCTTTGGCGAAGACACCTACCTGGTTTCGCGCATTGCCAAAGCGATGGTCCAGGCCTACCAGGGCGCAAGCCCGAATGCACCCGACAGCATCATGGCCAGCGCCAAACACTTTGCCTTGTACGGGGCTGTCGAGGGAGGGCGCGACTACAACAGCGTCGACATGGGGTTGGCCAGGATGTACCAGGACTACCTGCCACCTTATCGTTCGGCGATTGAAGGTGGTGCGGGCGCGATGATGGTGGCGCTTAACTCGATCAATGGCGTGCCAGCCGCTTCCAATGCATGGTTGATGCAAGACCTGCTTCGCAAGGCATGGGGCTTCAAGGGACTGGTCATCAGCGACCATAACGGGATCAACGATCTGGTTCAGCATGGTGTTGCGAAGAATCACCGCGAAGCGGCCAGGCTCGCGATCAGAGCCGGCGTTGCTATGAGCATGAACGACTTCTCCTACGGTCCGGAGCTACCGGGGCTGCTTGAATCTGGCGCTGTTTCCCAAAGCAATATCGATAACGCGGTGCGGGAAGTGCTGGGGGCCAAGTACGACATGGGCCTGTTCGAAGACCCTTACCGGCGCATCGGCGTTGCCAGTGAAGACCCCGTCGATAACAATGCCGAAAACCGTCTGCACAGAGCGCAAGCCCGTGAGGTGGCACGCAAGACATTGGTCCTGCTGAAGAATGAAAACAGGCTCTTGCCGCTAAAAAAAGAGGGCGTGATTGCGCTCATCGGTCCGTTGGCAAAAAGTACCGTCGACATCATGGGCAGTTGGTCGGCAAGCGGCGTGCCCGCGCAATCGGTGACGATCTACGACGGATTGAAAAACGCGATGAACCAGGGCTCGCTGATCTATGCCCGAGGCGCCAATCTCGAGGAGGATCAGGAGGTCGTTAAATACCTGGAATACCAGGGCGTTTCCGTAATCGCGAACGACCCTCGCCCGGCAGCAGAAATGATTGACGAAGCGGTCAAGGCTGCACAGCAAGCCGATGTCGTGATTGCCGTAGTGGGCGAGCCCCGCAGCATGTCTCATGAAGCGGCCAGTCGAACCAGCCTCGATCTGCCAGGGCGCCAGAGTGAATTGATTACCGCCCTGAAAACCACCGGCAAGCCACTGGTACTGGTATTGATGAACGGCCGGCCACTGTCCATCGGCAGGGAGCATAAACAGGCCGATGCGATTCTGGAAACCTGGTACAGCGGCTCCGAGGGAGGCAACGCCGTTGCCGATGTGTTGTTCGGTGACTACAACCCGTCCGGCAAATTACCCATCACCTTTCCACGCTCCGTGGGGCAGATTCCGAACTACTACAGCCACTTGAACACCGGTCGTCCCTACATAGCGGGTGCACTTCGCAACTACACGTCGCAATATTTCGATCAATCCCATGGGCCGCTTTATCCCTTCGGTTACGGGCTGAGTTATACCGACTTCAGCCTGACCGACATGGCCCTGTCTTCGGCCACGCTGAGCAAGACCGACAATCTCGTCGCCAGCGTCATGGTGAAGAATATCGGCCAGCGCGACGGCGAAACGGTGGTTCAGCTGTATATCCGCGATGTCGTTGGCTCTGTCAGCCGTCCGGTCAAAGAACTGAAGAACTTTCAAAAAATCATGCTCAAGGCCGGCGAGGAGAAAGCGGTCCATTTCAGCATTAACGAGAACGACTTGAAGTTCTTCAACGCCCAGTTGGAACACGTCGCCGAACCGGGCGAGTTCCGGGTGCAGATCGGTCTGGATTCCCAGGATGTGAAGGAGCAGAGTTTTGAGTTGCTATCAGAACAAGGCAGTGGCTAAGACCCTGTAGGAGCGAGGCTTGCCCGCGAAGAACGATGACGCGTAATACCTGATAAACCGCGGTGCATTCTTCGCGGGCAAGCCTCGCTCCTACAGGTTCTGCGCTTGCCGCGAGCTTGCTATTTCGCCCCCGCCAACCAAACGGACGGCGCCTGCCCCAGCACCCGACGAAACATCGTCGAGAACGCCGCCGGGCTGTCATAACCAAAATCCAGCGCAATCCGCGTCACCGGCGTGCCCACCGCCAGCCGCGCCAAGGCCAGCACCACACAAGCCCGCTGCCGCCATTGGCTGAAACTCAGGCCAGTCTGTTGGCGGAACAAACGATTGAATGTACGCAAACTGATATGCAACTGATCGGCCCATTGTTGCGGCGATTGATGAGCGTTCGGTTGCCGGAGAAACGTCTGACACAACCCAAGCAGCCGCGAATCCAGAGGCAACGGAATATGCAACGGCAAGTGAGCGCTGCGCGCCAGTTCATGCAGCAACAAGTCGATCAGCACACCGTCGCGCCCGGCCTCGTCGTACTCCAGCGCAACTTCCACCGCCTCCATCAGCAAATGCCGCATCAACGGCGAAACACTGATCACCTGACAGCGATTGCCCAAATCAACCGCCCCCGGTTCGATGTACAAGCTGCGAGTGCTCACCCCCAGCATCAACACCTCATGCGCCACCCCCGGCGGAATCCACACCGCCCGTTGCGGCGGCACCACCCAATTGCCGTCGTGCGTACTCACCTGCATCACCCCGGTGGCGCCGTACAACAACTGCGCCCGCCGATGGGTATGGCGCGGCAACAGACGACCGTCGGGGTAATCCGTACCGATAGCCACCACCGGCCGTGGCGTATCGTCCAGCAGATCAATCGAAACGTTGCGCATCAAGCGGCATCCAGCGGTTGGCGTAAACGCAAACATTATTGGCTGACTTGCTGAAGCAGGCCAAGCCCTAATACCAGTAGGTTAAGTAAGCACAATCCATGTGGGAGCGGCGGTGCGACGATTCGACTTGCTCGCGAAGACGTCGGCACAGTCAACATTGATGTCGCCTGACACACCGCTTTCGCGAGCAAGTCGAATCGTCGCACCGCCGCTCCCACATGGATTGTTCTTTCACTCTCATCCCACGGACGATGCGCGATGTTCTTCTACCTCTTGCTGGCACTCTTCGGCTGCATGACCGGCATCACCGCCGTGCTGTTCGGCTTCGGCGGCGGATTCGTCGTCGTGCCCTTGCTGTATCACATGCTCATGGTCGGCCACCGTGCCGACGATCCCATCGGCCAATCGGCGATGCACATCGCCGTAGCCACCTCGACCTGCGTGATGATCGTCAACGCCCTGATCGCCACCGGAAAACATCACCGCGCCGGTCATCTCATTCGCCATTACGTATGGCCATTGGGCGGGTTCATCGGCCTGGGCGCAATCGTCGGAGCCGTTGCCGCGATGTGGGCGAGTGGCGAGTTGATCCGTTTTGCCTTCATCACCTACCTCGGTGTGACGATTCTGGACTGCCTGTTCCGACGCGGTTTTCTCACACAGTCCGACGCCGTAATCCCACGGCGATTGGGCAGGGCAGAAGTGTCTGGGGGCGGTGTAGGCATCGGCGCCATCGCCACGTTTCTCGGCGTGGGCGGCAGCGTCATGACCGTGCCGTTGTTACGGCGTTGTGGGCTGAGCATGTCTAAGGCGACATCCATGGCCAATCCGTTGAGCTTACCGGTTGCGGTAGCCGGGACGCTGACTTACATGGCCATGGCGGGGTTTGCCGAGTTTGATCTGGGGCCGTGGTTTGTTGGGTATGTGGATGTATTGGCGTTTGCTGTGCTGACTGCCGGATCGATGATAGGCATCCGGCTGGCCACACCGTGGATCGGGCGGATACCGGATCGGGTGCATGCTTGGGTATATATTGGTTTGCTGGTTTTGGTGATGCTGAGTATGTGCGTCAAGTGAGGTTGGAATCAGTCGGCTTATTCGCAAGAATAGGCCTTCGCACTGTTCAAGATTTCACGCAGGAGAATGTCATGCCGATCCTCGAAAGCGACTGGAAGAAATTCAAGGAACTGCGCAAGATTGCGCTCGATCGTTTCTGCCTGGGTGTTCTCGCCGATGCCGAAACCATCGCCCAACACAGTGCGCTATCGCCTCACGCCCGGTATGGAATGCTCTACCGCCTCACCCGTGATCGGGACAAAGACATCGTTCAGACCTTCGACCTATATAGCCGCTCCAGTGCGCTCAGAGCGTTGAGATGGATGGTCAAGCACGACTTGTTGACCGACGCGGAGCTATCGGTTCTCAGCGAAGAAGCACGTGAGGAAATTGCCGATGTTGTTCGTCAACCTTATGAGCTTGAGTGGGTTGAAGAGATTGAGCGACCGGACTGAGCGGCACAACCCTATTAATCAAAGGACCAAAGGATGCTGATCTTCAACTGCACCGAAGCGGCCAGCAACTTCTTCAGTCGCGTGCACAAGGGTAAAAAAATCAGCCCAGTGGACAAACCGCCGTCGCCCACCATTGAGGACGATGAGCAAGGTGAGTTCACCGAACAGTGGCTAGTCCACGCCATCACCGTCCAACGCAAGCACGTGTTATTCGTCATCCATGTGCAAACCCGTTACTGCATGATCTTCGCCGACGCTAAAAAGGCTGACGTCGAGGGTTTTGTTCATCGGTTTTCTGATCGCTGGATCTACGGCTTGATGCGCCACGCAGGGCAGAACGACATCCTGCAGTGGGTTAACGATGAGCCGATGATGGAGCGTTTCCAGGAAAACTGTCGC
The DNA here is from genome assembly GCF_022014505.1 of Pseudomonas sp. PGPR40. Taxonomy (NCBI): domain Bacteria; kingdom Pseudomonadati; phylum Pseudomonadota; class Gammaproteobacteria; order Pseudomonadales; family Pseudomonadaceae; genus Pseudomonas; species Pseudomonas sp. PGPR40. The sequence continues at coordinate 44,085 of NZ_JAKLSP010000009.1, read as the reverse complement.
CAGTACATGTTTTACAAGCGGGGTCATCGCGGTGCGCAAAAGCACATCGAGCAAATCGCCTGGATCTTTGAGGATTACGCCGCAGAGTGGGGTTGTTTACCGCCAGACGAAATCGTCGCTGGCCGCTTCGACGCACAAATGAACGACACCGTGAGAAGTAACAAAGGCGTCAAAGGTTATTACATGCCGGATGAGGAAATGATGGCTCACTGGTTACGCCAATACTGCGGCCTCAACGAGTCCGGCATTCAGGCTGCACGTGATCGGCGTAAAGAGGTGAAGCAGGAAATTCGGGAGTTGGAGAGCCGGCTACGGGAAGGTTGAAACTTGAATATCCAGCAAATGCCCGCGATGCGGCGATCTGGGGCCTTTCTATAATCGCTCTATAATTGCCTATAAAATTTTACCTAGGGCTTGCCAGATCGATTACCTCAGCACCAACCCCGGCGCTTCACGAATAATGAAGTGATCCAGGTTCTCGATATTGGCACTGAACACCCCGAACGTCTGTTCGGGGTTTTTCTTGCTAGGCACCTGCTTCAACTCCGGCGTCACCCCATAAAAGAAACAATACAACTGCGCCTCACTGTCGATGGCATGCTTGATCTCTTCCAGAAACGCTTTGCGCTTGCGGTAGTTGTCGATCAGCTTCTTGCTCAGGTAAACGTTCACCGAGTAAGGCTTCTTCTTCGCCTCGTCCGGTTGCTTGAACCAGACTTTCTGTTCGAAATCGATGCGAAAGCTCTGCGTGTAATCCTTGATCTCCTTGATCTTGCCCCAGTAAATCAGCCCCTTGTTGTCCTGCAGATATTCAATCTTCTTGAAGAACGACCCATAAGGCGCCGAGTGCTCGCCAATCTTCAGCGGCATGCGCTTGAGCAGCTCCTTGTCCTCGTAGTTCGACACAAAACACTCCACCGGATGGGCGAAGACACTGGTCTTGTCCGGCGCCGACTCCCTTGTCGGGTGCTCGACCTCACTGGCCGCTGAAGTTGGTTTTGGGTCATCCCGCATGACATCCGCCGCCACCGCCGGGTTGGACGGCTTACGCACATACTCACGCCGAGTCAGCAACAACTCCGACGGGAAATGCTCCTCCCGACCGTCATCCGATTCCGCACCATCCGCCTCCAGCCCCGACGCCGACGTTTTCAGGCTGACATAAGGACAACCCTCGACATGCCGCGTGCTGGGGATGTTCTTGAAGTGCGGCGTACGCACGTAATTCACGTTCTTGGCGTTGAACGTTCCCAACACGTTGGCTGTGTCAAACGCCGAACGGCAGGCATCGTTGGGGCACTGGAAATGCTCCTTGGCGGAATCGAACTCCATCGTCTCGTCGAAATTCAAATCGCGCACGTCATAGATCGACAGTTTGTCGTCGAGGCTGAGGCAGTAGGCGAGGTCGAATTTCATGGCGGGCTCGGGTCCTTGAGTGGGGAAGGGTATTAATAGCGGGTAGCATGAGATGGCGCACCTGTTGATTCAAGCGGTGGGCCGCGTTGATCGTTGGACAGGGCTTGAAACGCCATTTTTGACAGACGGTCAGCTCGATACCTTGCCTATCGAAAATCTCAGGCTTTAGCTAGCTTGGCTAACTCTGTGGAGGTGCCATATGACTGAACGGGTACAAGTAAACATGCACGAAGCAAAATCCCAGCTCTCTCAACTTGCTGAGCGTGCATGGCGTGGCGATGCGGTTGTGATCGTCAAGGATGGCAAGCCTTATCTGGATCTGCTGCCTCATGTCGAGAGATCTCGGGCGCGTAAGCCTGGACGGTCGAAGGGGAAGATTCGGATGTCTGCGGATTTTGACAAGACCCCTGACGACATCATCGATGGATTTGAGGGCTGCCTATGAGGCGCTTGTGATCGAATGCTGATTACCCACGCTCAGGCGGAAGGGCTGGAATTGGTCACGGCGGACGGGATTATTCCGCAGTATGGCGTACGGGTGGTTTCGGCAGGGTTGTGAGGGGGGCGGGACATTGATGTTTCCAATGCTATCCGACCCTTTCTGAGCCAAATGTTTCACATGATGGACTTCAAGATACGGCAACCCGTCCACCTCGAACGGTGCGTTCTGACCGCAATCTTCGCAGACGCCTTTAGCCAACAGTTAGGCCAGTATTTCGATGCCGTGTTTTTCCACGATGCTGAGCAGTTTAAGGGCCATTCCTCCAGGGCGCTTGTCGCCGGCTTCCCACTGCTTAACTGTCGATGCGCTTGTGTTTAGGTAGCGGGCAAAAACCGGCTGACTGACGTGACTACGCAGACGAATCTTCTTGATCTGAGCTGGCGGGATTTCAGCGGGCACCTCAGCAATGCAGGTCTCGTCGAATTCCCGCATAGTGGCCTTGTCGATAGCGCCGATTTTCAGCAGTGCTTCGGCCGAGCTGTGAATCGACTCGAAGGCCTCACTTTTGAATTTTTTCGCCATTGCATATCTCCACAAATTCTTTTCCGTCCAATAGAAGCTGGACTTGCTCCTTGCTCAAACCTTTATAGGCATCAGCAAGCGTCTTAAACGCGGCCAGTTCCTTTTTAGTGATGTTGTCCTGATCTTTCTTGGCAAACAGGAACTGATACACCCAATAGTCACGGCCTTTGGCAAGAATGATCGAGCGATGACGGTTTTCATTGAGGCGTTTTTTCCAAACTCCTCCGCCCAAATCATCGGCTTGTCCGTTCACGACTTCCTGCACCGCTTCACAGAGATCAGTATCTGTGATCGCTGCTTTCTTTGCTGCAACAGCAAAGGTCTTTGTTTTGAATACCCTCATTGGCATAAGCTTTTCCCTTTGATGCATAAACCTACCACTCAGTGGTACAGGTGTCAAAGGCGCGAATCTCCCGAATAGCGCCGTTTATGTCAAAAGCCTCCGCACCCTGCCAGGCGCGCGACAGGCCCGGGCGAAAGAGTCAGTGAAGATGTCACATAAAAAATCCGCTGCTTGCACATCACTCAGCAACCAGCCGACCAACCTTCTCATACAACGACAAAGTGAACGCCTCTCTGTCACTGGCAAGATGACAACGTCGATGACAGTTCGGACACAGCGCAACGGCATTGGCAATGCTATCCGACCCTTTCTGTGCTAAATGCTTCACATGATGCACTTCAAGAAACGGCAATCCATCCACCTCGAATGGTGCTTTCTGCCCACAACCCTCGCAGATGCCTTTAGCAAGCTCAGCGACCCACGCTCGGACCTTAGGATCCCGAACGTAAGATGTCGTAGTGGTCACGACTTGCTGCGGATTCGAGTTTCCAGATGGCTCGATCTTGAGCCCTTTCTTCTGCAGCTTCGAGGCTCGACTGATCAACGTCTCGTGATTGGAGGTCGGAGCAGATTCCCCCGCCCCAGGCACCACTTTGTTAGTGAGCACCTTGCGGATTCGCTGAGCCACACCCGCCCCGATGTTCTTGGCAGGTATGTAGCCGCTGATTCGCGGCAAATCCATTTGCTCCAGCACTGCCGAGATATTTTGCATGCGGTACTCAACCGACGAGGCACTGCGCTTGCTCAACGGTCCTGCACGCAATAGCTGATTTTCTATCGACTTCTTAAACGCCTGACCGTTTTGCTCGCGGTCGAGCATCTTCAGGTAAGAATCAACCGAAGCCTCAAGCTCTTCGTCACTCCAGCCGCTTTTTTCCTTTGGGGTATCCATACAGTCGCCGAGGGTTGAAAACCCTCGGACGATACTGAGTGGCCATTACACCTGTCTACGAAAATTCCTACAGAAAAGACCGACGCATCGCTCAAGCGATCCTACAGATACACTGTCGTTCTAACCCCGAATGCTTCGACGACTGAAACATCTCTACAACCTTCCGCCACCAAGGCTTAACCACCGGAACCCGCCGCCGCGTGCGATTGAGCAATAGATAAGGCATGTCCCGCAGCCGAATCCAGCCTTCATCCTGCCAATGCAACAGACTCGACGACATCTCCGGCCAATCCAACAAGCTCAACATCGGCCGATCCGCATTTTTCGACTGCCCCGCATCGCGTAAGGCCGGCACCACTTGATGAGTTAACCACTCACGCAATAACCGATTCCCTGGCGCGTAGTGATAGACCAGCAACGCGTAAACACCGGACTCGCTGAGCATCAACCGCTTTTCCGGTTGGCCGTGATACTCAATCAACAGAGTATGCCGCTGATCCTCGTCGAGCTTGCTGACGACACGATCATTCAGATGGAAGCCCATTAAGCGACCCAAATCGCGGGCGCAGAACCATGGCTGGTTTTCCAGAAGGAGGGCGTGAAGGTAGATGTTTTGGCGTGTGAAGACGGTTGGAACGAAGGGGTCAGACATGATCGCTCTCCGAAACGGAGGGAGAACGGAGTGGATTTTTTGTAGGCATAACCATTACCTCTACGCATGAGTTTGGGAAGGCGAGAACCCGACGTAGAGGGACGTAAGAAATCCCAACAAGCAGCTTTCTTCAAACACAGAATTGCGCATGTCTTTGGGACTGCACTTGGTTCTGCGTGAGGACGTCAGCTTCTACGTTGGGTGTTTCTTAGGCACCTGTGATGGAGCTTAGAGATACCTCGCTTGGGCATCAATGTGGAAAGAGCTGTAAGTGCTGTAGGAGTATTGTCGGATCGGCGTAGGGATGATCAAAACGATTATTTCCTTTCAATAAAAAAGCCCCGACCAAGTCAGGGCCTTTCAATTTCGATTCAACTAAAAACCGGCAAATCCAGCTCAGCTAGAAATCAATCCCAGCTCAACGCCCCACCAGTCTGATACTCAATAACCCGCGTCTCAAAGAAATTCTTCTCTTTCTTCAAGTCCATAATCTCGCTCATCCAAGGGAACGGATTCGTAGTCCCCGGATACTCTTCCTTCAACCCAATCTGCGACAAACGACGGTTAGCGATGAACTTCAGATAATCCTCCATCATCGCCGCATTCATGCCCAACACCCCACGAGGCATGGTGTCACGAGCGTATTCAATCTCCAGCTGAGTCCCCTGCAGAATCATCTGGCTCGCTTCTTCCTTCATTTCAGCATCCCACAAATGCGGGTTTTCGATTTTGATCTGGTTGATCACGTCGATGCCGAAGTTCAGGTGCATGGATTCGTCGCGCAGGATGTATTGGAACTGCTCGGCGACGCCGGTCATTTTGTTGCGGCGGCCCATGGAGAGGATTTGGGTGAAGCCGCAGTAGAAGAAGATACCTTCCAGAACGCAGTAGTAGGCGATCAGGTTGCGCAGCAGTTCTTTGTCGGTTTCGACGGTGCCGGTTTCGAACTTCGGATCGGAGATCGAGCGGGTGTATTTCAGTCCCCAGGTGGCTTTTTTCGCGACCGATGGGATCTCGTGGTACATGTTGAAGATTTCGCCTTCATCCATGGCCAGCGATTCGATGCAGTACTGGTAGGCGTGGGTGTGGATCGCCTCTTCGAAGGCCTGGCGCAGGATGTACTGGCGGCATTCCGGGTTGGTGATCAGGCGATACACGGCCAGGACCAGGTTGTTGGCAACCAGGGAGTCGGCGGTGGAGAAGAAGCCGAGGTTGCGCATTACGATGCGGCGCTCGTCGTCGGTCAGGCCTTCCGGGTTTTTCCAGAGGGCGATGTCGGCGGTCATGTTGACTTCTTGCGGCATCCAGTGGTTTGCGCAGCCGTCCAGGTACTTCTGCCATGCCCAGTCGTATTTGAATGGGACGAGCTGGTTGAGGTCGGCGCGGCAGTTGATCATGCGCTTTTCATCGACAGCTACACGGGCGGAGGCGCCTTCCAGTTCGGCGAGGCCTTCGGCGACGTCGAGGGAATCCAGGGCAGCCTTGGCGCGGGCGATCGCGGCGGAGTCCGTCGCGGTCACGGCGCGGGCCTCTTGAGCGGCGGCACCACCGGCGCTGTCGAGGCGGTCCATGTTGGCTTCAGAAGCGTGGCCGGCATTGGCGCCTTTTACAGCGACTTCGCCGTCATCTTCTTTGTCGAATTCGTCCCAGCTCAGCATGACGTGTCGTCTCCTGCGTGAGGGCCAGTTGCCCGTGTGAAAACTGATAGGTTGGTTTTTCACACGGCCTTACTGGCCGCGTTGGATCTAAAGGAAATCGTTTTTTGCAGCGGTACCGTTTTTTGCAGCGGTACGCAGGCAACAAACAGAATTTTGTACGGGTTCCCGAAGCCGCTGATGGGCGCAGAAAACGTGAACCGCTTCTGCGTGGGCTTCAGACTGGCTTTTCACCCCTGTAAGGGAATATTGCAGCCCCGTTTAAGTGCGCATTATAAGGAAATTTTCGGCCCCGTGGTGCGGCGAAATGGCACCCGGAGGGGGCGGCGAGGGGCGTTTTCCGGTTGGAGCGAGGGTTTACAGGGCTTTGGCGGAGGAAGTTTTTTTTTCGTCTGTTTTGGCTGGTTTTTGACGGTGAGGGCTGGGTGGTCGCGTCGTTATGGTCTGTTGTTGTGTTGCAAGTCAGGTGGGACGGGGCTTTCAGGGACGGCGAAGGGGTTTTGTAGGCGGGATTGTGTGCAGTTTTTGACTGAAAATGTTCTTGAAATGGATTGCTCAAGAAACAACCAGAAAATGGCGTTTTTTACTACATGTAGTGGTTTTGGTCGATTTTTAACCGCTCCAGACACAACTACGCCCGACCGAAGTCGGGCTGTGAGGTCGCGTTCAGTTTTTAGCTGAAACGAGCTGCACCTACGTGGTCAGAACCATCGGCAGCGACTTTGGCAGCGCCAGTATGATCAAAGCCGTCAGCAGCAACCTTGGCAGCGCCAGTGCGATCAAAACCATCAGCAGCGAAAGACGCCGAACCAGTATGGTCGTAACCATCAGAAGCGACAGCCCCTTCAGTGAAAGCAGCCGAGCCAGTGCGGTCGTAGCCATCGGCGGCGAAGGTGTTGGCAGCCAGGACGGAAAGGGTCAGGGCGATGATCAATTTGGTTTTCATGGTAGTGGCTCCAGGTGGGTTGGCGTTGTGTGCCTTGGGTGTGGAATTCATACTACGCCAGCTATGTTGATTAAAAAGCGCAAATAATTGCCTTGAATAATCGTATTTATCGATGTATTGCTCAGCGCTTTATCTGTCTTTTAAGGCGGGCGGATGAGTCGAATCTCGGGAAATAAAAGTGGGCGGATCAGCCGTTAGAGCAGCCGTTACCCATGACGCTGTAGCGCAGAATGTGCCGTTGGCCTTTGGAATCGTCGTATTCCATTTTGGCCGGAACAACTTCGCAGACATTTGGGATTTCGCTCATTGATATAACTTTGGCGATGTCCAGGTGGGTGGAGTAGGTGTATTCCTCAATGGCGGGCTGTTGCTGTGCGACATCAGTCGGAACCTCATCTGCCATGGCGGTTGCGCACAGACTGGTGAGGGCCAGAACCAACAAAGCTTTCATTTGAAATTTACCTTTCTGAGGTCGAATGGGGTCGCGCGATCCTTGGGATGGCGTTTGGAGCTTTAATAAAGAGTCTTGGATTAACTGCCTTCGTGGGGGCTGCAACTGGGTTAATCGCGTTGCCTTGTTGGCGAGGTTGATTTTAGGCCTCGGGGTGACGTGCATATAGCCGTGCTTTTGAGAAACACCTTTGGCAGATTTGGTAACAATCGGCGTTTTTCAGGCAGACCGCGTTATCGTTCTTCGCGGGCAAGCCTCGCTCCTACAAGGGGGGCGGCGTTGTATTCGAGACCCTGTTTTGTGCTTGTCACGATATTTTGTAGGGGCTTGTTACTACCATCGTCGAATGGTTCTATAGGCCCCGCCCGGCTACAACTGGGGCCATACAAAAACAACTATTCCACCGAGGTAAGAAAGATGAGTGCGGCTTCTTTGTATCCCGTTCGTCCCGAGGTAGCAGCCAATACGCTGACTGACGAGGCCACCTATAAGGCCATGTACCAGCAGTCGGTCGTCAACCCGGACGGCTTCTGGCGTGAACAAGCCAAGCGCCTCGACTGGATCAAGCCTTTCACCACGGTGAAGCAGACGTCCTTCGACGATCACCATGTCGACATCAAATGGTTCGCCGACGGCACGCTGAACGTTTCCTACAACTGCCTCGACCGTCATCTGGCCGAGCGCGGCGATCAAATCGCGATTATTTGGGAAGGGGATGACCCTGCCGAAAGCCGCAACATCACCTACCGCGAGCTGCATGAAGAAGTCTGCAAGTTCGCCAACGCCTTGCGTGGCCAGGATGTGCACCGCGGCGACGTGGTGACGATCTATATGCCGATGATTCCCGAAGCCGTGGTCGCCATGCTGGCCTGCGCCCGCATCGGCGCAATTCACTCGGTAGTGTTCGGCGGTTTCTCGCCGGAAGCCCTGGCCGGTCGCATCATCGACTGCAAATCCAAAGTAGTGATTACCGCCGACGAAGGCGTTCGTGCCGGCAAGAAGATCCCGCTCAAGGCCAACGTCGATGACGCGCTGACCAACCCGGAAACCAGCAGCATTCAGAAAGTCATCGTGTGCCAGCGCACCGGTGGCGACATCAAGTGGAACCAGCATCGCGACATCTGGTACGAAGACCTGATGAAAGTGGCGGGCACCGTTTGCGCGCCGAAGGAAATGGGCGCCGAAGAAGCGTTGTTCATCCTTTATACCTCCGGCTCCACCGGCAAGCCGAAGGGCGTGCAGCACACCACCGGCGGCTATCTGTTGTACGCGGCGATGACCCACGAGCGCGTGTTCGACTACCGTCCGGGTGAAATCTACTGGTGCACCGCCGACGTCGGCTGGGTCACCGGCCACAGCTACATCGTCTACGGCCCGCTGGCCAACGGCGCGACCACGTTGCTGTTCGAAGGCGTGCCGAACTATCCGGACATCACCCGGGTGGCAAAGGTCGTCGACAAGCACAAGGTCAACATCCTCTACACCGCGCCTACCGCGATCCGCGCGATGATGGCCTCGGGCACCGCCGCTGTGGAAGGCGCCGATGGCAGCAGCCTGCGTCTGCTGGGTTCGGTCGGCGAGCCGATCAACCCGGAAGCCTGGGACTGGTATTACAAGAATGTCGGCAAGTCCCGTTGCCCGATCGTCGATACCTGGTGGCAGACCGAAACCGGCGGCAACATGATGAGCCCGCTGCCCGGCGCTCACGCCCTCAAGCCGGGCTCTGCGGCACGGCCGTTCTTCGGCGTAGTGCCGGCGCTGGTGGACAACCTGGGCAACATCGTCGAAGGCGAGGCCGAGGGTAACCTGGTGATTCTCGATTCGTGGCCAGGCCAGGCGCGTACGTTGTATGGCGACCATGACCGCTTCGTCGACACCTACTTCAAGACCTTCCGTGGCATGTACTTCACCGGCGACGGTGCGCGTCGTGACGCCGATGGTTACTACTGGATCACCGGTCGGGTGGATGACGTGCTTAACGTTTCCGGGCACCGCATGGGTACTGCCGAGATCGAAAGCGCGATGGTCGCTCACCCGAAGGTCGCCGAAGCGGCGGTGGTCGGTGTGCCGCACGACATCAAGGGGCAGGGCATTTATGTCTACGTCACCCTGAATGCTGGCGAAGAGACGAGCGAGCAATTGCGTCTCGAGCTGAAAAACTGGGTGCGTAAAGAGATCGGCCCGATTGCTTCGCCGGACGTGATTCAGTGGGCACCGGGGCTGCCGAAAACCCGTTCGGGCAAGATCATGCGCCGGATTCTGCGCAAGATTGCGACGGCGGAATACGATGGGTTGGGGGATATTTCGACCTTGGCCGATCCGGGTGTGGTGCAGCATTTGATTGATACGCACAAGACCATGAACGTCGCGTAAGTAGCATTCGGAGTCATCGAAGCCCCGCCAGGTGTTGAGCCTGGTGGGGTTTTTTCGTATTGATCGTTCCCATGCTCTGCGTGGGAATGCCGCCATGGACGCTCCGCGTCCGCCGTTGAGGCTGTGACGCAGAGCGTCACGGGATGCATTCCCACGCGGAGCGTTGGAACGATCAGATAGACGCTCGCGTCCGCCGTCAGCGGGAGTGCCAATAATTATCGATGTCCGCCGTAGGCGCTTTCCCACTGTTACCCATCACCCTTCAAGTAACTGAATGTGTAACCGCACGCCCGACAACGAGGCATTGGGAAACGCAAAGCCTCGTTTCAGGGCTTCTCAACCCGGTATGAAAAATAAGACCCCACGCTGTGCTTGCCGGATTAGAAGGGTTTGCCAATAATGGGCCCGCAATTTGCAATATAGATCGGTTCACTGTCTTTTGCTCTTGCATGAAATTGCAAGGCTGTCAACGCGCTCAAGCGGCTTTCTCGGTGCATCTGTAATTTGTTGTCGCATTGAAGAAATATCGGCTTCCGGCCTGTCGTTAGAATGCCGATCACTCGCTCGTCGTTGCCTGCGTTGAAATCAATGTTGAAATCAATGTTGAAATCAGCCCGCGGTTCCCAGGACGCAGCACGGCTTCGCTGTTTAACCCATTCGCATATTGGGCTGTCGCTCACTCTGCCGTTTTTGCCCTTTACCGATGGAGTCCCAAGATGAAGAAACTTGTGCTGCTTGGCGCCCTGGCACTGTCCGTGCTGTCCCTGCCGACCTTCGCTGATGACAAGCCCGTAAAAATCGGTATCGAAGCGGCTTACCCTCCGTTCGCCTCCAAAGCGCCGGACGGCAGCATCGTCGGTTTCGACTACGACATCGGCAATGCCCTGTGCGAAGAGATGAAGGTCAAGTGCGTGTGGGTCGAGCAAGAGTTCGACGGCCTGATCCCGGCACTCAAAGTGCGCAAGATCGACGCGATCCTGTCGTCCATGTCGATCACTGAAGACCGCAAGAAGTCTGTGGACTTCACCAACAAGTACTACAACACCCCGGCTCGCCTGGTCATGAAGGCCGGCACTCAGGTCAGCGACAGCCTGGCTGAGTTGAAGGGCAAGAATATCGGCGTGCAACGTGGTTCGATCCACGAGCGTTTCGCCCGCGAAGTCCTGGCCCCGCTGGGTGCCGAGATCAAGCCTTACGGTTCGCAGAACGAAATCTACCTCGACGTGGCCGCCGGTCGCCTGGACGGCACCGTGGCAGACGCGACCTTGCTGGATGACGGTTTCCTGAAAACCGACGCCGGCAAAGGTTTCGCCTTCGTGGGCCCGGCCTTCACCGACGTCAAATACTTCGGCGACGGCGTAGGTATCGCGGTTCGCAAGGGCGACGCGCTGAAAGACAAGATCAACACCGCGATCGCGGCCATTCGCGAGAACGGCAAATACAAGCAAATCCAGGACAAGTACTTCGCCTTCGATATCTACGGCAAGTAACGTCCCCGCAACACGTGCGAAATGGCGCAAGCAACAGGATCTCTGAGGTTTGCGCCATTTTTTCATCCCAACTTTCGAGGACCTGAATCATGTTGAAAGGCTACGGGGCTGTCATCCTCGATGGCGCATGGCTGACGCTTCAGCTCGCCTTGTCGTCCATGGTCTTGGCCATTGTTCTGGGTCTGATCGGCGTTGCGCTGCGTCTGTCCCCAATACGCTGGCTGGCCTGGCTGGGCGATCTGTATTCCACGGTGATCCGCGGTATTCCCGATCTGGTGCTGATCCTGCTGATTTTTTACGGTGGCCAGGACCTGCTCAACCGCGTCGCGCCGATGCTCGGCTATGACGACTACATCGACCTGAACCCGTTGGCCGCCGGTATCGGCACCCTGGGCTTCATCTTCGGTGCGTACCTGTCGGAAACCTTCCGTGGCGCCTTCATGGCAATCCCGAAGGGGCAGGCAGAAGCCGGCATGGCGTATGGCATGAGCAGTTTTCAGGTGTTCTTCCGGGTGTTGGTGCCGCAGATGATTCGTCTGGCGATTCCGGGTTTCACCAACAACTGGCTGGTATTGACCAAGGCGACCGCGCTGATTTCGGTGGTCGGTCTGCAAGACATGATGTTCAAGGCCAAGCAGGCGGCAGACGCTACCCGCGAGCCTTTCACCTTCTTCCTCGCAGTGGCGGCGATGTACCTGGTGATCACCAGCGTCTCGTTGCTGGCATTGCGTCACCTTGAGAAGCGCTACTCGGTAGGCGTAAGGGCGGCTGATCTATGATCTTCGACTACAACGTCATTTGGGAAGCCTTGCCGCTGTACCTCGGCGGCCTGGTGACTACCCTTAAATTGCTCGCGCTGTCGCTGTTTTTCGGTCTGCTGGCGGCACTGCTGCTGGGGCTGATGCGCGTTTCCAAGAATGCTGTCGTCAACATGAGTGCCTGGCTGTTCACTTACGTGATCCGCGGCACGCCGATGCTGGTGCAGCTGTTTTTGATCTATTACGGTCTGGCGCAATTCGAAGCGGTGCGTGAAAGCTTCCTCTGGCCGTGGCTGTCCAGCGCCACGTTCTGTGCGTGCCTGGCCTTCGCCATCAACACCAGCGCCTACACCGCGGAAATCATCGCCGGCAGCCTGCGCGCCACGCCGAATGGCGAGATCGAAGCGGCCAAGGCCATGGGCATGTCGCGCTTCAAAATGTACAAGCGGATCCTGCTGCCATCGGCGCTGCGCCGGGCGCTGCCGCAATACAGCAACGAAGTGATCATGATGCTGCAGACCACCAGTCTGGCGTCCATCGTGACCCTGATCGACATCACCGGTGCCGCGCGCACGGTCAACGCTCAGTTCTACTTGCCGTTCGAAGCCTACATCACCGCCGGCGTGTTCTACCTGTGCCTGACGTTCATTCTGGTGCGCCTGTTCAAAATGGCCGAGCACCGCTGGTTGGGCTATCTGGCCCCGCGGAAGCACTGATATGGAACGCATCGATCATGCATTGCCGTGGAACCACTTGGGCAGCGAACGACAGATTTCGGTATTTCGCTTCGGCGCTGGCGAGCGCAAGGCCTACATCCAGGCCAGCCTGCACGCCGATGAACTGCCGGGGATGCGCACGGCCTGGGAGCTGAAAAAACGCCTGACCGAACTCGAAGCCCAAGGCTTGCTCAACGGTGTGATCGAACTGGTGCCGGTGGCCAACCCACTGGGTCTCGGTCAACTGCTTCAGGGTAACCATCAGGGGCGTTTCGAAGCCGGAAGCGGCAAGAACTTCAACCGGGATTTCGTCGAGCTGAGCGAGCCCGTAGCCGCTGAGCTGCAAGGGCATCTGGGTGACGATCCTCACGCCAATATCCGTTTGATCCGTGAAACCATGAGCGATGTGCTGGCCGCATTGCCGCCGGCTGCCAGTCAGTTGCAAGGCATGCAGCGCATCTTGCTCAGCCATGCCTGCACCGCCGACGTGGTGCTGGATTTGCATTGCGATTGCGAAGCGGCGCTGCACATGTACGCCTTGCCGCAGCACTGGCCGCACTGGCGTTCACTGGCTGCGCACTTGAACGTCAAGGTTGGTCTGCTGGCGGAAGATTCCGGCGGCAGTTCCTTTGACGAAGCGTGCTCGCTGCCATGGCTGCGTCTGTCGCGTCTGTTCCCGGATGCCCAGATTCCACTGGCCTGCCTGGCGACGACCATCGAGTTGGGTGGCCAAGCTGATACCGGTCGCCCAGAGGCGGAGGCTTACGCCGAAGGCATTCTGGCATTCCTCGCCGAGCAAGGCCTGATCAGCGGCGAATGGCCGAAACCTGCGCAAGACGCTTGCGAAGGCCTGCCGTTCGAAGGCACTGAATTGCTGTTCGCGCCGCATCCTGGCGTGGTGAGTTTTCTGCGCAAACCCGGTGAGTGGGTTGAAGCGGGCGACGAGATTTTTGAAGTGATCGATCCGTTATCGGATCGGGTCAGCACGGTGTGTGCTGGTACGTCCGGGGTGCTGTTTGCCATTGAACGGCTGCGTTATGCCCAACCCGGTTTCTGGCTGGCCAAGGTGGCGGGGCGCGAAGCGCTGCGTCACGGGCGCTTGCTCAACGACTGACTGACTGTTTTTGTGAGAACCGACCGCATGTACAAACTTGAAGTCCAAGACCTGCATAAACGCTATGGCAGTCACGAAGTGCTCAAGGGCGTGTCCCTGAAAGCGGCGGCTGGCGATGTGATCAGCATCATCGGCTCCAGTGGCTCCGGCAAAAGTACATTTCTGCGCTGCATCAACCTGCTCGAGCAGCCGCACGCGGGCAAGATTCTGCTCAACAACGAAGAGCTGAAACTGGTCGCCAACAAGGATGGCGCGTTGAAAGCCGCCGACCCGAAACAGCTGCAACGTATGCGTTCGCGCCTGTCGATGGTGTTCCAGCATTTCAATCTGTGGTCGCACATGACCGCGATGGAAAACATCATGGAAGCGCCGGTCCACGTGCTCGGCATGTCCAAGACCGAAGCCCGCGAGAAGGCCGAGCACTACCTGAACAAGGTCGGTGTTGCTCATCGCAAGGATGCCTACCCTGGCCACATGTCCGGCGGCGAGCAGCAGCGTGTGGCGATTGCCCGTGCGCTGGCGATGGAGCCGGAAGTGATGTTGTTCGACGAACCGACTTCGGCCCTCGACCCTGAGTTGGTCGGTGACGTGCTGAAAGTCATGCAGGCCCTGGCGCAGGAAGGCCGGACCATGGTGGTGGTGACGCACGAAATGGGCTTTGCCCGTGAAGTGTCGAACCAGTTGGTGTTCTTGCACAAAGGCGTCGTCGAAGAAAGCGGCAACCCGCGTGAAGTGCTGGTCAATCCGCAGTCTGAGCGCCTGCAGCAATTCTTGTCCGGCAGCTTGAAATAATCCGGACTGCCGTTGTGCACAGGGATAGTGCATGCTTCGCAGCCTAGAGGCTGGCTTCGATCCCTTGTGGGAGCGGGCTTGCTCGCGAAAGCGGTGTATCAGTCAACATCGTTGCTATCTGAACCACCGCTTTCGCGAGCAAGCCCGCTCCCACATTTGATCTGTGTTGGTTTTGAGATGTGTGTTTATTTACGGGCTAGCATTGGTCCATCACTGTTCTTCGCTTCGGATTGCCCGCCATGACTGCCCATCGAATTGGTTTCCTGATTTGGCCCAGCACTAAAGCTCTGACGCTTGCGCTGGCTGAGGAGGCCTTGCGTGTTGCCCAGCGTGTGCATCCGGATGTTGTTTACGAACTGTCGTTTTTGCAGGCAGAACCGCCAACCGAAGGCGCCTGGCAATTGCCGGGTGAGCCCTGGGCCGGCAAACTCGAAAACTTCCAGAAACTGTTTCTGCTCGCCGACGAGCCGCCGACCTCGCTTGCGCCGGCACTCAGCAGTGCACTGAAACAACAGGTGCGAGCCGGATGTGTGATCGGCGGTTTGTCGGCCGGTGTTTACCCGTTGGCGCAGTTGGGTTTGCTCGACGGTTACCGCGCTGCCGTGCATTGGCGCTGGCAGGACGATTTTGCCGAGCGCTTCCCCAAGGTGATTGCCACCAGTCACCTGTTCGACTGGGATCGCGATCGCTTGACCGCGTGCGGCGGCCTGTCGGTACTCGATTTGCTGCTGGCAGTGCTGGCCCGTGACCACGGCGCCGAACTGGCCGGTGCGGTTTCAGAAGAGCTTGTCGTCGAACGCATCCGCGAGGGCGGCGAGCGCCAACGCATTCCGTTGCAGAACCGCTTGGGCTCCAGTCATCCGAAGCTCACCCAGGCGGTGTTGCTGATGGAAGCCAACATCGAAGAGCCGCTGACCACCGACGAAATCGCCCAGCACGTGTGCGTGTCGCGTCGGCAGTTGGAGCGGATTTTCAAGCAATACCTCAACCGCGTGCCGAGCCAGTATTACCTGGAATTGCGCCTGAACAAGGCCCGGCAGATGTTGATGCAAACCAGCAAGTCGATCATCCAGATCGGCCTGTCGTGTGGCTTCTCTTCGGGGCCGCATTTCTCCAGCGCCTACCGCAACTTCTTCGGCGCCACGCCGCGGGAAGATCGCAACCAGCGGCGCAGCAGCAGTCCGTTCGAATTGTCGTCGGTGCCGTCGGAGCGTGGCTGATCGAGCCGTCACTTTCTGAGTCGACGCTTGCGTCACTCGTCGACTTCCGAATTATCCGACGTTGAGACATCCATTTCACCTTGATCGATGACCTCTTGCACGCCGAAATCTACTTGTGTGCGTTCAAAGTAGTCGATCAGGCGTTGCAGGCTTGCTTCGGAAAACCGGTTGCCTCTCAAGCTGATGTTTTCGGCGATTTCAGGCGGCAGTTCCTGCACATCGCTGGACACTTCGGTGATTGCGTTCTCGCTCAGGTCTACCCAATCCAGTTCCTCCAGCTGGAACAGGCCCCAGGGTATTTCGGTAATGCCGGTGTTATTCAGCAAAACGTTCGCGATGCTGGGCATCTGGCTCAGGTCTGGTGTTTGCCCCAAAGGGTTGGAACTCAGATCGAGGTAGTCGAGCTGATCCATTCCGCCCAGTGCGCTGACCGATTCCGGTGACAGGTTGATGTTGCATTCAGGCAGTGACAACGACCGCAGTTGACCCATTTTGAACACGGTATCGGGAATATTGCCCAGGTTGCAGGCGCGGAGCCTGAGGCTTTTCAAATTGAAAAAGGATTTCAGGAAGTGCCCCATGCGCGTCGCGCCATGGGCGCTGTGCAACTCCAGGGCTGTCACATGGCTGAAGTCGGCGTTGAGGCTTGGCAGCTCGCCATTGATATAGGTTTCAAATCTCAGTTCAAAGCTGGGTTCCAGCGCCTCATTTAAGTCGTCCAGCTCGCTTTCGTGCCGCCAGCATTGCACCAGTGTCTGCCGGAACTGATCACGGCTCATGTGCTCGGCAAGCTGTTGTTGGGCATCGAACGGTTCACCTGTCACCGGATGCAGGGGGGGAAGGTCGGCGGTCCATGCCGCCAGATCGTTGATCAGTTGTGCCAGCTCCGTTTCCAGGCGTGTCAGTTCGTTGCGGCCGTCTTGCAGTGTGCCCGGCAGTTCGTAGACAAACTCGCTGGCCTGTTCCGGTTCAAGGTTCGGGTACAGCGCCCTGACCCGGTCGATATCCACTACAGGGGCCAGGACCCCCATATCGTATGAGGTATCGGAAAAGTAGTGCTTGATCAGTTGCCGGGCATTGTCCGAGAGCGGGTTGCCCGTTAAATCAATGCTTCGCTTGGTGTACAGCGCACTCTTAAAGAGTTCAGGCGATACATCACTGATCCGGTTGCCCTGTAGTTTGGCGGTGTCGAGTTTGGCGTGGCGAAGAATGCTGTCGGGAATGTTGTTCAGGCCGGTATGGCTCAAGTCCAGATGTACCAGCTCAGGCATCGTTTCAAACTCAGGCACCCGTGAGAACGGATTTCTCTGCAAGTCCAGCACGACCAGTTTGTTCAACGCACTCAGTTGCGACCAAGTCCCGGCATTGAATTCGATCCCGCAATTGCTGAGCACCAGCGCGTCAAGATTCGTCATTCGAGCAATTGCCTCGGGCAGTGTACGCAGAGAGAAACCTTTCAATTCCAGACGGCGCAGGCCATTGAAGCGTTGCACAAATCCGGCAACACCCTGCATGGCATGACTGCCTTCAAGTGACAGCAATGACACATGCGGGAAGTCGGCGGACAGGGTTGGCAGTTCGCCGAATATGGGTTGGGAAAGCTTCAGCATATAGCGAGCGATGTCGTTGTGAGTGTCGAAATCCTGTTCTGTCTGGCGACGCCAGCTGCGCTGGATTTCCTGGGCCAGCAGGCGTCGATTGTGATTCTCCATGCGAATGTCCAATGCACTGAGCGCAACCCCCGTTTCGGGGTGGGCGGTAGGTGTGTCATTGACCCAGGCGCTCAGGTCTTGATGCAGTTGTGCAAGTTCGCTGGCCAGCCGTGAGAGTTCCGCGCGAGGCCCCTCGGGATGCCGCTGCAGTTGCAGGACCAAAGCCTGATGCTCGTCATCCGCAAGGCTTGGGTAAACCTCGCGGACTCTGTCGCTGAGGCCGGCGGTCGCGCCAAAGCTGTGCCGGTAACCCTCCGTGCCGCCCGGCAGGCGCATGGTCGTCGGGTCGTAGAAGGGTTTTCGCTGCGGATATTTCACGAACAGGGTACGCAGCGTCGGATGATCCAGCGTGTGTTTGGCGATGCGCTGCTTGAATGAAGGGCCGTCGCCAAGCGCAAGCTTCAGCCCTTTGCGTTGCGTATCCGGTAGCGCCCGCAGGAGGGCATCGTAGAAGTCACTGGCCTGTTCGCTGTTGCCTTCGACTCGATAAGTGTCCTCATCGCTGCGCACTATCGTTCTGAGGAGCGGTGCGTCGGTTTTACCAATGCTGTCGTGCAATGTCCCGTCAGCGGAATAATCCCTGATTTCAATTCGCAGGCCTTCCAGCCAGCCGGGCAGTGATTCGAGGCTATGCAGGGCCAGCCGATGAGTATCTGCGGTTGCCAGTGACTCGGAGTAAAGCCCCTCGTGGGCACGGGCGGCGCGAACCGCTTCCATGGCTTTTTGCGCTACGTCTTTCAAACGCTTGGGTACTCGACCGTTATGCAATTGCATCAGCTCGTTACCGGCTGCATTGTTTGCCAGCTCTTCTGCGATGTCTGTGGGCAGGCCCGGCAGGTCGTCGATCAGTTGTCGCGCTGCCTGATCGCCGGTTTCTTCGAGTGCCCGATAGCGTAACTCGAACAGCGATAGACGGTATTTGCGCGCCATCGCTGCGGCTTGCTGCCGAAATTCAGGCGTTTGCGCTTCAGGTTCAGGCAGAGGAGTGGCAGCGGGCCAACCCTCAAAACGGATCAGCAGATCACGTTGCAGAGTCGGATCGGCCCTCACGTATTGCTCCGGTTTTTCGCTGCCGATCTGCTCGATGAACGCCTGGATATCCCGATCGATCTTGAAGCGTTTGAGGCAGTCGGTCAGCAGTGAGGGCGGTGGCAGGTCGTCGGCGTGCATCTCGCGCAGCACGTTGTCGTGAAAGCCGCTGATGCGCAGGACTTGCTCGCGTTCGGTGCTGGAAAGATTTTCGACGCTATGGCCGAGCCGGCGCAGGACGGTTTCCCGGTCCCAGTTCAGCGGTTGTTCCAGCGCGGTGTGCCAGGCGCCGTGGCCGTTATGCCGCAGTGATGGCTGATAAGCATCGGAGCGGGTTGCATGCTGAATCCGGAATTGCCCCGTGTCTTTATTCACTTCTACCGCATAGAGCCGGTCTTCGATCGGCAGCAGGGTTTTGCCTTGATGCCGGTACAACCCGAGGCGGTCGGGTTGGGTCGTTGCCGGCAAGTCGACGGATTGTTCGTAGGGCGTCAGGTCCGGTTTCCAGTAGCGGGTTTTTCCATCAGCTGTCTTGATCGGGTTGAGTTTGTCGAAAAACGCCTGTGCCTCACGGGGCAGCAGAGGCTTGAGTTCGCCGACGGCAATGGCGCCGCCTGCTGCGAATGTTCCCAGCTGCACCGCCGATTCGACCACCCCGACAAGATGCCCGAACGCTTCGTTTTGCAGGCCTTCTGCCCAATCCACGATACCTTCGAAGGTTTCGTCGAGTAACTGGTAAGCCATATAGGCCAGCGTCAGTTCACCGAGGAGCGGCACGAAGGGCAGGGCAACGAACGCTGCCACTTCAAGAATCGTCGTGGCGACTTTGCTGAAAGCGTCCCACAACGCCCATCGCGCATTTCGGTCGGCGCTGGCGGTGGAGATGGCAACAGCGCGCGCGTCATTGAGGATCTTGTTCAGTTGCTGTTGGTAGAGATGGGGCCATAGCCCGGTGCTGATCGGACTCACTGCAAATCGCAAGTCGGGTTTATCGATGGGTGTGTTTCGCCAGCTGGGAAGTGGAGCGCCGTGCCGGTGCTGGTGCCAGGTAACGGCGCTGAGGCGACGGTTGAGGTCGGCAAAAAAATACCCTCGTTCCTGATGATCGACGAATCGGATGAAGAACGTCTGGTAAGTGGGCGAGCGCAGTTTGCGGGTCAGCTCTGTCATGAATGCGTGAGCATCGGGGTACTGTTTGAGCGGGTGCTCTGGATCGTCGGGGATGTAGACAATGATCCGCGTTGCCTGCTGTGCATGCTCAAGTTCGGGCGTGAAAATGACGATGCCGGTCAGCGCTGACGACATCATCGTCAGGGTGTGACAGGACAGCTGCCGGCCATCGAGCTCCACGTTTTGGCGCTCTTGCGCAATGCCCAGGAGCGAACGATAAGCGTCGATTGGCAGATCTTCCCGGACGTGGGCCATCTGTAATGCGGATTTGAACGCGGCTTTGTGCGTCGTGATGACTTTCGATTTCAGTACCGAACGTGCCAGCGGATCGGTCAACCCAAGATGGTCGGTGAGGTAGGCCTCGTACCGCGCGCCGATATCCAGTTGCCGGCATAACCGGGTAAAGCTCTGGATAGAGAGCCGGCGTTTGATCGCCGGCAACGTATCGAACTGTCCTGAAGGCGAAGGTTCGGTGATGAATGTCGAGTCGGACTCGTAAGCATCGGCTTTTGTCTCCGAGTCCTCAAAGTTGTGCAGGGCTGCATCGAGCAGCGATACCGTCCAGGTGCGCGCGGCTCCGGTCTTGATCGGGAACCAGGGGATCGTCTGCGGAATGTACAGGCGCAGGAAGGTCGTCTTGACGTCCAGTTCGAGGCCGAAGCGGGTTTTCAGCGAGTCACTCAAGAGCCGTTCGGCAAAGTCCCGGGCGCTCTGCAATTCATTGAACATCGTCTCCAGGCGATTGCGCTGGCTCCAGTGTTCCTCATTGGCCTTTTTCAGCGACTGATGTTGTTCGTGGGTTGCTGTGCCCTGCCAATCGGGAAGTTTCAGCCGGGCATTTTTTAGCGCGTTGCGCGTAACGGATGATGCTTTCACTGCCCAGTCGGGCAGATTTTTGAACGCGTGGTGATAGTGCGCGTCCGGGTGAGTGGCAAGCTCAAATGGGTGCCGATTCATGTGCGAGTCCCTTGGCATCTGAATTGAACCCAAGGAAAACAAAAGAAAGAGGGGGGTGTGCGGTACATATTTACCGCACCGCTCGCCAACCCTGCCTATAACCTGTGCCGTCGGTTTAAACTGCGCCTTTGCGACCCTATTTGTCGCATTGCCGTAAACCCGGGCAAAACCGGTGTTTGCGCTATAAGAAGTTGTCGCTTGGCGGCAAGGCCGGGCTGAAAACTGTCCTTACAATCCCCTCATCGCTCGCCAGTTTCAGGCGAGCGTTCCTCTTCAGGAGACTCCGATGTCCGTTGAGCACGCTGCGGTAGAACGCGCCGATTTCGACCAGGTAATGGTTCCCAACTACGCGCCAGCCGCTTTCATTCCCGTGCGTGGTGCCGGTTCCCGTGTCTGGGATCAGTCCGGTCGCGAGCTGATCGACTTCGCCGGCGGGATTGCCGTTAACGTATTGGGCCATGCGCACCCGGCGCTGGTCGGTGCCCTGACCGAGCAGGCGAACAAGCTGTGGCACGTGTCCAACGTGTTCACCAATGAGCCGGCCTTGCGCCTGGCCCATAAGCTGGTCGACGCCACGTTTGCCGACCGTGCCTTCTTCTGCAACTCCGGCGCCGAAGCCAACGAGGCCGCGTTCAAGCTGGCCCGTCGTGTCGGCTTCGACCGTTTCGGTAGCGAGAAGTACGAAATCATCGCCGCGCTCAACAGCTTCCACGGCCGCACCCTGTTCACCGTGAACGTGGGTGGCCAGTCGAAGTACTCCGACGGCTTCGGTCCGAAAATCACCGGCATCACCCACGTGCCATACAACGATCTGGCCGCACTGAAAGCTGCCATTTCCGACAAGACGTGCGCAGTGGTCCTGGAGCCGATCCAGGGCGAAAGCGGTGTGATCCCGGCTGAGCTTGAATACCTGCAAGGTGCCCGCGACCTCTGCACCGCGCACAACGCGTTGCTGATCTTCGATGAAGTGCAAACCGGCATGGGCCGTACTGGCCATCTGTTTGCCTATCAGCATTACGGCGTGATCCCGGACATCCTGACCAGCGCCAAGAGCCTGGGCGGCGGTTTCCCGATCGCAGCGATGCTGACCACCGAAGACCTGGCCAAGCACCTGGTCGTCGGCACCCACGGCACCACTTACGGCGGCAATCCGCTGGCGTGTGCGGTCGCGGAAGCCGTGATCGACGTGGTCAACACCCCCGAAGTGCTGGCTGGCGTCAACGCCAAGCACGACAAGTTCAAGACTCGCCTTGAGCAGATCGGCGAGAAGTACGGTCTGTTCACCCAGGTTCGTGGTATGGGCCTGTTGATCGGTTGCGTGCTGAGCGATGCCTGGAAAGGCAAAGCCAAAGACATCTTCAACGCCGCTGAAAAAGAAGGCCTGATGGTCCTGCAAGCCGGCCCGGACGTGGTGCGTTTCGCCCCGAGCCTGGTGGTGGAAGACGCCGATATCGATGCCGGCCTGGACCGCTTCGAACGTGCCGCGGCCAAACTGACGCAAGCCTGATAGACCCTTCGACGCCTGCAAGTCAGGCGTCGAACCCAATTTTGATGCCGGGCAAGATCAAATGTGGGAGCGGGCTTGCTCGCGAAAGCGGTGTATCAGTCAACATTTTTGCTGTCTGACCCACCGCTTTCGCGAGCAAGCCCGCTCCCACACTGATCTCTGTGTAGGCCCGGGATTTTTCTTCTGTAAGTTTTGAGATTAAGGAGTGACACCATGCTGGTGATGCGCCCCGCGCAAATGGCTGATCTGGGCGAGGTACAGCGTCTGGCTGCGGACAGCCCGATTGGTGTCACTTCCTTGCCGGATGACGTTGAACGCCTGAGCGACAAGATCGCTGCAAGCGAAGCTTCGTTCGCCGCCGAAGTCAGCTTCAACGGTGAAGAGAGCTATTTCTTCGTCCTCGAAGACACCGTGACCGGCAAACTGGCCGGCTGCTCGGCCATCGTTGCTTCGGCCGGTTACTCCGAGCCGTTCTACAGCTTCCGTAACGAAACTTTCGTGCACGCCTCCCGCGAACTGAAGATTCACAACAAAATCCACGTGCTCTCCCAGTGCCACGACCTGACCGGCAACAGTCTGCTGACCAGTTTCTACGTGCAGCGCGAGTTGGTGGGTTCGCCTTGGGCGGAACTCAATTCCCGTGGCCGCTTGCTGTTCGTGGCCAGTCATCCGGAGCGCTTTGCCGATTCCGTGGTGACCGAGATCGTCGGTTACAGCGATGAAAATGGCGACTCGCCGTTCTGGGATGCCATCGGCCGCAACTTTTTCGACCTCAACTACGCCGAAGCCGAGCGCTTGTGCGGTCTGAAGAGCCGGACCTTCCTCGCCGAACTGATGCCGCATTACCCGATCTACGTGCCATTGCTGCCAGACTCCGCCCAAGAGGCGATGGGCCAGGTGCACCCGCGGGCGCAGATCACCTTCGACATCCTGATGCGCGAAGGCTTCGAGACCGATCATTACATCGACATTTTCGACGGCGGCCCAACCCTGCACGCCCGCGTCTCGGGGATACGTTCGATCGCCCAGAGCCGTGTGGTGCCGGTGAAGATCGGTGAGCCGGTCAAAGGCGCTGGTCGTCAATACCTGGTGGCCAACGCCCAGTTGCAGGATTACCGCGCTGTTTTGCTCGAGCTCGATTACGCGCCGGGCAAACCCGTGACCCTGGATCTTGAAGCGGCCGAAGCCTTGGGTGTCGGTGAAGGTGCCAGCGTGCGCCTGGTGGCGGTTTAACGCCTGCTGCTATGCCTATAAAGAATGAATGCTTAGTAAAGCAGCGAGTTTCACGGGTGGCGCAAGCGGCCCGTTTGAGGAGATAGCATGATCGTTCGTCCCGTACGCAGCAGCGATTTACCCGCTCTGATCGACCTGGCCCGCAGCACCGGCACCGGCCTGACTACCTTGCCGGCCAACGAAGAGCGTCTGGCCCATCGAGTCGGTTGGGCCGAGAAGACCTTTCGCGGCGAAGCCGGGCGGGGCGATGCGGACTATCTGTTCGTGCTCGAAGATGACAATGGCCGCGTGGTGGGCATTTCCGCCATCGCCGGCGCCGTTGGCCTGCGGGAGCCCTGGTACAACTTCCGGGTCGGCCTGACGGTCAGCGCCTCGCAAGAGCTGAACATCTACCGCGAAATTCCGACGCTGTTCCTGGCCAACGACCTGACCGGCAATTCCGAGTTGTGCTCGTTGTTCCTGCACGCCGATTTCCGCACTGGCCTCAACGGCCGCATGCTGGCCAAGGCGCGGATGCTGTTTATCGCCGAGTTCCCGCAACTGTTCGGCAACAAGATCATCGCCGAAATGCGTGGTGTGTCCGATGACGTCGGGCGTTCGCCGTTTTGGGAAAGCCTGGGCCGGCACTTCTTCAAGATGGAATTCAGCCAGGCCGATTACCTCACCGGCGTGGGCAATAAGGCGTTCATCGCCGAACTGATGCCGAAATTTCCGCTGTACACCTGCTTCCTGTCGCCAGACGCGCGCAACGTGATCGGCCAGGTTCACCCGGACACCGAGCCGGCCCTGGCGATGCTCAAGAGCGAAGGTTTCAGTTATCAAGGCTACGTCGACATCTTCGATGCCGGTCCTGCGGTGGAATGCGAAACCACCAAGATCCGCGCGGTGCGCGACAGTCAGGCGCTGGTGTTGGCCATCGGCACCCCGGGTGATGACGCCACGCCGTTCCTGATTCATAACCGCAAGCGTGAAGACTGCCGGATCACTGCCGCGCCAGCACGCTTCGCCGCCGGCACGTTGGTGGTCGATCCGCTGACTGCCAAGCGTCTTCAACTCAACGCTGGCGATCAAGTGCGCGCCGTTCCGTTGTCTGCTGCTCGGGAGTCGAAATAATGAATTCGCTATACGTCGCCGGTGAATGGCTGGCCGGTCAGGGTGAAAGCTTTCAATCGGTAAACCCGGTGACCCAGCAAGTGCTGTGGGCCGGGGAGGGCGCCACGGCCGGTCAGGTCGAGTCGGCTGTGCAAGCGGCGCGTCAGGCGTTCCCGGGCTGGGCCCGGCGTACCCTGGAAGAACGCATCAGCGTGCTGGAAGCCTTTGCCGCTACGCTGAAGAATCACGCTGACGAGCTGGCTCGCACCATTGGTGAAGAAACCGGTAAACCCCTGTGGGAAGCGGCGACGGAAGTCACCAGTATGGTCAACAAGATTGCGATCTCGGTGCAGAGTTACCGCGAACGGACCGGCGAGAAGAGCGGCCCGCTGGGCGACGCCACCGCCGTGCTGCGCCACAAGCCGCACGGCGTGGTGGCGGTGTTCGGTCCTTACAATTTCCCCGGCCACTTGCCCAACGGTCACATCGTGCCGGCGCTGCTGGCCGGTAACAGCGTGCTGTTCAAACCCAGCGAACTGACCCCGAAAGTCGCCGAGTTGACGGTCAAGTGCTGGATCGAAGCCGGTCTGCCGGCCGGTGTGCTGAACCTGCTGCAAGGCGCTCGTGAAACCGGTATCGCCCTGGCGGCGAACCCGGGCATCGACGGTCTGTTCTTCACCGGTTCCAGCCGTACCGGCAATCACCTGCATCAGCAATTTGCCGGTCGTCCGGACAAGATCCTCGCGCTGGAAATGGGCGGCAACAATCCATTGGTGGTGGATCAGGTCGCGGACCTCGATGCCGCCGTTTACACAATCATTCAGTCGGCATTCATTTCTGCCGGCCAGCGCTGCACTTGTGCTCGCCGCTTGCTGGTGCCGCAAGGCGCTTGGGGCGATACGCTGCTGGCGCGTCTGGTGGCGGTCAGCTCGACGATTGAAGTCGGTGCATTCGATCAGCAACCGGCACCATTCATGGGCTCGGTGATTTCCCTCGGTGCTGCGAAAGCCCTGATGGACGCGCAAGAACATCTATTGGCCAACGGCGCCGTGGCGCTATTGGAAATGACTCAACCTCAAGCCCAGGCAGCCTTGCTGACCCCGGGCATTCTGGACGTGACGGCGGTGGCTGATCGCCCGGACGAAGAGCTGTTCGGTCCGTTGCTGCAAGTGATCCGCTACGCTGATTTTGAAGCAGCGATCGCTGAAGCCAACGACACCGACTATGGCCTGGCGGCCGGTCTGCTGTCGGATTCCGAAGCGCGTTACCAGCAGTTCTGGCTGGAAAGCCGGGCCGGTATCGTCAACTGGAACAAGCAGCTGACCGGTGCGGCGAGCAGTGCGCCATTCGGCGGTGTCGGTGCCTCGGGTAACCATCGCGCCAGCGCCTACTACGCCGCGGATTATTGCGCGTACCCGGTGGCGTCGCTGGAAACCCCGAGCCTGGTTTTGCCTGCCGCGTTGACGCCTGGCGTGAAGATGGCGTAACGCCCATTCGCGAGCAAGCCCGCTCCCACAAGGACTGCGTCGAACACAAAATGTGTGAACACCGCTGAACCTGTGGGAGCGGGCTTGCTCGCGAAGGCCACGCCTCGGTCTTACTGATTTGTTACCTGAAGCCATAACAACAGATTCTCGTGGAGCCTCGCTGATGAAATCCTATGAAGTCAATTTTGACGGTCTAGTGGGGCCGACCCATAACTACGGCGGCCTGTCCTACGGCAACGTCGCGTCCCAGAGCAACAGCCAGCAATCTTCGAACCCGAAGGAAGCCGCGCTGCAAGGCCTGGCGAAGATGAAAGCGCTGATGGAAATGGGCTTTCAGCAAGGCGTTTTGGCGCCACAAGAACGTCCGGATGTCGCCGCACTGCGCCGCCTGGGTTTCAGCGGTACCGATGCTCAGGTGATCGAGCGCGCCGCCAAAGAGGCCATGCCGCTGCTGGTTGCCAATTGCTCGGCGTCGAGCATGTGGGTGGCCAACGCCGCCACGGTCAGCCCGAGCGCCGACACTGCGGATGGTCGCGTGCATTTCACCGCCGCCAACCTGAACTGCAAATACCACCGCAGCATCGAACACCCGACCACCAGCCGCGTACTGGGAGCGATGTTCGCCGATCAGAAGCACTTCGCTCACCACGCCGCGTTGCCGGCCGTGGCGCAGTTCGGTGACGAAGGTGCGGCCAACCACACCCGTTTCTGCCGTAACTACGGTGAAGCCGGCGTCGAGTTTTTCGTGTTCGGTCGCAGCGCATTCGACACCCGTTACCCGAATCCGCAGAAGTACCCGGCCCGCCAGACGCTCGAAGCCTCACAGGCGGTTGCGCGTCTGCACGGTCTGAGCGATGACGGCGTGGTCTACGCCCAGCAGAACCCTTCGGTGATCGATCAGGGCGTGTTCCACAACGACGTGATCGCGGTGGGTAACGGCGAAGTGCTGTTCTATCACGAGGACGCCTTCCTCGACACTGAGCAGATGCTCGCTGAACTGCACGGCAAACTCGCCAAAGCCGGTGGGAAATTTCAGTCGATCTGCGTACCGCGTTCCGCAGTCACCGTAGAAGATGCCGTTCGTTCCTACCTGTTCAATAGCCAGCTGCTGTCGCGTCCTGACGGCTCCATGCTGTTGATCGTGCCGGAAGAATGCCGTGGCAACGAGCGTGTCTGGCAGTACCTGCAAGGCCTGACCAGCTCTGGCGGCCTGATCCGCGAAGTGAAAGTTTTCGATCTCAAGCAGAGCATGCAGAACGGCGGTGGCCCGGCTTGCCTGCGGCTGCGCGTCGCACTCAACGAAACCGAACTGGCGGCCGTCAACCAAGGGGTTATCATGACGGCACCGTTGTACGGCACATTGACCGAATGGGTCGACAAGCACTACCGCGACCGCATGACCGAAAACGATCTCGCGGACCCGCAATTGCTGCTTGAGTGCCGGACGGCACTGGATGAACTGACGCAAATCCTTAAACTGGGCGCGGTTTATCCATTCCAGATCAATTGAAAGTCTCAAACGAGAGCGTAAAAACATGAGCGATACCCTGCAGCTGATCCTTGAAGATACCGACGGCACGCAACTGGAAACTTCCTGCACCCGCGTCGCGGTCATGTGGCAAGGCAAAGAGCTGTGGATCCAGCAGGACGGCCGCGGCCAGCTGCTGATCGGTGTGGACGTCGAAGAGGGTGACGCTGAATACGCCAACCTGCTGCTGCGCCCATTGGCGACTAATCTGGTAAGTCTGCAACTGGAGATGGAACCGGCCGACCTCGGTGATGATGATGAGGACCACGTTCACGGCCCGGATTGCAATCACGACCACTAAGGAACCGCTCTATGCTCGCCCTCGGCAAACTGCTTGAACTGACCCTCGCCGGCCGCGAACCGGCGGAGAAGACTCAACTGACTGTCGAAGGCGTGCGGATGCGCTGGTTGAGCGAAGGTGCGCTGGAAGTCCGGCCACCTGAAGCCCGCGACAACGGCCTGGACCTGCTGCTCTCGGCCGGCATCCATGGTAACGAAACAGCGCCGATCGAGCTGCTCGATCGCCTGTTGCATGACATCGCTCGCGGCGACTTGAAGCCGCGCGCACGCATTCTGTTTCTGTTCGGCAACCCCGAGGCCATCCGCCGCGGTGAGCGTTTTATCGAGCAGGACGTCAATCGACTGTTTAACGGTCGGCACGAACAAACCAGTGGTTCCGAGGCCTTGCGCGCTTGTGAGCTGGAGCGGCTGGCAGCGACTTTCTTCAGCCTGCCGGACCGCAATCGCCTGCACTACGACCTGCACACGGCGATCCGTGGCTCGAAAATCGAGCAGTTCGCCCTGTACCCCTGGAAAGAAGGCCGTCGGCATTCACGCCTGGAACTGGCTCGCCTGCGCGCCGCCGGCATGGAAGCGGTGCTGCTGCAGAACAAACCTTCCATCGTCTTCAGCTCCTACACCTACGACAAGCTCGATGCCGAGTCCTTCACCCTCGAGCTGGGCAAGGCCCGGCCGTTCGGGCAGAACGACGGGGTCAACGTCGACCTTCTTGAAACCCGCCTGAAGCAGATCATCGAAGGCACCGAGCCGCCAATGACCGGCGACGGGCTGGAGGGTTTGCAATTGTTCAGCGTCGCACGGGAAATCATCAAGCACAGCGATAGCTTCCGCCTGAACTTGCCGGCGGATATCGAAAACTTTTCGGAGTTGAAAGTGGGGTATGTGCTGGCCGAGGATATCGCCAATACCCGCTGGGTCATCGAAGAGAAGGGCGCCCGGATCATCTTCCCGAACCCCAAGGTCAAGAACGGCCTGCGCGCCGGCATCCTGATCGTGCCGACCACCGACAAAAACCTCGCCTGACTGATCGTTCCCACGCGCAGCAAAGGAATGCAGCCCGGGACGCTCCGCGTCCCAAGAGCGGACGCAGAGCATCCATTGAGGCATTCCCACGCAGAGCGTGGGAACGATCATTCGACTAGACGGCTACCGCGCGGGGTTCGCTGCGACGCAACGCACGCATCTTGTGCAGCGTATCCGCGCAAGTCTTCGCCGCTTCCTGACCTTTATGCACGAAATGCTCGAAGAAGAATTTCTGATGTTCTTCGCCGGCATGGAAGTGGTGCGGGGTCAAAACCACCGAGAACACCGGCACTTCGGTTTCCAGTTGAACCTGCATCAGGCCGCTGATCACCGACTGGGCGACGAATTCGTGGCGATAGATGCCGCCGTCGACCACCAGGCCCGCCGCGACGATGCCGGCATAACGACCGGACTTGGCCAGCAGTTTGGCGTGCAGCGGAATTTCAAAGGCGCCGCCGACTTCGAAGAAATCGATGTCCGACTCCTGATAACCCTGAGCAATCATTTCGGTGACGAAGCCTTTACGGCTCTGATCAACGATTTCCTTGTGCCAGCAGGCCTGGATGAACGCGACGCGCTCGCCCTGATGGTTTTTGCTTTTGCTATCGATTGCGGTGGGTTGCATGTTCTGACTCCTGTTTGTGTAAAAAACAGGGCGTTATGAATCGAATGGGATTTAAGGGTACGCAGGCACAAGTGCCTACGGACGGCGCTTTGGTACAGAGCCTAGGCGGCGCCAATCCCGTTCTCTCTTCATCCGGACTATGACCGTCGGCCCCGGGATCACACCGGGTCTGCTGACCTTGTCGTCATTCACAGCCATTGCCGTGCCTGTCGCCAAGCGCTCGCGGGCTATGCGCATTGCGCGCAATTACCGCCGGTGGGGAGTTGCACCCCGCCCTGAGAACGTTTTGCCGCCAGATTGTTTGGCGGCGAAGCGTTTTTAACACATATTTCTCACCTGTGCATTGCTGCTATCTGATGATTGTTATCGACTTTTTCGTTGGCATATCCAGCCTTTTCCTAGGGCAAGGCTTGATTATTCGCCGACATGACCGCAGTAATTCCATCCTGAAAGGGATTTTCCCCTGCTTACCGAGGCCAGATTCATGAGCGTTATCGATCTTCGCAGCGACACCGTCACCCAACCGACCGCAGGGATGCTCGACGCGATGGCCAATGCAGCCACCGGTGACGACGTTTATGGCGAAGATCCAACGGTTAATCGTCTGGAAGCCGAAGTGGCAAAACGACTGGGTTTTGCCGCTGCGCTGTTCGTTCCGACGGGCACCATGAGCAACTTGCTGGGCCTGATGGCCCACTGCGATCGCGGTGACGAATACATTGTCGGTCAACAGGCCCACACCTATAAGTACGAAGGTGGCGGCGCGGCAGTGCTCGGTTCGATCCAGCCGCAGCCGCTGGAAGTGCAGGCCGATGGTTCGCTCGACCTGGCGCAGGTCGCCGCCGCGATCAAGCCGGATGACTTCCACTTCGCCCGCACCCGTTTGCTGGCGCTGGAAAACACCATGCAGGGCAAGGTTTTGCCGCTGGAGTATTTGGCTCAGGCTCGCCGTTTCACTCGTGAAAACGGTTTGGCGCTGCATCTGGATGGCGCACGGCTCTACAACGCGGCGGTCAAGCTGGGTGTCGATGCCCGGGAGATCACTCAACATTTCGATTCGGTTTCGGTCTGCCTGTCCAAAGGCCTGGGCGCGCCGATTGGTTCGGTGTTGTGCGGCTCGGTCGAGTTGATCGCCAAGGCGCGACGTCTGCGCAAGATGGTCGGTGGCGGCATGCGCCAGGCCGGGATTCTCGCCGCTGCGGGGCTTTATGCGCTGGAGAACCATATTCAGCGCCTGGCCGATGATCATGCCAATGCGCAGTTCCTGGCCGAAGGTCTGCGAGCGGCGGGCTATGAGGTCGAGCCGGTGCAGACCAATATGGTTTACGTGCAAATGGGCGACAAGGCCGAAGCGATCAAGGCCTTTGCTGCTACACGCGGGATCAAGCTCAGTGCTGCCGGTCGTCTGCGAATGGTCACGCACATGGACGTCAGCCGTGCGCAAATCGAACAAGTCGTCGCTACATTCGTCGAGTTTTCCCGCAACTGATCGCGTTAGCGGTCCAATTGACCGTTTCTATCGTATAAACACGCTGTACCCCGCGCGCAGGGCCGATATAATGCGGCCCTTTGCCGTCGCTTCGTCTGTTGACGTTTCGCACAGGCCTTTGGCCGCAGCCTCCGTGGAAGAACCTAATGAAAAGCGCAGAAATCCGTGAAGCCTTCCTTCGCTTCTTCGAAGAACAAGGCCACACCCGTGTAGCCTCCAGCTCTTTGATTCCGGGCAACGACCCAACCCTGCTGTTCACTAACGCGGGGATGAACCAGTTCAAGGACTGCTTTCTGGGCCAGGAAAAGCGCGCATACACCCGCGCTGTCAGCAGCCAGAAATGCGTGCGCGCCGGCGGCAAGCACAACGACCT
The DNA here is from genome assembly GCF_022014505.1 of Pseudomonas sp. PGPR40. Lineage (NCBI taxonomy): Bacteria > Pseudomonadati > Pseudomonadota > Gammaproteobacteria > Pseudomonadales > Pseudomonadaceae > Pseudomonas > Pseudomonas sp. PGPR40. The sequence goes on along the minus strand of NZ_JAKLSP010000009.1, from coordinate 12,718 downwards.
GGAAAACGTCGGTTATACCGCCCGTCACCACACCTTCTTCGAAATGCTGGGTAACTTCAGCTTCGGTGATTATTTCAAGCGTGACGCCATCACCTACGCCTGGAACTTCCTGACCTCCGAGAAGTGGCTGAACCTGCCAAAAGAAAAGCTCTGGGTCACTGTCTATGCCAGCGATGACGAGGCGTATGACATCTGGACCCAAGACATCGGCGTGCCGGCCGAGCGCATGGTTCGCATCGGCGACAACAAGGGCGCGCCGTACGCATCCGACAACTTCTGGACCATGGGCGATACCGGCCCGTGCGGTCCTTGCACCGAGATTTTCTATGATCACGGCGCCGACATCTGGGGTGGCCCACCGGGCTCGCCGGAAGAAGACGGCGATCGTTACATCGAGATCTGGAACAACGTGTTCATGCAGTTCAACCGCACCGCTGATGGCGTGTTGCACCCGTTGCCAGCGCCGTCGGTGGACACCGGCATGGGTCTGGAGCGGATCAGTGCCGTGCTGCAGCACGTTCACTCAAACTATGAAATCGACCTGTTCCAGAGCCTGCTGAGCGCATCGGCCAAGGCCATCGGTTGCACCAACGACGCTCAGGCGTCGCTGAAAGTCGTGGCTGACCACATTCGTTCGTGCGGCTTCCTGATTGCCGATGGCGTGCTGCCGTCCAACGAAGGCCGCGGTTATGTGCTGCGCCGGATCATTCGTCGCGCTTGCCGTCACGGCAACAAACTGGGCGCCAAGGGCAGCTTCTTCTATCAAATCGTTGCGGCGTTGGTCGCCGAGATGGGCGAAGCGTTCCCTGAGCTGAAATCCCAACAGGCGCACATCGAACGCGTGCTGAAAGCCGAAGAAGAGCAATTCGCCAAGACCCTGGAGCAGGGCTTGAAGATCCTCGAGCAGGACCTGGCCGAACTCAAAGGCGACGTGGTACCGGGCGACGTGGTGTTCAAACTCTACGACACCTATGGCTTCCCGATGGACCTGACCGGCGACATCGCTCGCGAGCGCAGCCTGACCATCGACGAGGAAGGCTTCGAGCGCGAAATGGAAGCCCAGCGAGTGCGTGCCCGCTCCGCCAGCTCCTTCGGCATGGACTACAACAGCCTGGTCAAGGTTGATGTGGCCACCGAGTTCACCGGTTACACCGCTCACAGCGGTTCCGCCAAAATCGTTGCTCTCTATAAAGAAGGGCAATCGGTTGACGTACTGAGCGAAGGCGAAGAGGGTGTGGTCGTTCTTGATCAGACGCCGTTCTATGCAGAGTCCGGTGGTCAGATTGGTGATTGCGGCTTCCTCCAGGCTGGCGCTGCGCGTTTCGACGTGCGCGACACCACCAAGACCGGCGGTGCATTCCTGCACCACGGTGTGCTGGATTCGGGCAGCCTGATCGTAGGTGCTCCGGTGGAGACTCATGTCGATGCCGAAGTGCGTCACGCGACTTCGCTGAACCACTCGGCCACTCACTTGCTGCACGCCGCATTGCGCCAGGTGCTGGGCGAGCACGTTCAGCAGAAAGGTTCGCTGGTCGATAGTCAGCGTCTGCGCTTTGACTTCAGCCACTTCGAAGCGATCAAGCCTGAGCAACTGAAAGCGCTGGAAGACATCGTCAACGCCGAGATTCGCAAGAACTCCGAAGTTGAAACCGAAGAAACCGACATCGAAAACGCCAAGCAAAAAGGCGCCATGGCGCTGTTCGGCGAGAAGTACGGCGACAGCGTTCGCGTGTTGAGCATGGGCGATTTCTCCGTCGAGCTGTGCGGCGGTATTCACGCCACCCGTACTGGCGACATCGGCCTGCTGAAAATCATCAGCGAAGGCGGTGTGGCTTCCGGTGTGCGTCGTATCGAGGCAGTGACCGGCGCGGCAGCTCTGGCCTACTTGAACGCGGCTGAAGAACAACTCAAGGAAGCGGCCAGCCTGGTCAAGGGCAGCCGCGATAACCTGATCGACAAGCTGTCGGCTGTGCTGGAGCGCAACCGTCTGCTGGAGAAGCAACTCGAGCAGTTGCAGGCCAAGGCGGCCAGCGCGGCGGGCGACGATCTGTCGGCTTCTGCCCTGGACGTCAAAGGCGTGAAAGTGCTGGCCGTGCGTCTGGACGGTCAGGATGGCAAGGCGCTGCTGGCGCTGGTTGATCAACTGAAGAACAAACTCGGCCGCGCAGTGATCCTGCTCGGCAGTGTCCATGAGGAAAAGGTCGTTCTGGTTGCAGGCGTGACCAAAGACCTGACTGGCCAACTCAAAGCCGGTGATTTGATGAAGCAGGCTGCTGCGGCAGTGGGCGGGAAGGGCGGTGGTCGTCCAGACATGGCGCAGGGCGGTGGTACTGACGCTGGCGCACTGGATGCCGCATTGGCCCTGACTGTTCCATTTGTAGAGCAGGGTTTATAAGGCAGTGTGTCTGGCTCGCGGTCTAGTGGTGGGCCAGACGCTGTTTGAGATTATTGGGCGCCCTTCATGGGCAGAGGCGGCTTTGAAATGGCTTTGATCGTACAGAAATTTGGAGGCACCTCAGTCGGCACTGTCGAGAGAATCGAGCAGGTCGCCGACAAGGTTAAGAAATTCCGCGATGCGGGCGATGACCTGGTGGTTGTGCTGTCTGCAATGAGTGGCGAAACCAACCGTCTGATCGATCTTGCCAAGCAAATCAGTGGCGACGGCCAGCCGGTTCCTCGCGAGCTGGATGTGATCGTTTCCACCGGTGAGCAGGTGACGATTGCACTGTTGGCCATGGCGTTGATCAAGCGCGGCGTGCCAGCGGTGTCGTACACCGGCAATCAGGTACGGATTCTGACGGATAGCGCGCACAATAAAGCGCGTATCTTGCAGATCGATGACCAGAAGATTCGTGGCGACCTGAAGGCCGGTCGTGTGGTGGTTGTCGCCGGTTTCCAGGGCGTCGACGAACACGGCAATATCACCACCCTCGGTCGTGGCGGTTCCGACACCACCGGTGTGGCGCTGGCGGCAGCCCTGAAGGCTGACGAATGCCAGATCTACACCGACGTCGACGGCGTCTACACCACCGACCCGCGTGTGGTGTCCGTGGCTCAGCGCCTGGACAAGATCACCTTTGAAGAGATGCTGGAAATGGCCAGCCTCGGTTCCAAGGTGTTGCAGATCCGTGCGGTGGAATTCGCCGGCAAGTACAACGTTCCGCTGCGCGTACTGCACAGCTTCAAGGAGGGTCCGGGCACCCTCATTACTATTGATGAAGAGGAAACCATGGAACAGCCGATCATTTCCGGCATCGCTTTCAACCGCGATGAAGCCAAGCTGACCATCCGTGGCGTGCCAGACACCCCGGGCGTGGCGTTCAAGATTCTCGGCCCGATCAGTGCCGCGAACATCGAAGTCGACATGATCGTGCAGAACGTTGCGCACGATAACACCACCGACTTCACCTTCACCGTGCACCGCAATGACTACCAGTCGGCGCAAACCGTGCTGGAAAACACCGCTCGCGAGATCGGTGCCCGTGAAGTCGTTGGCGACACCAAGATCGCCAAGGTCTCGATCGTCGGCGTCGGCATGCGCTCCCACGCAGGTGTGGCCAGCCGTATGTTCGAATCCCTGGCGAAAGAGAGCATCAACATCCAGATGATCTCGACGTCGGAAATCAAGGTGTCCGTGGTGATCGAAGAGAAGTACCTGGAACTGGCTGTGCGCGCTCTGCACACGGCTTTCGAACTGGATGCGCCGGCCCGACAGGGCGAGTAAATACGGTTCTCCAAGGGCGCGGTCTGACCGCGCCCTTCGTTTTTTTGAATGGCGCGTACCAAAACTGTTCTTTTGCTCGCGCTAGTCAATACTCAGGCATGTAGGGCTGCGATCGCTCCGGTTGTAGGTCGAATGCCTTTTTTTTGCAGACTGTTGTCCCTGAAATGAAATGCGTGAGGAGAAAGGTATGCTGATTCTGACTCGTCGGTGCGCAGAAAGCCTGATTATTGGTGATGGCGAAATCACTGTGACCGTGCTCGGCGTTAAAGGAAATCAAGTGCGTATCGGTGTAAACGCCCCGAAAGAGGTTGCTGTGCACCGTGAAGAAATTTACCTGCGTATAAAGAAAGAGAAGGACGAAGAACCAAGCCATTAATTTTTATCGTTTTTTATGTTTGCAAACGGGGAAAAGGTTGGTTAAGATACGCCCCGTGTTGCGGAGAGCTGGCCGAGTGGCCGAAGGCGCTCCCCTGCTAAGGGAGTACACCTCAAAAGGGTGTCGGGGGTTCGAATCCCCCGTTCTCCGCCATTATTTGCGTAGTACGTTGTAATCTGGCTTCTTCGGTAAGTTGTTGAAATTACTAGAAAAAGTGCTTTACAAAAAGATTTAACGGCCTATAATGCGCGGCAACAAATGCACTCGTAGCTCAGCTGGATAGAGTACTCGGCTACGAACCGAGCGGTCACAGGTTCGAATCCTGTCGAGTGCACCATTTAAGAGTTGTTTGCAGTAATGTGAATAACTTGGCTTCAACCAGTTGTGATCTGGTATAAAAACACAAATGCACTCGTAGCTCAGCTGGATAGAGTACTCGGCTACGAACCGAGCGGTCACAGGTTCGAATCCTGTCGAGTGCACCAAACAACAAAAAGCCCGCGTTTAACGCGGGCTTTTTGCCGTCTGCGATTTGGCTTTTCCTTTGGTACAACCTTTCTCGTCGAATTCGATATGAGCACTGCGCCCGCGCTTGTTGTCATAGCGGTAGCTTGTGGCTGAATTGCGGGTGCTGATCTTGTCGGGTTTGCCGAGAGCGCTCTCGACGTCCTGCTGACTCATGCCGGCAACGATCCGCTGATTGATGATCGCTATGCGGCGTTCCTTCGCGCTGAGCAGATTTCCACATTTGTCCTCGGACTGACCAGCGACTGTCGGTTCTCTCCTTTTAAATTTTGTACCTGATGTTTCGCGAAGCTCGGCTTCAGGCATCAGAGGTGTCGCGCTGCCTGGCAGGAACGTGCGTACGTCTTGAAGTGAAAGGCGTTCTCCGGCTGTACAGCTCAATGTCGTGAAGGTGATGTGCCCATTGGCGGCTTCGCATCGGTGAACGGTCGTGGCAAGCGCCTGGGGCAGCTGGCAGAGCAGGGTAGCAAGCAAATAATAATGAGCATTCGATGACATTCGACGTCCTCCATGACGGTCTCCATCAAGGGTAGCCATTACATTTTTCGACGCCGGTGTGTTTTCTTTTCAGGATAAGTCGTCGCAGTTTCATGGATCAGGACGGTGCTCAAGTTTGTCTTGCAAGCGCTTGTTTCAGCCACGATTTTTTAACGTTTAAAACCGTCAGGCGGTGTTATCATTGCGCCCGTCAGCCCCGCCGGGGCTTGTGGAATACCTCCATGGACTTACCCAGTAGTTACTCAGTATCCCGTTTTTACAATCATGAATTGACTGATTGATCCTTCCGGCGTGCCCCGCTGCTGGGAGTGGAGTTCGCCTATGTCCGAAGTTGAAGTAAAGAAAACGCAGGAAAGCTTGCAGGACCGCCTCGCTCAAGTCGTTGAGCTGCTGCAGCGCCAGCGAGTGGTCGAAGACCTGACTCATCGCCAGGAAGGTCCGCATCACGACCGGGTCGAGAACCTGGTTCACCGGCAAAACCTCGTCGAGTTGCAGCGCAAGCTCGATGATTTGCACTCCGCCGATGTTGCCTACATCCTTGAAGCCTTGCCGCTGGACGATCGTCTGACGGTCTGGCAATTGGTCAAGGCCGATCGCGACGGCGATATTCTGCTCGAAGTATCCGATTCGGTTCGTGAAACCCTGATCGCCGACATGGACGATCACGAGCTCCTGGCGGCGGCCAAGGACATGGATGCCGACGAGCTCGCTGACCTGGCCTCCGAGCTGCCGCGAGACGTCGTCCACGAGCTGATGGAAACCCTCGATGGTCAACAGCGTGAGCGCGTCCGCTCCGCGTTGTCCTATGACGAGGAGCAGGTCGGTGCGCTGATGGACTTCGAGATGGTGACCATCCGTGAGGATGTCAGTCTCGAAGTGGTTTTGCGTTACCTGCGCCGTCTCAAGGAGCTGCCGGGCCACACCGACAAACTGTTCGTGGTCGATTACGACGGCGTGCTCAAGGGCGTGTTGCCGATCAAGCGTCTGCTGGTCAACGATCCGGAAAAGCAGGTGTCGGAAGTGATGGCCAGCGACCCGGTGAGTTTTCATCCGGACGAAGACGCTTACGAGGCCGCCCAGGCATTCGAACGTTATGACTTGATCTCGGCCCCCGTGGTCGACAAGAACGACAAGCTGATCGGCCGCCTGACCATCGATGAAATGGTCGACCTGATTCGTGAAGAGAGCGAAAACGAAGTTCTCAACATGGCGGGTCTGCGTGAAGAAGAAGATATTTTCGCGTCAGTCTGGAAATCCCTGCGCAACCGTTGGGCCTGGCTGGCGGTGAACTTGATCACCGCATTCATTGCATCCCGGGTGATCGGTTTGTTCGAAGGCTCCATCGAGAAACTGGTCGCGCTCGCGGCATTGATGCCGATCGTCGCTGGTATTGGTGGCAACTCGGGTAACCAGACGATCACCATGATCGTTCGGGCCATGGCGTTGGACCAGGTCAGTACCGGCAATACGTCGCGACTGATGCGCAAGGAGTTGGCGGTCGGTTTGATCAATGGTTTGGTCTGGGGCGGCGTGATTGGTGTGGTGGCCTATCTGCTTTATGGCAGTTGGTCACTGGGCGTGGTGATGACTGCCGCCATGACGCTTAACCTGTTGCTTGCGGCATTGATGGGGGTTTTGATTCCGATGACCCTGGCGCGGCTTGGACGCGACCCGGCAATGGGCGCCAGTGTGATGATCACTGCCATGACCGACAGTGGTGGCTTTTTCATCTTCCTCGGGCTGGCGACGATTTTCCTGCTGTAACATCCTCTTCAAAACAACCCGCCCAATCGGCGGGTTTTTTTTAGCCAAATTTCAGGCAAAAAAAAGCCAGCAATTACGCTGGCTTGAACTTTCGGGATGAATCAGGAAGCGTCTGCGGCCATTTCGGTGTCATGGGCGATCAGTGAAACCAGAGCGTTTTGCTGACGGTGGGAGAGTTGGCGGAAGCGTTGCAGCAGTTCGCGTTCGTGCAAAGACAACTCGGGGCTGTCCAGGCGCATGCTCAATTCTTCACCCAATGCGCCTTCCTGAATAAGGCTCTGCTCAAGGCGCGCGATGATTTCGGAGTTCATGCTGCGATGATGATTGCGAGCCACTTCGGCAATGCGTTCACGCATTCCGTCTGGCAGACGTACGACGAACTTGTCAGCCGTACGGCTGGAATAAATTGCCTGTTTCAATGGGCGCATATATTTAACCGGTTAGTTCAGGGGAGCGGTTCTCGGGATAGGCCGCAGGATGTCAGATAGGACAAGCACTCCGGCCAAATGTTCAACCTGAATTGGTAGAGGCGCGCATCATGCCTCAAATTAGCCAGATCATTGGCGTCAATTCTGTGACAAATATTGATCTGGGTAAAGGCTTAATGCCAGCACCTATTTCAGAAATGCGGACTGGTTTGAAAATGATCCATGAGTCCGTATTGCTGACCGCGTCCTCTTGCCCGACAGGTGATGCCCGAAGACGCCTGAAGGTGCATGCTATGCGGATTCGATCCTTGTTCCTTACCTTTATACAGGATAGTGGCAAATGGCCGATTTACTAGTACGGACTCGTGGCGCGGGATGATTTCAGGATGGGTGGCAGGCTTATTTATTTAATGGGGCCTTCGGGATCCGGTAAGGACAGCCTCATCGAAGCCGCTCGTGAACCGTTGCGCGCAGCCAATTGTGAGGTTGTGCGCCGCGTTATCACGCGCTCGGCGGAGTCCGTGGGTGAAGACGCCATCGAGGTGTCCGGCGAGGAGTTCGAGCGACGCAGGGCTAAAGGGGATTTTGCGCTGTCGTGGCAAGCCAATGGGCTGGATTACGGTATTCCGGTGGGCATAGACCAATGGCTCGCTGACGGTCGCGATGTGTTGATCAACGGTTCGCGCGGACACCTGGCCGAAGCGCGACAGCGTTATCCAACGCTATTGCCGGTGTTGTTGACGGTCAAGGATGAAGCCCTGCGTGAGCGTCTGCTACGGCGGGGGCGTGAGAGCCCGACAGAAATTGAAGCAAGACTGCGCCGTAACGGGCTATTCAGGGCTGACGATTCAATCGGTGATATGCGGATCCGCCGCCTCGATAACTCCGGCAACCTTGCTGACACCGTCGCCAATCTTCTGAAACTACTGAGCCTCAGCGCAAAACCGGATCGAACTTGATCTTGCGCCCGGCGATCAGTGCCAGCACGAACAATGCACCGAACACGCCGCAGGCAATCAGGGGCAGGGTGACAATCGTGTCCTGGACCAATGACAGATGAAGGATGCCACTCAGTAAGGCGAGGATGAAACATCCTGCGGCTGATTTGGACATGCTGTGCTCCTGATGGGAGATTCAAAATACCAAGCGTTCGAAAGACTGTGTGCGCTGCTGAATAGTCTCTTGGCTCACCTCTTGGCCGACAACCCTGCGTTGATCGTTCGCCAATGCCAATTGAGGCGTTTTTTGCAGCTGCAGATAATGAGGGATGCGTTGAGCAATCGTTGCAGCGTCGTTTTCGGGGAAGAAATGAAAACCTAACAGAACCGCCAAAGCGACTGCATTCGCGATTAAAAGCGCGCTGTTCATGGCGCTGATCTCCTGTGTTCTGTGAGAACAGTCGAAGCAGCCCGCATGCCAAAAGTTTAACGGCTATTAAATCCTTTAAAAACAACGAATTAAGATATCTTTGAAAAATATCCGCATTGCATTTTGCAATGATGGCATTTTGCGGTGATGCAATTTGCACGGTAAACAAAGCCACGCTACCGTGAGGCGTCTGCCTACACTTAAAAAGCCCTACGGACGACATGACAAACACGGGCCTGCCCGTTAACATGCACGCCGTCCATCGCTGCGCATCCTTGCACAGCGACTTGTGTCTCAGTAGCTCAATTGGATAGAGCATCCCCCTCCTAAGGGGAAGGTTGGCAGTTCGAACCTGCCCTGGGACACCATATTTTTGAAAGCCCCACACAGAGTGATCTGGCGGGGCTTTTTTGTGGCTGTCTGCAGCGGTTGGATTCAACTCCGCCCATCATCAAGCCGTCAATGTATGGTCAGCCTCCCCGAACCAAGTGCGCACCAGATCGGTACCGCTCGTACCCGTGTTGGCAAGGACCGCCACATCGGCGAAGTTCGTCCCATTGGCTGCGCCATCGGCATCCACCTGCACGGTGATATCGCTGCCTGATTGCGCCAGTTGGACGAAGTCGGATGCCTGGCTGATACCACTGACGAAGTTGGCGCTAAGTAGCGCGGAGAGGTCGAGCGCATCACCTTCGGCGAAGTTGTAGTCGAGGATGGTGTCCCCGCCTTCAGCCTCGTTGAGGTAGGCGAACACATCGGCTCCCGCGCCACCGCTGAGCGTGTCCTCCCCGCCACGACCTGCGAGGATGTCATTGCCTTCGCCACCACTGAGTACGTCCGCCGCCATGCTGCCCACCAGCGTACCGCTGGATGCGCCGTTGTAACTGACCTGGGTGCCGGTCTCGCCGCCGGTGACCTGGAAGTCTTCCACCGTGTAATGACCCAGCAGGTTCACCTCGGCCCGATGCACGCCGTCGTCCACCGTCAGTAGGCCGCCGGCACCAGAGGCGTTGGCGCTGTAGCTGAGCTGGGTGTTGGCGCCGAAGGCGAGATCGCCGAAGGTCAGCATGTCATCGCTTTCCAGACCGAGGATGCCGACCAGCGAGCTTGCTACTTCGGCTTGTGCGATCACCAGCGTCCCCGCACCTTCGCCGTGGAAGGCGACAGACCCATGTACTGCGCCATCGAAGCTCAGGGTCGCGTCGCCGTCGATAGTGGCGCTGCCGTTGCCCATCACGTCGGCCAGCAGGCGCAGGTCGCCACCGTTGGCCCACAAGTGACCAGAGTTATCGACCGCGCTGGCCACCGTCATGCCGCCTTCACCGGTGGATTCCAACACTCCGCTGTTGGTGATGGTGTGGCTGCCGGTGTCGAGCACCAGGCTGTTCAGCCCGCTGGCCAGGATCAGCCCCGCATTGACCAGCACCATCTGCCCGGCGCCCAATTGCCCGGCACCGGAAATACGGTTGTCGGCATTGGTCAGCACGGTGTCGGTGCTGCCGCCGAAAATCACATTTTGCGCGCTGTCGGATAGCAGTACCTGGCCACCACCGGTCAAGGTCGCACCGCGGAAAAGAATTTCCAGCTCGGTTTCGCTGCCGGTGGAGCCGAGTTCGATGGTGCCACTGTTTTGAATGCTGCCACCGAATGGCATGATCGCGCCGTCGGCAATGGTGAGGGTGCCGGTATTGGTCATGACCGGGTCCACATCGAACTGGAAGTTCGCTTCGCTCAAGTCCGCCGCATCGACGCCTTTCAGGGTGACCGACTGGCCGGAGCTGATGCTGACCAGCGCATTGCCGTTGGCGTCGTTGGTGATACTCAGATCAGCAAAGCTGTTGATGCCTGGGAAACCGATCAAGTCGATCTTGTCCGCCGTGACATCGAAACTGTAGATCTGGTTGTTACCGATCGGCTGGGCGAAGACGAAAATGTCGGCACCGGACGAGCCAGTCAGGTTGTCGTCAGCGGACAAGGCGAAGATCGGCGCGTCGGGGGCAAAGGCCTCAACGTTATTGAACACATAGGAACTGCCTACACTGCCGTCTGCGTTGGTCCAGGTCATGTTGATGTGGAGCACCGTGGCGCCTGTGTAGCCTTCTGGTGTTGTCACGGTCAATGCGCCGGGATCACTGGTCTGCACGGTCCAGCTGCCGTCGCCGTTGTTGGTTCCGGTGTTTAGAATCCAATTTGACGGAACGTCGGTAACTGTGACAACAAAGCTGTCGCTCAGGCCTGCGGATGGATCGGCAATCGCAAGGTTTATCGCTTCTCCGGACACTCCCGCAGGGTAAGTCAGGCTAATGCTTGTTGCAGCACTAACGTTGCCTGCCGCGTCCGTAGCCGTGACAAATAGCGTCTTGGTACCCGTAAACTTGCCATCCAAATCAATATTGGCGAATTGACCGCCGGTATTGGTCGTTCCGGTCCCAATTTCTGTGTCGCCGGCGCCAAATACGCCGTTGCCATTGTCCAGGTAAACCTTAATGGATGAGTTTGCCTCGGCGCTCCCTGAAAGCTTATGGTTTGGGCCACCGGTCTTGTTGTAAGTCAGCCCAGTTGGTGACGCTGGCGGTGTCATATCAACTGGAGTCTCAACTACGTTCTGCACGTTTACCGTAATCGTTTGGGTGTCGGTTCCGCCATTGCCGTCGGCCACCTGAACGTCCACAACATAGGCATTGTCACCGTCAGCACCACCGACATCCTGGGCGTTCTCGTAATCCGGCGCCGAATTGAACGTTAGCACCCCGCTTGAGCTGATCGAAAACTTGCCGAAGTCCGTCCCGGCCGTATTCAGGATCGAGTAACTCAGGGTTTGCGCCGGAAGATCAGCATCGGTAGCCGTCACTGTCGTGATCGCCGTGCTGTTCTCCGCCACGCTGACCGAGGCCGTCGCACCACCGCCGTTGGAGGTGATCACCGGGTTGTTGTCATTGACGCCCGTCACGCTCACCGCGAGCGCCTGGTCATCAAACAGCGTGCCGTCCGATGCCCGCACAATCACGTCATAGACGTTGTTCGTTCCCGAATCAGTCGGGATCTCAAAGTTGGGCGCAGAGATAAAGCTCAGCGCGCCCGTGCCTGAAACGATCGAGAACTTCGCGGCATCGGCTCCGCCAACGATGCTGTAGCTCAGCGTTTGTGCCGGAAGATCAACGTCGGTTGCTACCACCGTCGTAACCACGGTGCTGTTCTCCGCCACGCTGACCGAGGCCGTCGCACCACCGCCGTTGGAGGTGATCGTCGGCGAGTCGTTGCTGCCGTTGATGGTCACCGTCACCGCAGTCGCGGTGCCGTCGGCACTGAGTACTGCGAAGGTGTCGGTCAGGCTGTCGCCGACATTCAGTGTGTCGAAGGCTGAGTTGGCGGTATAGCTCCAGTTACCCGCGGTATTGATGGCGAAGGTTCCGTTGGCGCCAGCGGTACCGGATTGGGCCTGGAAGGTTTCCGGGCTGTCGATGTCGCTGATGGTCAGGGTGCCACCGGTGGTCAGCGGAGCATTGGTTTCGGTCAGCGTGACGCTGGCGGAGGACAGCACGGCGGCGTCGTTGCTCCCAAGGATATGCACGGTGACTGAGGTGACGGTGCCATCGGCGCTGCTTACGGCGAAGGTGTCGGTGTAGGTGGTGCCGGCGACGAACTCGTTGTGGGCGGAGTCGGCGACATAGCTCCAGGCACCGTCAGTGCCGATGGAGAATTTGCCATAACTGCCGGCGACGTTGCTCTGCGCGACGAAGGTCGCGGCGCTGTCGACGTCGCTGATGGTGAGGGTGCCGGAGGTGCTCAGTGGGGCATCGGTTTCGGTCAGGTTGGCGATGTCGGCGGACAACAGCGCGGCATCGTTAGTGCCAGTGATATGGACAGTGACCGAAGTGACGGTGCCATCGGCGCTGCTCACCGAGAATGTGTCGGTGTAGGTGGTGCCGGCGACGAACTCGTTGTGGGCGGAGTCGGCGACATAGCTCCAGGCACCGTCAGTGCCGATGGAGAATTTGCCATAACTGCCGGCGACGTTGCTCTGCGCGACGAAGG